>CALKNZ010000106.1 GCA_938091995.1 uncultured Luminiphilus sp. | reverse complement strand
ACTGATTACTCGAGGCATCATTTGAGCTGCGCCTTGCGAGCTGCTCACGATAAACCGATTATCTCGACCACGAATTAACAGTACGTTATTTGCCTTTAATAGCGATTCAAGCACAGAAAGTAGCTGATCTCTCTCGATTGGCGTACGAGTGCGCAACGTCACTTCACCCGGAATAGGCCCATCAACCAAATAATCAATACCGAGAACATCCGAAAGTACTGCGTGAGTGACCTCACTCAAGGGCGCGTTTTCAAAACTCAGCGCGACCGCATCGCCGACAAACCTCACGGGATCTCTGGCTGGAGGTAACCCTACCACCTGGTCATTACCTCGGTATTTGATGGCTTCTGCATCGACCACCTCGTCGGGCTCTACTGCCCCATTCGCCAAGGCAGACGCCGATTGGGCCAGCGGAGCGTCTGCATCTATTGCTCCTTCGGCAGGTGCTTTGGTTGCCATTTCGGCACACCCCATTGCAGAAGCAATTGCCAGGACCAAAATAGAGCGGCTTACAGCGGTATTAAGAAAGTCTGGCGACATTCGTTTTGTCAGTATTTTTTGCCCGTGTTTCATACCTTAAATCTCTTATTGGATGCTGCCGGTTTAGGCGGTTTTCCGTAATTTCAATATCCACTATTCATTTTTGACGCCACTGCCACGAGTACCGAATTGTTGCTGATTGTCATACACCGCTAACGTGTACCTTGCGCGCAAATTCACTTTGCCAGCGGAATACAACCTGGGCAAATATCGCCCCGGCATTTCTGACACGGCAGAGACATCAGCGGACATCAGTTAGCCTTTTTTTTCTTTACGGAAGATGCCCCACCAAACGATAAGCCACCCCCGTCATCTTCTTCAGCAGGAGCCTCTACAGCAGGTTTACTGACAGATGGACTAGCTGTCACAACTTTGACACTTGGGGCTGTCAGCTCCAAAGGCAACTGTGTGCTTCTGCCACCGTTAACAAACACCGCCGCGCCGTCTTCATAGGCGCTAAACTGCCACCCTTTTACGGACTGACCTTTGTTAATTCGAGTGAACGCACCGTCAACCGTCGCAATCAACCCCAAACCATCACCTGCACCATACACGCCAAGCAAAGCAATACCCTCCAGTTTTTTAGGCGCTTTAGCCTTCGGCTTGGCTGTAACCTTGGGCGGTGGAACCAATGGTCTGCGACTCTGCCAAAACAGCGGCCGATTCAAAATTTCTGCGGCCTGCTCGTCAGTTAACCCTTCACCCAACTGTAGCGTTTGCACCGCTAACGAATCTGCTGAGGGAAACACGGGGTCTAACTCACTACTGGCCACTAGTCGCAACCCACCAAACACCAGGCTGACGAGCAGCAAGGCCAGTAGCGCAAGAACAAATAACTCAATTCGCCTTTCCGTTTTTAGCGGATTTTGCTGAACCTGATAGCGCGTGAGCAATTTTCCCAGACCCTTCACAGCACCGACCTCAAAGACAGTAACTGCAAGGAAACCGTTAATACCTGAGAGTCAGTCTCTTGTTTACGACGTCGCCGATTTGGAAAAGCATCCAGTGACTCAACAAAAACAACCGGCCGAAATTGATCCAGATCAGACAAACCTTGATCCAGTTGCGTCAAGGTGCCTCTAGCCACTATTTTCACCGCCACATAGTCAAATTGATCACGCTTGCGCGGCCTCAGAACCTGACTATTGGTAATATCCATACCGGCCTCTGAGAGGATTCGACGGGCCTCGGCCTGCAGCGACGCCGCAACCGCCTCGGCAGCAGAGCTTTGAGGATAAATATGATCGGCGACCACGGTGTTAACCCCAGCCAAAGACTCCTGAATTTCTTTTTCTTTTGCGATAAGACCTTGCATGCGCGCCACCCGCGGCTCAATGCTGTTTATCTGCTCGCGATATTCACCTCGAGCCGACAACATGGTTGCCATTGCCGCTGTAAATAAATAGGCAGGCAGCGTCAGGGTGAGCATAACGAGTGTGGCGCTGCGACGATGACCCCGTATCCAGAGCCTCATGGTGTCACCTTCAACTCTATGTCGAGAAAAAACTGCTCCAGACCCGTGTTGCCTACCCGACTGATGGCTTGAGGCGCGGTCACCTGCCTAAATGCGGCCTCTTGAGTCATGGCCTCCTGCAGTGCAGCGGCATCTGTTCCACGCCCACGCAACCGAATTGAACGCCCCTCTTGAGTGAACTGTGTGACGTAAGCGGAATCGGGTAATAGCTGGGTGAGGCGAAGAATTTCAGGCTGCGGGCTAGGCAACCGGCGGCTGAGCTTATTGAGCTCAGCAATCGCGGCGTTGGTGGCGGCCAGCTCGTCACGCGATTCGATCGCGCTGCGCGCCTGCTGCGATGCCTGATTCTGCAGCGCCTCCATAGCCGTCAGCTCGCGCCCCGCCAAAATCACGGATAACCCGGTGAGCATTAGCAGGACCGCGACACTGGCCACCAGTAACGCACCCGATCGAATGATGCGGCGACGATAATCGGTTTCCCGAGCCGTCTCACCGAACCCACGCAAACGCACCCAATGGGTACCCGTATCGGCCCAAACCTCCGGTTCAGTGGGGTCAGTTAAATTGAAATGTTCCCCCAGAAAACCCATGACAGCAGTTCGCGAAGCAATGACTAGGTCGACCGACAACAGACGTTTGTCTTCACCCCGGGTGATGCGCCAACCCGACGCGGTGTCATCAAAAGCAAACGGTGAACAGGCCGAGATTTCCAAGTGTAAAGCGGCCTCTAAATCTGCCTCGGCAATCGAGGGGAGAGACAGACTTCTGCTGAGTACAAGCTCGTCTGGGATGGCATAAGCCTGGGAAGACGCCGTAGCGCTTTCCACCTTTCGGCTTGCCTGATAACAGGCTGTGGTCCCATCGGCATGTTTCAACATGACTTGTGAATCTAGGGCATGACGAATCGGCGAATCGTCACCGAATAAAAAATCACGCCAAGCAACTAACCAAAGCTGCCCGTAATCTCGTACGTCGACACCAAAAACTTCAAATTGGTTTTTACTCGCCAACAGCTGAACTCCCATTCACTACGGGACGCGCTGCTTCGGTGCGGACAAAGCGCCAGGGAAGCATTGAGTACCCACCCTCATCGAGAGTCGCCCAGCGTCGACGCAGCCATTGTTGATCACCAATCTTCACTATTGCATCAATCCTCAAGGAATTTGCCGCATGTTGAGTTGGACCTTTTAATACCGGTCCGTCACCTTGTATGGCGGCTGTTAGCTGATTTAGCTTTGACTCCACCGATTGGTTACCCCCCTGAAATCCGCCAGCGAGATCACCCACCGTGATGTAACTTCTTACCGCCTCATAAACACCCCGAGTCACCCCCGGTACGCGCAGTAGATCTTCGGGGCTATGAAATAGACTACCGCGTCGTCCACCCACACCATCTCGAAATTCTATCACGGCGGCAGCCAAGGCAGCGGGAGATCCATCCCAAAAAATACCTTGCTGCTGCGCCTGAGACGCAGCCAATCCAAACAAAGACCGCAGTCCCTGTAAGTCTTCACTGCTTATGTTGACGAACACCCCCGCCGGTATCATCCGCACTTCTACCGATCTTGGCCCGATCTGGTAATTTTGCAGCCGATTAGCTCCAGCTTGACCGCTGGCGCGCATGCCCTCTTGCTCCGCTAGGGCTAAATTAATGGCACCATCCCCCGCGGCGGCGGCCTGAGCCCTGAAGTAGTGCAGTTGAGCCATCCGCGTATCAATTCTCGCCTCGGCAATAATG
Organism: uncultured Luminiphilus sp.; assembly: GCA_938091995.1. GTDB lineage: Bacteria > Pseudomonadota > Gammaproteobacteria > Pseudomonadales > Halieaceae > Luminiphilus. The sequence continues at coordinate 24,600 of CALKNZ010000106.1, read as the reverse complement.
CCAGACACCAACAAAGTCATACCCGCGATGAACCACACGACAATACCCAAAGCCACACCGCGCTGACGTTCAACGGAATCAATCGCCCGACCTTTCATGCCCCAGATCATCGCTGCACCGTCATAATCAGCTCCGGCCAAAATCGATCATTCGCTTTGATGATCAACTTCACATGGCCCGGCGGCTCGCGTTGAATATCACCGCGGCTCCACTTCGACTGAGCATCCATACGAGTCCAAACTTCAAAGACCTGCAAGTTATCCAGCACTTTTCTCGACGGGGCGGTGTTCCAGACACCCGGCTCAAACTGACCCTGAGGTTCCTGCCACTGCAGCACTAACTGATCATTGCGCTTTGCCAATCGAAGAAAGTAACTACCACCATAGGCTTCACCGAATAAAATTTTGGCACGCCACTCAAGACTCCCCTGCGTTACCTTGAAAAAAGTGACGGGTCCAGCGCTGGCAGCTGAACCCCCAAAAGTCATTTCATCGCCACCGCCACTCGCTGTACCAACGACCGTATTTTCCAGTGCATCTCGAAGGAAAGCACTCACACTGCGTAACTCGTCGGTACGATCGGTCATGCGATCAATGGTACTAGCCGTGTTGCCCAAGGTGCGGTAACCACTCACCGTTGCCAACATGATCAGGGAAAAAATCCCTAGGGCTACAATGACTTCAACTAACGTAAAACCTCGTGATGGACACATCACAGCGTCTCATCATTAGGCAGGCCTTCAACAATCGAATCGAGCTGAATACGACGATCGCGCAGCCCATCTGCCCAACTGACGACAATCTCAATCTCTTGCAAAGCCCCCTGCTCCAGTCCCGATCGTCCTAAGGGCGCTGGACGAGTAGACACTGACCATTTGAACCCTCCGGCGGTGACACCGTTGTCACTCATGCCCGCCGTGGGTACCTGAACATTATCGGCTAACAAGGAGCGCCCAAGCTCCACGGCAAAGGCATAACGTTCATCGGCCCTTACGTTACGTGTGGCACCCGAAGCTGCACTGTATAAGCCCCCAAGCGCGATGCCCAAAATGGAAATGGCCACCATCGCCTCTAACAGTGAAAAACCCTTTTGGTAACGCCGCGGCTCACGCATCTTCGCGCCCAAAATCGACATCAACGCGACCCACCAGCCAATCAACCGCAATTTTCACCGTGTAATCGCCATCTCGAATGATATCGATACCGCCACCACTCGCTCCACCGTCGGGGTAAAAGCGGATAATTCCAAAGCCGTCTCTATTCACTTCTTTCGCCGAGTGAGCCGCTACCTCTACGTTACTGTCAAAATCAACCTGGTTTTTGGCAAAACGAATAGATCCATCTCGCGGGGAAATGACCACGTCTTGAGCAATCCCGCTGGCGACAGCCTCGTAACGCGCAGAATTGAGCAGCGTAATGGTTTCACGAACAGACGCGCGCAATTGGGCCGATTCATAAAAACGGATAGATTGAGGCACAGCAACCGCCAACACCAACCCAACGACCGTTAAGGCTGCGACAATCTCTACCAGAGTAAAGCCTCGAGATTTAATCCCAGTTGTTAACGTCAGCGTCCTCACCATCACCACCCGGAGACCCGTTTTGTCCGTAACTAAAAATATCGAGCTCGGCATTTTGTCCCGGATACTTGTAGTTGTACTCACGCTTCCAGGGATCCTTAGGTACCTTGCCCCCTTTCAAGTAAGGTCCATTCCAACCCGTGGCATCACCCGGTTTTTTGACCAAGGCCTCCATCCCTTCGTTTGTTGAGGGAAATCGGCCTACATCGAGCTTATACATTTCCAACGCCTGCTCTAGGTCTCGAATCTGAATTCTCGCGGTTTTAGATTTCGCGCCACCCAGCTGATTCAGCACTTGAGGACCCACTAAACTGACCAACAGCCCTAATATCGCCAGAACGACTAAAAGCTCCATTAGCGTAAAGCCACGCTGGCGTCGATTGCGATGTCTATACATTGTTATTCCTCTTTTTTGCAAAATACCCACCCTAGCGTCAACTGCCTTACCTCAAATAGCGAGGTCGTTAACTGACAAAATGCCCATCAAAATTGAAATGATAATCACCGCAATAATGGCGCCCATCGTTAAAATGAGTAACGGCTCCAGTAGCGTCAGCAATCGCTTTACACCCGACGCCACGTGCCCCTCAAAGACAGACGCCAACTCAAGCATCATATCGTCAAGCCGTCCAGACTCCTCTCCCACTCGGGTCATTTGAATAACCATGGGGGTGAACATTTCTGTCTCCTCCAGCGCCAAGGACATACGTTTGCCGGCCTTAACCGCAGAGGGCAACACATTAAGCCCCTCCTTGAGCGGCACGTTGCCCACGGTATCGATCGCTATTTGAATAGCCTTCAACAGGGAAACGCCATTGCCTAACAGCGTGCCTACAGTACGAGCAAATTTAGCCATCTCATATTCAAAAGCAATATTCCCTGCTATGGGTAAAGAGAGAAGTTTTCGATCAAGGGAGCTTTTTCCTGAGGGTGAGATTGCCCACCGCTGTATGATTAATACCAAGACAGCTACCAAGACGCCGACAACCAAGCCCCAGGCTTTGATAAATTCCGCCGCAGCAATGACCGCCTTGGTCATACCGGGCAAAGCATCACCCATGTCGTTAAATAACGTTTCAAACTGTGGTACCACGAAGCCCAGCATCACAACCACAGAAATAACCGCCACTACCAACAAAATTGACGGGTAAATAAGCGCCGAGACAATGGAGTCTCGGGTGGCCTTGGCACTTTCCAGATGCTCAACAAGACGATCAAGAACCGCAGACAGCTGGCCACTAGCCTCCCCCGCTCTCACCATACTGAGATAGAAGGGGCCAAATATTTCATCATAGGGCTGTAGTGCCAAAGACAGTGATTTACCGCCCTTTACCGCCTTTAAGAGGTCGGTCAACACGGCCCGCATATGCGGCTGTCCGTCCATGTCTATTAGTACTTTAAGCGCTCGGTCTAAAGGCAGTCCTGCCCGTAACAGTACCGACAGCTCAGTAGTCATCGACAACACTTCCTGCCGGGTGGGCGGTTTGGCATCGGCCTCACCATCGCCCTCTACGATTTTAAGCGGCGTGAGGCCTCGGGCACGTAGCTGTCGAGTCGCCAAATCGAGAGCATCTGCCTCAATAACGCCCTGCTGAGCCTTGCCATCACGGCCCACAGCTTTGTAGGTGAACGCTGGCATCAGGCGATAGCATTCTCTGAACGTGAGGGCTTAGCAATCGGTGTTGGGTCGACGGCTTCCCCGTCACCGCTTTGATCTTGGGTGACCCGCATGACCTCCTCTAACGAGGTCTGACCCTGCACGACCTTACGCAAACCGTCTTCATATAGGGTGATCATACCCTGGCGTCGTGCGGCGCTATGCAAAATGGTGGCGTCGGCGCCCTCCATAATGACCCGGTGCATGTCTTCATCGAGCAAAAAGAGCTCGTGAATCGAAGTACGTCCCACATAACCCGTATGACCACACTGGTCACAGCCCTTAGCCTGATAAACGGTTTGCTGCCCGTCTGACAAAAACCGCTGCAAGCTGTATTTTCGAATAGCCACTTCAGACAACTCTACGGTCTCTTTGCAGCTCGAGCAGAGTGTTCGAACAAGGCGTTGCGCCAGCACCCCATTAACCGATGAGGTAATCAGATAACGCTCAACACCCATATCTTCGAGTCGCGTAATAGCGCCTGCAGCGGTGTTGGTATGCAGTGTTGAGAGCACTAGGTGGCCGGTTAAAGCTGATTGCACACCAATCTGAGCCGTCTCGGTATCACGCATCTCACCGATCATGATGATGTCGGGATCTTGGCGCAAAATAGAGCGCAGCGATCTCGCAAAAGTGAGCTCAATCTGAGCCTGCACCTGAATTTGATTAACACCCTCTAACTGGTATTCAACGGGGTCTTCAACCGTGATGATTTTCAGACTCTCAGAGTCAAGAGATGCCAAAGAAGCATAAAGCGTCGTCGTTTTACCCGAACCCGTAGGGCCAGTTACCAACAGAACCCCATGGGGCTTAGCCAACAGTGTTTGATACCGTGCCAGCGTGTCGTCAGAAAACCCCATATCGGAAAGACTGAGGCGGATGCTTTCGCGATCAAGAACACGCATCACAATGCTTTCACCGTGCACCGTTGGAATAGTCGACACACGCAAATCCAACTCATGCCCTTTTACCCGCGTCATAATGCGGCCATCTTGGGGTAGTCGTCGCTCAGCAATATTCATCCCAGAGAGCAGTTTAATGCGCGATGCAATGGCAGGCGCAAGATTAGCCCCCGGGGGGTCAGGCTGCTCTTGTAAAACGCCATCAACGCGATAACGCAATTGCAGACCTTCCTCGAAGGGCTCGATGTGAATGTCTGAAGCAGCAATATCAACAGCCCGGTGAATAATTTGGTTCACCAGACGAATAACAGGGGCCTCACTGGCGAGGTCTTTAAGGTGCTCAATAAATTCGTCATCGCTTTGGCCGGAAAAGCGATCCCCGAACTCATCATCTTCGTCCTCACTGGTCGATTGATCTCGAGCATCCAGCGCCTTAGTGATGTCCGTCTCAAGACCAAAAACCACGCTTACAGTCTTGTCTAAGGACATGGCCAGCGCTTTTTTGAGATAGGCGTCTTGGGGCATAGAGGCGGCAAAGACCACCGCGTCGTCGGTACGCTTGACCGGCACCACGCCATTGGAAAGCAAGAAAATCTCTGGAATTTCAGGCAGCGCGACGGGCTCTTCGGGATAATCAGGGCCCAACAGCACAGGAATATCGAGCTGCTGCGATAAAGCCTGGATCATATCAAGCTCAGACACCAGCCCAAGTTTGATGAGAACTTGCCCGATTCGCTCGCCCATCTCACGCTGGGCCAGCAAAGCACGATCGATATCGCGTTCCGATACCTTCCCTGCTTCAATGAGTATCTCACCGATCTTTTTCATCGAAACCCCAATTTAGTTCGCACCTGTTGGTACGCACTTGTTTGCAACATAGGCTCTGCACGATTTACTGCAACCCATACACGATTTACTGCAACCCATAATAGTAACGTTTAGACCTCTCATAACTATCCCAACGTCCAAATAATACCACTATGAAGGCGCTCAGCCGGCGTGGCGACGCGGGCCCGTGACCGTCATCACAGGTCTTACACTACAGGCGCATTAATTCGTCAAGAAACCCATGATGAAGTCTATTCGGGCAGGTTTTCTGCGGCTACAACCGCAAATAGCTCGCCTCAGGAACGCAATAGGCCCTAGGCGTCGGGGAATTGGTAGTCGGCAAAAATATCACGAAGGGCAGTTTTTTGAATTTTTCCGGTGGCCGTGTGGGGCATATCCTCAATGAACTGAACGTCATCGGGTATCCACCACTTGGCAATCTTGCCATCCAGAAAGGCCTTCAATGCCTCAGGCTGAAGGTCGGCACCCTCAGCGTTTCGCACCACAATTAACAAAGGTCGCTCACCCCACTTGGGATGCATCCGGCCTATAACCGCAGCCTCTGCAACCTGAGGATGTCCTGTGGCGCAATTCTCCACCTCAATCGATGAAATCCACTCACCACCTGACTTGATGACGTCCTTGGTGCGGTCGGTAATAGCGACATAACCTTCCGGACTAATCGTGGCGACATCCCCAGTTTCGAACCAGCCGGGCTCGGCATGAGCATCAGAACCCTCCAGCTTGTAATAGCTGGAACAAATCCAAGGCCCCCTGACTTTGAGGGCACCAAAAGCCACGCCATCGTGTGGCAAGGCGTTGTTATCGTCGTCAGTGATCTTCACCTCTACACCCCAGATTGGCGTGCCGACAGTCATGCGCAGTCGCGTAAATTCTTCCTCGCTGTGAAGGCCACGATGCGCTCCCGCTGCATTAGCAGTACCCAACGGACTCATTTCCGTCATACCCCAGGCGTGCCGTGAGTCCACCCCATAGGTGTCGAACTCTTCCATAATCGATAGTGGACACGCAGAGCCGCCGACGACGATCTGCTTCAGCGTATCGACACGCAAGCCCTCACTGCGGAGGTAATTCAGCAAGTTGAGCCAAACCGTCGGGACGCCCGCCGACATTGTGACCCCCTCTTCATTAATCAGGGCGGCTAAAGTTGCACCGTCGCCCATCTTGTTACCCGGCATTACCATTTTGCAGCCCGCAACGGGACAGGCGTAAGGATTGCCCCAGGCGTTGACGTGGAACATAGGCACAATCGGCATGACCACATCGCCACCAGACATGCCCAGAGCATCTGGCATAAGGGTGGCGTAGGTATGCAACACCGTGGAACGATGACTGTAGAGAACGCCCTTTGGATTACCCGTCGTTCCCGAGGTATAACAAAGTGCACAGGCGGCATTTTCATCGAGTTCTGGCCATGAAAACTGATCAGACTGCCCTTCTAATAGCGATTCGTAACAATGCACGTTGGCAAGCTGCGTATCGGGCATATTCTCAGGGGTTGCCATGACCACCCAGCCCTTGACGTTATTGCACTCTGCGGCCACCTGTTCAATCAGGGGCCAAAAATCGGGGTCGACAAATATGTACTGATCGTCGGCGTGATTAATAATGTAAACGATTTGTTCCGGAAACAATCGGGGATTGATGGTGTGACACACATACCCTGAACACGCTGCAGCGTAATAGGCTTCAAGATGTCGGTAATCATTCCAGGCAAGTGTGGCAATTCGGTCGCCCTGAGATAACCCCCAACCTGCGATGACATTGGCCAACTGCCGACTGCGGCGAAAAGCATCTTTGTAGGTGTAACGATGCCGAGGATTATCACGGGTCACCGACACAATTTCTTTGTGCCCATTGACGCTCTCAGCGTGCTGAATAATGGAAGTAATGGTGAGTGGGACGTCCATCATCAGACCTTGCATAACGTTTTCCTTTTTATATGTTGCTGAGTTGTTGTCAGAAAAGAACCGTAAGAACAGCTGGTGACTGCTCAAAAAAACTCATTGTGTGCTGCTGACTAAGACCTTGAGGCCCTATTGTCACAGATGGTCATGAGTTGTAACGCGCTCGCCGCCAATGCTACCCAAAAGCGGCCTAGAAATACTACTTCTACGGCCATCTTTTATCGCTTCAGACGGACCATCAACGTCAATGACGTCAGCTATCTACGGCTTCCCACACATCCTGGCGAACCGACGCAGTGCCCTCGCTCTGCAGTTTTATAAGGTGGGCTAACATCGATAGCTTCGCCCACTCGTGCAGAGCCGGATCGACATCGTCATACACCACGACCACCAAGTTATCGAGATCTGCCGGGCCGACCTTCCGTAAACCCGACATCACCTTATGTTCACGCATCAAACGATGCCTCACCAACTTCTCAACTTCACCTCGACAATCAGGAATAACTTCTCCATGGCCGGGGGCTACTGCCGTGACATCGTAATCGAGCAACTTCCGTAACGACGCAATGTAAGCTTGCATGCTGCCGCCGGGAGGCACAATAACCACCGTAGAACCGTTCATAATATGGTCCCCCGCAAATACCAAGCCCTCCTCCTGCAGCAAATAGCAAAAGTGGTTGTCGACATGCCCGGGGGTAGCAATGGCCCGCAATGTCCAGCCATCGCCGGTAATGAGGTCGGCATCTTTCAGGTCACCGTCGGGTTTGAAGGTTAAGTCCTGATGACGATCATCAGCGGTCACCGCACCAATCATGGGAACCTTTAGCCGATCCGCCAAAATAGCCGCGGCGGGTGAATGATCTGGATGAGTATGGGTGCAGACGACCTTGGAAGCCCTGCCAGCGCAGGCCTCAATAATCGTATCAATATGCGACTCAATGGCAGGGCCAGGATCGAGAATTGCGACGTTGCTGCCGCTACCGATCAAATAAGTATTTGTGCCTGGCCCAGTCATAGGACCCGGGTTGGGAGCTACCAATCGACGCACCCGATCCGACAGTTTATGAACAACGCCCGGAGTCAGCATGTCATTCAACCACTTGCGCTATGGGGACCTCAGGATTCACATCGGCGTCGTAATCTACACCATCAACTTCGAACCCAAACAACTGCAAAAACTCCTGACGATACCCGTCGAAGTCAGACAATGTTTTTAGGTTATCGGTGTTGATTTGCTCCCAAATCTCAGCCACCTCAGCTTGCACCTCAGGATTCAGCTCAAGGTTGTCAGCGCGTAAGCGACCATCGGCATCGGGACCTGCCGCGGTGCCATAAAGGGAATCTCTGAAAAGTCGGTTCACCTGCTCAATGCAACCCTCGTGCTCCCCTCGAGCCTTCATCACCTTGAATAATATAGCCAGATAAATAGGCATGGCAGGAATAGCCGCCGAAGCCTGAGTGACGACCGCCTTCAGAACCGATACTCGAGCATCCCCACCCCGAGCTGCCAAACGCTCGCGAATATCAACAACCCGTTTATCGAGATCTTTCTTGGCCGCTCCAATGGTGCCGTGCCAATAAATATCCCAGGTTATTTTTTCGCCAATATAGGTATAAGCCGTGGTTTTTGCGCCTTCCGCGAGAACACCGGCTTCATCAAGTGCTTCAATCCACATTTGCCAGTCTTCGCCGCCCATGACAGCAACCGTGTTATCAATTTCTTCTTGATTGGCCGCTTCTAAGTGGTACTCCTGAATTTCTTCCTTATCGGTATTCACCCCTTTTTGCACGGTGTCAGAGCCAATAGGCTTCAGCGTTGAGGTGTGCACTACCCCAGTTTTCGGGTGAGTACGGCGTGGCGCCGCAAGGCTATAGACCACAAGATCAATCGCCCCTAAATCTTCTTTGATCAGATCGATAACACGCGCTTTCACGTCATCAGAAAAGGCATCGCCGTTAATGCTCTTGGCGTAAAGGCCGGCTTCGTCTGCCGCGCTGTGGAAGGCTGCGGCGTTATACCAACCGGCGGTCCCGGGTTTACGGTCGGTTCCCGGCTTTTCAAAAAAGACGCCCAAAGTTGATGCACCCGCACCAAAGGCCGCCGTAATTCTTGAAGCCAAGCCATAACCGGTCGATGCACCGAGCACCAGAACCCGTTTGGGACCCTCTGCAATGGCCCCTCCAGTTTGCACATGCCGTATTTGCCGACTGACGTTTTCACGACAGCCTTCAGGGTGCGTGGTAATGCACAAAAATCCGCGGACTCGGGGTTTGATAATCATGGGCGCTCCGAAACTCTGATAGGCATCGACAGTGGTTAGTTATCTGCAATACGCAGTCTAACATGGAGCGCACCAAGGCGGTCAGCTGCCGTCTATAGAATGATCCGCCTTACATCAGAGAGTAAGGCAGCTAAGTCCGTCAAAAATCGCCCGGCATCGCCCCCGTTGACGACACGGTGATCGTAAGAGAGTGACAGCGGTAAAACTTGTCGCGGTTGAAATGATTCACCGTCCCAAACCGGCTTTATCTCGGCTCGAGACAGCCCTAAAATCGCCACTTCCGGGGTATTCACAATCGGCGTAAATCCCTCTCCTCCGATGCCCCCCAAACTGCTGATAGTAAACACACCACCCTGCATTTGTGCTGGGGTGAGTTTCTTCTCTCGTGCGCGCCCAGCCATATCACGAATTTCTTCAGCGAGCTGCCAAATGCCTTTTTTGTCGACATCGCGGATAACCGGAACCACCAACCCTGCTGGCGTATCAACGGCCATTCCAATATGGCAATACTGCTTGTAAACCAACTCTTTGCCTGCGGCTGCCAATGAGGACTTCATCTTTGGATGCGCCGCAAGGGCTACGGCACAAGCTTTAAGTACAAAGGGCATTGGCGTGAGCTTGTTACCCAGTCGCTCCGCCTCCTGCTTCATTGATTTTCGAAAGTCTTCAAGATCGGTAATGTCAGCGCCTTCGAACTGCGTGACATGCGGCACATTGAGCCAGGAACGCGACATGTTAGTTGCCGTCATCTGATCAAGACGAGACCTTTGCTCTATGGTGACCTCACCAAACTGACTGAAGTCGACCTCGGGCACGAGCGGCACTGCTGTGCCGGTGGCGGCATTGGAGGACTTTCGAAGATTCTCTCGGGTAAACGCCTGGAGATCTTCTTTCAAGATCCGTCCACGCCGACCAGAACCCACAACCTCTAACAGATCAATTCCGAACTCTCGCGCCAATTTTCGTACCGCAGGACCGGCATATACATCGGCATCTGTCTTGGTTTGCGCAGCATTTTTGGAAGCCGCCGGCCCGGAGGGCACTGAACTGCTGATCGCTGATGCTGATTGCTCTACAACAGTTTGAGTGTCTGTCGGTTCTAACGTTTTGCTGGCGACATCCGATGCATCTTGTGATTCCTCCTTAGCAGCACCTTCAGCACTGTGAGTCTCCACCGCCACTGCTGGGTTCGCCGATTCATCTGCCGAGTTAGCCTCATCTTCACTCGGTGCTTCAGCGGCTTCAGTCTCTACGACTAAGACTGCATCACCCTCTGATAATGCATCTCCCAAAGCAACCCGAAGCTCAATCACTTTACCGGCAACGGTCGCCGGTATTTCCATTGAAGCTTTATCAGACTCGACAACAATAAGACTCTGTTCGACTTCAATCACGTCACCAACAGCAACGAAAATTTCGACAACTTCGGCGCCTTCGGCACCCCCGATATCGGGAACTATTACGGTAACAGACATAAGTAGACTCCTCAGTTCTCAGGCGTTGCGCGGGTTAGTTTTCTCGACATCGATTCCCAATGCTTCAATCGCTTGAGCCACTACTGCAGCCTGCAAGGCCCCCTCGTCGACCAGAGCTTTTAACGCAGCAATCACAATAAAATCGCGGCTTACTTCAAAATGCTGGCGCAAATTTTTACGAGTATCACTGCGACCAAATCCGTCAGTACCCAACACAGTGCACCTACCAGGAATAAACTCTCTCAACTGCTCTGCGTAAGCCTTTATGTAGTCTGTGGCAATAACTGTAGGCCCTTTTTGATCGGCTAATAATCCTGTGATGTAAGGCGTTTGAGGTTCATCTGTAGGATGTAAACGATTCCAGCGCACGGCATCTGCACCGTTTCGTGCCAATTCATTAATACTTGTGAGACTCCAAACGTTGGCCCCAATGCCATAGTTTTGCTCCAGTATCTCTGCCGCAGCCTCAACCTCCCGCAAAATAGTGCCCGCACCCATGAGTTGAACCCGCGGAGCATCTTTAACGGTGGCAGCCTTTAGCGCATAAGCACCTTTAACAATGCCGTCCTCAACACCCTCAGGCATATCGGGGTGATGATAATTTTCATTCATGGTGGTGATGTAATAAAAAACATTTTCACCAACCTCGTACATGCGACGCATTCCGTCCTGAATGATTACCGCCAACTCGTAGCCATAGGTTGGGTCGTAGCTGATGCAGTTGGGAACAGTGGCGGCCATAAGGTGACTATGACCATCCTGATGCTGTAAGCCTTCACCGTTAAGCGTGGTACGCCCAGAAGTACCGCCAATTAGAAACCCTCGAGCCTGACTATCTCCCGCAGCCCAAGCCAGGTCACCAATGCGCTGAAAACCAAACATGGAATAAAAAATAAAGAAGGGCACCATGGGGTAGTCGGAGACGCTGTAGGATGTCGCAGCGGCCAACCAGGCGGAAAAAGCGCCCGCTTCATTAATACCTTCTTCCAAAATTTGCCCTGAAACATCTTCCTTGTAGTACAAAATTCCCCCAGCGTCATGGGGGGTATATTGCTGCCCTACCGAAGAATAAATTCCCAGCTGGCGGAACATGCCCTCCATACCAAAAGTTCGTGCTTCATCGGGGACAATAGGCACCACGCGCTCTCCCAGAGCCTTGTCTTTAATAAGTGACGACAAAATACGAACAAACGCCATCGTTGTTGAAATTTCCCGTTTGCCGCTGGATTTCAACTGACTCGCAAAAGCACTTTTTGCCGGCGCTGGTAAGAATTCAGATTGCGCACGCCGCGCTGGAATATGGCCGCCCAGCTCTGCACGCCGTTCGTTCATGTAACGCATTTCGGGGCTATCGGCCGGCGGTCGATAAAAGGGTACTTCCTTAAGTTCGCGATCGTTAATGGGAATCCCAAAACGATCGCGGAAGGCTTTCAAACTGGCCAAATCCAATTTTTTTAGCGAGTGAGTTTCATTGCTGGCTTCGCCAGCCTCACTCGTACCGTAACCTTTGACCGTCATTGCCAATATTACGGTGGGACGCGTGGTTTCTTCGCAAGCGGCTGAATACGCAGCATAAACCTTGTAAGGGTCGTGGCCGCCACGATTGAGGTGCATAATCTCTTCGTCGCTTAAGTCCTTCACTAGCTCAAGGGTTTCAGGGTATTTACCGAAGAAGTGTTCTCGAGTGTAGGCTCCACCGTTGTATTTAAAGTTTTGCAACTCTCCGTCACAAACCTCGTCCATTCGTCGCTGCAGTAAACCTGAGGTATCACGCTCCAGTAAGGCGTCCCACTTGCGACCCCATATCACCTTAATCACGTTCCAACCCGCGCCCCTAAAAACGCCCTCTAGCTCCTGAATGATTTTGCCATTACCCCGGACCGGGCCGTCGAGCCGCTGCAAATTGCAGTTGATGACAAAGTGAAGATTGCCGAGCTTTTCTCGTCCCGCCAGTGCAATGGCTCCGAGTGATTCGGGCTCATCGCACTCACCATCTCCGAGAAAGCACCAAATCTTTCGGTCACGGTGGTCAACTAGCCCACGGTTTTGCTGATACTTCATGACATGAGCCTGGTATATCGCTTGAATTGGCCCCAAGCCCATTGAAACGGTAGGGAACTGCCAATAATTTGGCATTAGCCAGGGGTGGGGATAAGAACTGAGCCCCTGCCCGTCTACTTCACGACGAAAATTCTCCAACTGGGTTTGCGTAATGTGGCCTTCGAGAAAGGACCGAGCATACATACCCGGCGCACTATGCCCCTGATAAAAGACGAGATCGCCGGGATGGCCATTTTCAGTGCCCCGAAAGAAGTAATTCATGCCGACGTCATAAAGCGTTGCGCTCGACGAAAAGCTTGAGATGTGCCCCCCCAGCCCCTCCTCGTTGTCATTGGCGCGCATAACCATCGCCATCGCGTTCCAGCGAATCAACGAGCGTATACGTCGCTCCATAAATAAATCGCCCGGCATAGGCCGCTCATTTGCGGGCGTAATGGTGTTGCGAAATGGCGTGGTAATGGCTCGAGGTAGGGGCACCCCCGTATTTTCAGCGTGCTGAGACAAAGCGTTGATCAGCGCCTCCCCAGCGGCAACCCCACCCGCTCGAACTACTGAATCGAGGGCATCAAGCCATTCTTGTCGCTCTTGTACATCGAGGATGGGTTGCTCAGTCACTGTCTCTCTCCGACCTATTAGGCTCCGCTTTGACAAGCTCGCCGCACCAGGCGACACAAAAAAACCTGCAAAAACACCCGAAAAGCCACTGGGTTCTATAATAGAATTTAAATGGCTGGCGAATTTCATGGAAAAGCTACACTAAATCGAGGATTTTTCTACATAGTTCTATATTAGAACTTATTTTTATGCGGCGAAATGCCATGTTTATACGATAACGGCGAACAAAAGCGTGAGTCGCCTCAGGATCTGAGGCGACTGTCAGGGTAATCAGCGGGCTTGCAGGGGCATACTTTGATGAAACAGCGCAACATCTTCCACAATCTTCGCCCCTTCGATTGCAGCGAAAGGTTTATCGGCAAATGCCGTGCCTTTGAGCTGCACTAGTACCCGTGAGGGTGAATCGCTCATAACGGTGGCATCATAATACTCGCGGACCGCCTCGAGGGTCACTTGCTTTACAGCCGCAATGAGACGAGTCCGAGTATCGAAATTATAGCGCTCGCGATTCCAATCCATTAAAAACGGCCCGGCCTCTTCTGAAAGGTTCTTGGGAGGCTGTGTTAGGTTGGTGATGACACCAGCTTTAATCCGCTCAAATTCAGCCTCATCAAGAGCCTCTAAATCTGAGACAAATTCTGCGCGATACCGGTCGAAGCGCTTCAGCATGGCAACCGGTGCTTTAACCGGCGTTTGTATGTAAAAACCGACCATTGGGTGGTCGCCCAGTTGTGTGGCAAAGCCACCGGCGGCATAACCTAACTGCTCCTCGGTACGCAGCTGGTTAAACGCCCGGTTCGATAAATGTGCAGCGAGCAGCTCCCCTTTGGCCGCATTTTCGATGGTAGCCTCTGGCGCTGCAAACAAGTACAACATACCCAAATCTTCTACGGGCAGACTATCTTGATAAATCAGGGTACTGCCCGGTTGTGGCGCATAAATATCGGCCCGGGTGTAGGCGTTGCCAGAACGGCCGGGGAGCACCTGGGAGACGACGTCAGCCAAGGCTTGAACATCTTTTTCGCTGTAATTACCAAAGCGGTAACCTCGCACATAGGCGCTACCGAGTTGTTGTTGAATATAATCATCCAATTTCGCGGGTGTCGCAGCTTTGGCCGCTTGTAACAAATCGTTCTGATTGAATGCGCCGGTCTGTGTCAAACGCCGCAGCGCTGGAAACAGCTGACGGACAGGAAATCCATACCGCGAGTTTTCAATACCCCGGGTAAAGCGATCGACGGCCTGCGTAAATTCTTCCTGCGAGGGCTTAATGCGCAGTGCCTCAAGGGACCGTTTTATCAACTCCGGCTGCTTATCGGTAAAGCCTGAGAAAGACATTTGAAGTCCGAACCCCGGCATCACAAAGGCGTTCATTCCAGCAATTGAAGCTTCGGTGAGCAGCGTTGTTTGTTGCTGCCCATAAAGATCGGCCCAAAGCGCTGACAAGACGCTGGCTTGCGCATTTGTCGCCTGCTCTTGGGTATTGAGTTGTAGCTGAGTAAAGCCTTTAGGCTGCCCTGGAAAAGCGGCGCTTCCTTGCAGCCAAAACTCGGCATCGGGCGTATCGACAACCTTGACGGGCTCACCCACAGCATGGTCAACCGCAAAAGATTCTGGCAGCAAGGTATTGAGTGCAGGCATAGCTAATCCATTTTCTGAAGCCAAGGCTACTTGTTCGGCTGACGTGGACAGCACCAAGGGTTCAACACTAAATTTACCCGCATAGAAGTGCATTTCTTCGGTCGCCGGCTCGTCTTTGGCGATATACCAAACGTTGAGTCGCTCAGGGATAAGTTGATCTAAAACTCTGGAAACCGCTGCGGCATCGAACCCCTCGAAGCGATAAGGTGCATCGATAGCATGCAGCGTCGGATAATTTTGCATGGACTCGGCCAGTTGCGACACGTAGGCAAAATCATTGACTTTCTCCAAAAATCTGAAGCGGTTGTTTAACGAGGTGGCAAACTCACTGGCGTACCTATCGTCTATACCCTCCGCGCGCAGCAGTTCAATGTAGCCCAATACCATATCGACAATAGCTGAACGCTGCTCCATACCTGCTTCGGTAAGGTCGATATCAATGCTAAATGTGCCATAGTTACCGAGGCCATTGGGCGATGCCATAACACTAAGGGAGCTCGCCCAGCCCAACTCTTTCAGCTTTGCGGCTGGGGTATTGGGCATTTCAGATCCCAAGATGTACGCCAGATATTCATTTGGCTTAACCCTAAATAGCTCTTGGTTCGCGTCAATGAGAAAAACCAGCTGTAGCATCCGTTGATCTTCAAGTGGCACATAGTGCACCAACTTGCCAGCAGCTTGAGCCATATTGATCTGCTCAGTTACAACCGGCTCAGGGACAGCCTTGTTGGGTACGCCAGCAAAGTATTGTCGAGCCAATGCCTCCATCTGATCGAGATCACGGTCGCTAACCATAGCCACCTTCATGATATTTCCCGAGTAGTACTGATCAAAAAAATCAACGGTTGCGCTGTGTAACGATGAACCGGGCTTATCGGCCAAGCTCTCTAAATTACCGATTAGAAATCGGTTGGCTGGGTGCTCGCCCAAAAAACTCCGACCGAGCTTAAAAATTCCAAAATAGTCCATTTCCCGGCGCATAGACCATTCGGCGTTAACCGCATTTTTCTCTTTTTCAATATACTCAGGGTCCAACAAAGGCGTTTTAAAGAAGTGCGAAAATCGATCTAAGGCACCTTCGTAGGCACTGTTCTTTATCTCGAACATATAATTGGTGATATCAAGCCACGTGTAGGCGTTTCGAGTGCCTCCGTTTTCGCTCATAAAATTCATGTAAGCATCAACTTCGGGAAACGCCTCGGTGCCCATAAACAACATGTGCTCTAGGTAGTGGGCCATACCCTGATATTCCATGGGGTCGAACATAAGACCCACTCCCACGCTGAGCGAAGCCGCGGACTTCTCAACCAGTGGGTCTGAAACCAACAAAACTTCAATGCCGTTTGCCAGCGAAACTGATCGATATTCTCGACTATCATTTGGACTCACGATAACGCTGATAGGCGCAGACTCTGTGGCAGAGTTGGTTTCGGCATCGCTAGCGTCGTCGTGCTGCGTACAGCCGAATAAGAGAGCGCTCGCCAAGAGCCCCAGAATCGAGATTCGCGTATTCATCATTGATAAGTAGTTCATGGGTCCCTCCTGGACGCCGGGCAGATTCGAAGTGTTTAGACCGTCAATTAGGTCGGTTGTTCATGAATAGCGGTGGGCCAGGCACTGAAAATGGCGCTGACCAAAGTGGCTAGCGGAATGGCGAAAAACACACCCCACACACCCCAGATACCCCCAAAGAACAGCACGGCAACAATAATGGCCACAGGGTGGAGATTAACCGCCTCACTAAAAAGCAGTGGTACTAAGACGTTTCCGTCGAGTAACTGAATGACGCCATACGCACCCAAAACCCAATAAAAATTGGGGCTTATACCCCATTGAAAAAACGCCACGGCCACCACCGGAATGGTCACCAAAGTTGCACCAATGTAGGGAATTATGACGGACAGTCCCACTAAAAGAGCCAATAACGCCGCATAATTTAGTCCCAAAAACGCAAAGGCAGCGTAGCTCACGCCGCCAACAATAATGATTTCAATCACTTTGCCACGCACATAATTAGCAAATTGAAGATTCATTTCGGACCAGATCCGGCTAAGCATCGGCCGTTCAGCGGGTAGAAATGAAGTGGCCCAATCCAAAATTTGGTCGCGGTCTTTAAGAAAGAAAAAGACCATAAGCGGTGTGAGTACCATGTAAACCAGCACCGCGAGTAATCCCGGAATACTACTAAATCCCTTTGTCACCAGCAGCTGTCCAAGATGGGCCATATCACCTTGAACACTGTTCATGGCAAGATTGATTTGTTCTTGAGTAATAATCGCTGGATACTTTTCGGGCAACACCGACAGAGCGGCACGTCCTCGATCGACCATAGCGGGAGCCTCGCGAGCAAGACTGACTAGCTGTCGCCATACCAGCGGCAAAAGTCCCAAGACAAAAGCAAAAAATGCACTGGTGAACATTAACGTCGCAACCCACACACCAATTCGCGTAGATAACCCCCATTCGTAAAGCTGGTTGGCAACTCCCTGCATTAAATACGCGAGCACTACGGCAACAAAAATAGGCGTAAAAATATGTCCCACGGTCGCCAGGAGGACAAGACTGGTCAATAACATGACCAACAACAAAACCGACTCTTCCTCACTAAGGTAGCGGTCATACCACTTTCTGAAGATATTAATCATGGAGATGCCTTAGTGATTCGATGACGGAAACTACCATCCGTCAGCGTTTGAGATTCAACACCGTGCCCCGCCAGTCGTTGCAATGATTGAAAGTCTCGCGTTGAGCCAGGATCTGTAGCCAGCAATTCCAATACAGCGCCCGGAGCCATATCTCTTAGGCCACGCTTTGCCATAAGCAGTGGCATAGGACACTTTTGACCTCTGGCGTCGATGTGTTTATCGGACATGAATTGCGTTCCTGATTACGCGTTTAATTCACATTATAACGGCTGTGGGGCATTTTCCTGTGAACTCTTAATGGACAATACGACCAAACAAGTTGGACTTACGATAAAGTGCGCCCATGAAACTCTGCACAGAATACCTTGCTAAGCATTTAAAGCGCCATCTCCGATACGCAGCTTGGGGACTGGTCGGCTTATTCGCGTTGTCAGGTGTCGCAACATCATCAACTGAAGGCCTTAAGATTCCCAATCTGGGAGAATCGAGTACCAGTTTGTTTTCCGCTGATTATGAATACAATTTAGGGCAATGGTGGCTAAAGTCCTTTCGACGACAGGCTCCCACACTGGACGATCCCTTGTTGTCTAGCTATCTGGAATCCCTGGTCTTTGATCTGGTCACCCACAGTGACCTCCAAGATCGAAGACTGGAGTTTGTGATTGTTGATAACCCCACGATTAACGCCTTCGCCGTCCCGGGCGGGATCATTGGTGTGCACACAGGGCTGTTTAACTATGCACAGACCGAAGATGAATTCGCAACGGTCATGTCTCATGAAATCGCCCACCTTAGCCAAAGGCACTTTTCCCGAGGCGTTGAGCTGGCCCAAAGCCAATCCTCTTTGAATATAGCCGGGCTATTGGCGGGTATTCTGCTTGCCGCGACCGCTGGAACCGATGCCGGCCTCGCCGCAATGACCGCCACTCAGGCTGCGTTGCAAGACGACCAACTTCGACATAGTCGCGCGAATGAAGCAGAAGCCGATAGAGTAGGTTTACGTATACTTTACGACGCGGGAATGGATCCCTACGCCGCACCCGCAATGTTTGAGCGAATGCTTGCCTCAACGCGATACAGCAGTGCAAATCGTATGCCGGAGTTCATGCGCACACACCCCCTCTCGGAGAAGCGAATTGCAGATACGCGTAATCGTGCGCGCCAATATCCAAAGCGTATTCGCCCCGTCAGTCTCGACTATCAGCTAATGCGTGCCCGCGTCGGGGTCTCTTTGGCGGACACTCCAGAAGAAGCGGTGGCAAAATTTAAAGACGAG
The DNA here is from genome assembly GCA_938091995.1 of uncultured Luminiphilus sp. GTDB lineage: Bacteria > Pseudomonadota > Gammaproteobacteria > Pseudomonadales > Halieaceae > Luminiphilus. Next base: position 5,711 of record CALKNZ010000106.1, on the reverse strand, counting down.
TTAGAGGGTAACCCTCGATCTCAAGAAGCTGCCATTTACGGCTTGGTGCTCGCTTTGACCGAAGCCGGCCGTCCTGAGGAAGCCGCTCTGGCCCTCGATGGCATTTGGTCAGATCGTGAGCAACGTATTGAATACATTCTTGCCGATGCAGAAATTGCACTGGCCAGCGGCAAACCCGAACTTGCGGCCCAAAAACTGCAATCTCGTTTGCAACTGTCCCCCGGCAATCACCCTCTAACCATGGCCTATGCACACGCATTACAACAGAGCCAGCAATCGCATTTAGCGGAAGAAGTCCTTATTGATCAGTCGCGAGTCAAACCGAGTGACCCTGGACTTTGGTATTTACTGGCTGAAGTACAGGGATTAAGCGGCAACATTATAGGACTGCATCAGTCTCGCGCTGAGTATTTCATTCTGGTTGGAAATTTAGATGCGGCCCAACGCCAATTAGTCTACGCCCTAAAATTAGTCGGCAACGACTTTACGATCTCGGCACAAATTAATGATCGGATTGGGCAGATTATTGACATGCGCACCGAGCTAGACAGAGGCTAGCTTCGCTTTAGGCTCGACCAACAACCCCAGTGTTTAAGCTTTCTGCGAATGACAACATGCGCGCGAGGGGCCGCATAGCGGCCTCCCCCAACGCCGCGTCAATATGAATCTCGTTGTCAGCCCTATCAAATACCCCTGCCAAGCGCTCGAGATCGTTCATAGCCATCCAAGGACAGTTCGCGCAACTTCGGCAGGTAGCACCGTTGCCAGCGGTAGGGGCAATCAGGAAAGTTTTTTCTGGCGCCGCCTGCTGCAGCTTAAAAAATATTCCCTGGTCAGTTGCCACAATAAATGTGTCTTGTGGCATGGATTGAGCGGCCTTAATAATTTGGGTTGTCGAACCCACGTGATCTGCCATCTCGATCACTGAGGCTGGAGACTCGGGGTGAACCAAGACAGCGGCATCAGGATGTACCTGCTTTAAATCTGCGATACCTCGAGCCTTGAATTCCTCATGAACAATGCAGGCGCCGTCCCACATCAATATATCGGCGCCCGTCGATCGTCGAACATAATCCCCCAAATGCTTATCGGGGGCCCAGATAATTTTCTTATCTTGAGCCGCAAGGTGTTCAGCAACATCTAAAGCAATACTTGAGGTTACAACCCAATCGGCCCGAGCCTTCACGGCTGCAGAGGTATTGGCGTAGACCACCACCTCTCGATCTGGGTGGCTATCACAGAACGCGGTGAACTCATCAACGGGACAACCCAAGTCTAATGAGCAGGTAGCCTCCATATCAGGCATTAAGACCCTTTTATCAGGGGTGAGTATTTTTGCGGTCTCACCCATAAACTTCACACCCGCAACAATAAGTGTGTCCGCCGGGTGATCGCGCCCAAAACGAGCCATCTCGAGGGAGTCTGAAACACAACCTCCCGTCGCCTCAGCGAGCGCCTGAATTTCTGGAGCTGTGTAGTAGTGAGCAATGATCACCGCGTTTTCGCGCTGCAGCAGCTCACCGATAGCCGCCTCCAGAGAGGCTTGGCGCTCAGGAGAAATTTCTGAACGCTGATTGCGACTCAGATGCTCCTGAACTTGTTCACGGATTTTTATCAGTTGCGATTGGGCAATTGTCATTACTAAATAACTGGAAATTCTTCGAGGGATAAAGGTTAGCACAACTCATATTGTTTGCAGTGGCCAGTAGCACTGACAGTGCTACTATTATTGTCGCCCTCGATGCCGCTAGAGACCGTTTTGACTGACACCGATGAGACCGACCCAACGTTAAGCGCAACAGCCACTATTCTGGTTTGCGATGACGACCCAACTGTAAGACTGCTGGCAAGAGAATGTCTGGAATCGGCGGGCATGAAGGTTCTTGAGGCTGAAAATGGCAAAGAAGCCCTAGAGATCTTCAATAAAGATCATCCTGACTTGATTTTTCTCGACGTAGACATGCCGCAACTAAATGGTTTTGAAGTTTGTCATGCGATTAGACAAACCAAGCAAGGTCAGTCAGTACCTATTTTGATTGCAACAGGCGCCAACGATAACCAATCTATTGATCAAGGATTCGAGGCAGGCGCCACGCAGTACAAGACTAAACCCATTAACTGGGCGTTACTGTCCCGGGATATAAAGTACATGCTGAGGGCAGCGGACGCATTTGCAGCAATGAAAGCACAGCAAGTACAGCTGAGAACCCTGGCCTACTACGACCCGCTGACATCACTGCCCAACCGACGCAGCTTCGTTGATCAACTCAAGTGCAGCTTAGATGAGGCTGTGGCGCATCAGCACCCTGTTGGCTTGCTGATGGTTGATCTCGATCATTTTAAACGGATACATGACCCATTAGGTGAAGCTCTAAGTGATAGCCTACTCGGGGTCGTCGCGAGGCGTCTGGAAGATCGTTTAGGCTTGCTCGCGCCCAGGGGTCCGGATCCTCACGAAACAATTAATCGCCGCCATTTAGGGGCCATGACGATCGATCTTATGCGCCCAGGTGGCGACGAGTTCAATATCATTGTTCGCAACATAGAGGATAGCCAGGCACTTACGGCCATCGCTTCTCTGGTGTTAGAAACCCTCAATGCACCCTTAATATTTAGCGATAACCATCTCGTGCTCTCTGCTAGCGTCGGCATCGCAATGGCGCCCGAACATGGCTTCGAGCCTGAGTTAATTATTAGAAGAGCCAATATTGCTCTTAATGCGGCGAAACTGTCCGGTCGAAACCAGTACAGACTTTATGACGACTCACTGGCTGATGATGCCGAGAGAAAGCTGCGTCTTGAAGCTGATCTGCGCGGTGCGATCGAAAATTCTGATGAACTTTTTATGCTCTACCAGCCTCAGATAGATACCAGTTCAGGGCGGATTTCTGGCATTGAAGCCCTAGTCAGGTGGAGTCACCCTGAACTGGGCGCTATTTCCCCAGCACTCTTTGCACCACTGGCCGAGGGAAGCGGTCTTATCAGTCAATTAGGCGACTGGATATTTAAACGCGTAGATAGTGATATTCAGTCGCTGCAAGACACCATGCCGTCGCACCTAACGATTAGCATCAACCTATCACCCTTACAATTTACACAGGCCAATTTTTTAGAAACCCTCAAACTTCGCTTGAGTGAGCTGCAATCTAAAAATGAGATTGAACTCGAGTTAACCGAGGGGGTCATCATGTCTGACGCTGACGACAGCTTGCTGAAGCTTCATGAATTACGAGAAGCGGGTTTCAGGCTCGCAATTGATGATTTTGGCACAGGCTATTCGTCCCTGAGCTACTTGAAAGACTTCCCCGTCAACACCCTAAAAATAGATCAAGCCTTCGTCGCTGATCTTGGCAATGAAAGTGGCAATAGTATCGTTAGAGCAATACTCGCTCTAGCAAAAGCACTGAATCTTGATGTGGTTGCTGAAGGTGTAGAAACACAACTGCAGGCAAACTTCCTTACCCGTCATCACTGCAAGATCCTTCAAGGCTTTCTGCTCGCTAAGCCTATTCCTTTGCAGGAAGTCATTGACATGCTTGATGTCGATTTTAGCGACATGTATCGCATTCAAGAATCTTGAATCACCAATGAAATTTGCATCGTGCCTTTTCATTATTATTTTTACCCTGTTACTCACCGCTAAAGCCTCGACTGCAAACGAACTGACGGAAATACATTCTCGTCAGTCAGTACAGGTTTTACTTCAGGGCCAAAACCCTGAAAAATTGCGGCAAGCGCTATTAGATCTTGACGGCCGTATCACTCATGAACTTCCCATCATCAGTGGTATCGGCGGCATCATTGGCGCTGCGGAGCTCAACAAATTAGCAACGACAGACGGAGTCGATAAGCTTACAGAAGACTTCAACCCACCAAAGCTGCCTGAAACACGCGATTGTTTAGTGTCTGGCGATTTGCACATCAAACTGGCGCCTCAATCTCTGCAATGGCGCATTCACAATTTCGATAGCAGCCCAAAACCGCTGAAGTGGATTCATGCTACTTGGCCGCAGGCACTGGGAGATGCCTCGATGTCCATTTCCTCGGACCTCGTTAATGCTTCGCTCGCTCAACTAACTAAGATCGCATCAGGCATGAAGCTAGACATGCAGCACATGTTAGACCCAGGTCCATCAGTGCTAACACTTCAGTTTTCAAGCCCAAACACATCGCTTTCGCAAAACGACTTTCAAATTTCCCTAGGGCTAAATGACTGTGAAGCAAAACTTGTCCCAGCGTATCCCGGTAAAGAACAAGACTTTTATTTCGCCCAAGAAGCAGGCGCAACCTTACTCAGTCAGGCCGGGCTAACCGGCCGGGGGGTCGGTGTCGCCATCATTGACTCTGGGCTGTGGAATATACCTGCGCTGACAAACAACACGCTAGGAGAACCACGCGTTGTAACTCACTATGATGCGATTCGAGATCAGATTGATTTAAATCTGCTGGATGATGGCGGTCATGGTTCACATATGGCCAGTATTATTGCAAGCAGTAAACCCGTTGCGAATCGGCATCCTGTTCAATACCAAGGCATAGCTCCCAACGCTGAACTCATTCCCGTCACTGCGATCTCTCCTCGTGGCGATGGGGACTTCATGGATATTATTCGCGGCATTCAATGGGTCATAGAAAATCAAGCGCAATTCAATATTCGAGTATTAAACCTTTCGTTAACAGCCACACCGCGCATTGAGTACTGGGCAGACCCCATGAATCAGGCTGTAATCAGCGCATGGGAGGCTGGTATAACTGTGGTTGTCGCCGCAGGAAACGATGGACCAGACTGGGGCACCATTGGCTCTCCAGGCAACAACCCTTACGTTATTACCGTGGGCGCGTTTACAGATTCATGGACACCCGGTGATGGACGTGACGATTACATCCCTGACTTCTCGTCTCGAGGCCCAACGCCCGAGGGCTTAATCAAACCAGACCTGGTAGCTCCCGGGGGCCATATCAGCGGCTTTATCCCACCTGATTCAACCTTGGCAATTGAGAACCCCAACTACTTCCTGAAGTCGGGGGCATTTGTTTCTACCGGGAGTTCTCAAGCCGCAGCCGTCGTATCGGGACTGATTGCGCTACTACTAGAGGTTAAACCTGAGCTTACTAACGATGAGGTCAAGTGCTTACTCACGACCAGTGCACAGCCGGCTTTAAGCCGCAATGGCAAGCTTGCCTATAGCCCTTTTGTTCAAGGCGCAGGGCGGGTGAATGGATCTCGTGCATTGACGCTTGGTGAAACACGTTGCGAACAACAGCACCTCAATATTGGCGCCGCACTCGCTGGCGAGGAACGCTTGCTCGGCCCCGCACAACGAACACAAGACGGAGCCCCTTCACTACCCAACATGGACACCATGGTAGAAGAAGGGCCCCCTGAACTGGGCATGAGCACTGATCGACGATGGGGCGCTGCCGCACACCTCGAGCGGCTAGATCCAGACAGTGACTCTCCCCAAGGCCCTGGTGTGCCATTCGACTGGGCCGCTGTTTATCGTGACGAACAGCAAAAATTAAATCGCCTAAAAAACTCTCCAACCCAGTAAAGCACTAAATCTCAGGATTCGCTTCTATCTGTTACCCACTACCCCATTTGGGTCAGTCCCCTGCTATTTACGATCACTTCGTCTTCGTACTATCCACTCACAAATAAACGAAACGCGCGTAGCGCACAGTGGAATTGCAAGAAAGCGGTGAACCTGCTT
>CALKNZ010000105.1 GCA_938091995.1 uncultured Luminiphilus sp. | reverse complement strand
CCCTGCTTGATGGTTTTACCGTGCATTTCTACGTCTTCCAGTGCCGTTCGTCGCATGTAGGCCAACGGCGTTTGCCAGCGAATAATTTCGGCAACGGTGTTTGGGATTAAATCGCGGTTAGCCCGCACTTTCTCCCATTCCTTGGGGAATAGGTGGGAGCCGTAAACAGAGCCTGACATTGAATTACGCGTCGTATCATTGCCGCCTACAATCAGCAGGACAAGATTGCCTAAGTACTCCATGGTGTCCATATTTCGCGTTTCGTCACCATTAGCCAGCATGGTGATGAGATCATGGCCGTCTCCGCCAATTCTCTGTTGCCATAAACCCATAAAATATTCGACGCATTCCATGAGCTCTGCGCGCCGCTGTTCTTCACTCTCAACGATACCCGTTTCTGGGCCTGCCGTAGCGACATCAGACCAGCGAGTTAACTTGCGGCGGTCTTCAAAAGGAAAATCAAATAGGGTAGCAAGCATCATCGTAGTGAGCTCTATGGAAACGGTATCGACCCAGTCGAACTCCTTATCGAGAGGAACCTGATCGAGCACAAATTGAGTTCGTTCGCGGATTAGATCGGACATTCGCGAGAGGCTGGGTGATGAAACAATAGGGCCTATCGTTCGTCGTTGCACATCGTGCTTAGGCTGATCCATCGCAATAAACATGGGGAGTGGAAAATCTTTTCCTGGATTCGGTAACACGATGGCAGGCTCAGATGAGAACCGATGGTGATCAGTATCGATAGCCATGACGTCTTCAAACCGGGTGACTGACCAATACGGACCGACGGGTTCGTCATCCGGGCTACGTGCTGCTGAATCCCATCCAGCTTTGCAGTAGTGCAGTGGATCTTCGTCCCTTAGGCGCTTAAAGACTGCCCACATTTCCTCGCTTGGCCAAAGACGAGGATGCGAGACATCAATGTCCTCTATTGGCGTGTTGTAGGCATAGTCATGGCCTGATTGAAAAACATTCTTCATGGCTTGATTCACAGAGCAGTCCCCGCTGGTCGCCGGCACGCAAGATGAGACGATGTTCCCGATAAACGCGTGCGCTTCATATTTATTGGTATTTCTTTGATCATATGACGAAATGTTGGTTTAAGGCGAGTGCCAATGTCGCGGCCTAATTTTCGATGCCTAGCTGAGTTTTTCTAAATTAAACACTTTTTGATGTGCTGCACTGACCTTTGCCGCTAACATGGTCACCGCCTCACAGCCTGTGATTATGGCCAAATAGGGCTCAAACCGCGTTATAGAAATTTTTGTCGATGTGTTTACTGAGGGTTCATGAGTCAAGCGCTTCAGGTATTACAGTCAACCTTTGGTTTTTCCCGTTTTCGTGACCCCCAAGAAGCGATAGTGGAAGAGATCATTGCTGGCAATGATGCATTTGTTTTGATGCCCACCGGTGGGGGTAAATCGCTCTGTTACCAGATACCAGCGTTAGTGCGCTCGGGTTGTGGGGTTGTCATTTCACCATTGATTGCATTGATGCAAGATCAGGTCTCTGCGATGCAGCAATTAGGTGTGCGCGCCAGCTTTTTAAATTCAACGTTAGACATGGCCAGCGTTTTATCGGTCGAAGAAGCCTTGCTTCAGGGTGAACTTGATTTACTGTATCTCGCCCCAGAACGGCTCAGCCAGGTCCGAACCCGGGAGCTGTTGCAGCGGGCAAACCTTGCACTGTTTGCCATTGATGAGGCGCATTGTGTTTCTCAATGGGGGCATGATTTTAGGTCTGATTATTTATTATTGGAGCAGCTGCAGGAAAACTTTCCGGGTGTACCCCGCGTTGCGCTAACCGCCACGGCAGACCCAAGAACACAAAAAGAAATTATTGGGCGGCTGGGTCTTCAGGGGGCCGCCCAGTTTATCGTAGGTTTTGATCGCCCCAATATTCGATACCGCATTGGACTCAAAAATAATCCCCGACATCAATTGCTGCGCTTTTTAAAAGATGAGCACGCGGGTGATGCGGGCATCATTTACTGCCTCTCCCGAAAAAAAACTGAAGAGACGGCTCAGTGGCTCAACGAACAGGGTTTCAATGCCCTTCCGTATCACGCCGGATTATCAGCTGAACTCAGAGCGACACATCAGGCTCGATTTCTCAGGGAAGAGGGGGTAATTGTTGTTGCCACCATTGCTTTTGGGATGGGCATCGACAAACCCGATGTTCGCTTTGTGGTGCACTTAGACTTACCCAAAACGATCGAGTCCTATTATCAGGAGACCGGTAGAGCGGGTCGTGACGGCGAGCCCGCAACAGCTTGGATGATCTATGGATTGCAAGATGTCATTAAGCTGCGTCAAATGCTGTCCGAGTCGCAGGGCGATGACCTGCATAAACAGGCGGAACAGCACCGGCTAAATGCTATGCTGGGATTATGTGAGCTCACCAGTTGTCGGCGTGTGGCACTGCTGCATTATTTTGGTGAGGCTTACCCTGGTGTTTGCGGTAACTGTGACAGTTGCCTAGAACCTGCACAGACCTGGGATGGTACTGAGGCAAGCCAGATGGCGCTCAGCGCCGTCTTCAGAACAGGTCAGCGTTTTGGGGTAAATCATTT
>CALKNZ010000104.1 GCA_938091995.1 uncultured Luminiphilus sp. | reverse complement strand
GCAAGATATTACGCAGGGCAGGACATCCCGTCATAGCGGGGCAAGCCGTGGGTGGTTATTTGGATGCTTGGAACACGCCGGAAAATCCTGGGTGGCATATGGCTGGGCTTGTGCGTTATCGCTCGCGCCGGGATGTGATTCTTTTGTCGTTTGCAGATGCCGAGTTTGCCAAGATCCACAAATACAAGATTGCTGCAATGAAGCAAACCTATGCCTTCCCAATGCAAAAGCGAGTGGCGCTGTACGCCTCACCACGGGTCACGGTTGGTCTTTTTTTAGCGCTTGGCGCGGCGTTATTGCAGCTGGCTTTGGCTTAGCGCTAATTAATGGGAGAAGAGAGAATAGCAATGGAAGTCGTTAACAAAGTCTACCCCAATAAACAGCAGATAAAGGGCTTTCTTGAGCCCGGCGCCGAGGGCCCAATCTGCATGGTCAATCTCATCAAGTTCAAGGAAAGAGCAGAGTATGAGGATGGCCGAGAGACTGATCTCACCGGACGCGAGGCTTACGAGCTTTATGAAGCTGGCGTCAAAAAATTGCTGCATGGCATTGGCGGTGGCATTGGTTTTGAAGGTGATGTGGAACGCTTGGCCTTGGGTGAGGTAGAAGAATTATGGGACGTGGTAGTGCTGGCGGTGTGGCCCTCACGCCAGGTCATGCTAGAGGTAATGCAGTCCGAGGATATGCGGGAAATTGGTGTGCACCGCACCGCAGGGTTGGCAGGCCAGCTCAACATTGAAACTTCTGGCTTTAAGGGCCAGTGGGTGGAGGATGTGTCCCGATGAAAAAATTTCTTATTTCTTTATTGGTTGTCGCCGCAGTGCTTGGTGGTATCGCTTGGTCCAAGCGAGCGGACATTCTGATCGCACTGGTAAAGTACACGACGAGCCAGAGGTATGCCGATGTCGCCCCCAACCGGGAAATTCCCTGGCAGGAGGGGCCTGCAGCGCCGGCGGTACCGGTGGGTGAACGACCGCCTAATATTATCCTGATCGTGGCGGACGACTTGGGCTACAACGATATTTCCACTTTCGGCGGCGGCGTAGGCGGCATGCAAACGCCTAGCATTGACCGTTTGGCTGCGGAGGGGGCAGTTTTTACGCAGTCCTATTCCGGTGCCAGTACCTGTGCGCCATCGCGAGCGATGATGATGACCGGTCGCTACCCCACCCGCACCGGCTTCGAGTTCACCCCCACTCCGGCAGGTATGATCAAGCTGGTCTCTGCCGTTAGCAAAAGCATGGATAGCGGTTTGCCTCCCGCTCTGTACGATCAGGCCCTAGAGGAAAGCCAGCCGCCCTATGAGCGCAAGGGGCTGCCGGCCTCGGAGGTGACCATCGCAGAAACCCTTAAAGCGCAGGGCTATTACACCGCCCATATTGGCAAATGGCACCTGGGTCGCGAAAACGGTATGGCGCCTCACGAGCAGGGTTTTGAAGACAGCCTGCTGATGCAAAGCGGTTTGTATTTGCCGGAGAACGACCCTAATGTAGTGAACGCGAAGGTCTCCTTTGACCCGATCGATAAATTCCTCTGGGCGGGCATGGGGTTTTCAGCGTCTTATAATTCTGGCGAAGCCGACAAGTTTAAGCCTGGTGGCTATCTGACAGATTATTGGACCGACGAATCGATTAAGGTCATTAAGGCTAACAAGAACCGCCCCTTCTTTCTTTATCTTGCCCACTGGGGACCTCACACGCCTCTGCAAGCGACTCGGGAAGACTTTGCCGCCCTTGAGGGTATTGAGCCCCATCGCAAGCGCGTATATGCGGGCATGATTCGCGCGGTTGACCGCAGTGTGGGCCGCATTCTAGATACGCTAGAGCAGGAGGGCATCGCCGACAATACGGTAGTGGTCTTTACGAGTGACAATGGTGGTGCAGGCTATATTGGCATCCCTGAAGTGAACAGTCCGTTCCGCGGCTTTAAAATTACCATGTTTGAGGGTGGCCTGCGGGTGCCGCTGTTCGTGAGATGGCCCGCTAAAATAGCCCCCGGAATTTCTGTAAATGCGCCCGTTGCGCACATCGATGTGATGCCCACTCTGGCTGCCGCAGCCGGTGCCTCACAGCCCGAAGGAGTCGTCATTGACGGGGTAGATTTGTTGCCGCTGGCCACAGGCGAGGGCGCAGACGACTGGAATCGTGAAACCTTGTTCTGGCAAAACGGGCACTATCAAGTGGTGCGCCACGGTGACTGGAAGTTGCAGGTTAACGATCGCCCCACCGATGGCCTGCAAAAATGGTTGTACAACCTAGCGGATGATCCTACTGAGCAAATCAATCTTGCCGCTAGCCGCAGCGACAAACTCAATGAGTTGAGCGCCTTGCTGGCGGCACACCAAGCCAGCTCCAGGGGGCCGTTGTATGAATCGATCTCGCAAATGTCTGTGATGATAGACAAGACTTTGGCGGAGAAATTTGTTGAGGGTGACGAGTACGTCTATACCCCCAACTAACAAATGGTGGTTTGTCGCCGGGCTAAAAAATTGGAGGAATCGCAGTGACGTCTTTGCAATCTCTCATGCAAAAACAGTTACAACAGGGTGGCATCGCCGTCCCGTACGGTCGTCATTCGTTTATGGAAGTTGTCGAAGTCGCCACGGGGCGCGTATGGATGAGTGTCGAGCCGGCTACGCAGCAGGATTACGACCTGCTATTAAAAAAACTGGATGAGGCTTTTCGCGGCGTAGGGGTGGGCGACGCTTCTATGGACGCTACATTGTTTAGACATTCACCCAATGCTGAGGGAGAACCGGTATACCAACGTAATATTGCCGGGAGGCAATTTATGTATGTTGCGATACCGGGCGAGCCATTCGTGCATTCCGATGGAATGATACAGATTGAGGTTAACAAGTCTCATGTAGTGGGTTATGAGGCGGGCCGCATCTTGACGATCATGAGCATGCCAGAGGGCGACTTTGTCGAAGTGGTGGGGAACGCAGAGCATGACGAAGATCTGCCCTTGCCCGATAAGGGTCGTTTGAGAACGGTTGAGTTGCAAGCGCCCTGGATAGTCACATTGCCCTCGCCAACCGTTACCTTTTTCCATTTTGGCTCAGGCATGCGCAGCTTTCAGGGGCCAGTAACGCTCCCCTAAAAGTGGAACGGCCCTTTTTGAAAAGCATGGATTATCTGGTTCCTATGCCAACGATCAATCAGCGTCCTTGCTGTCCCTTGACCTATGGCGCAGTGGCTTTCTTATTGGAGAAATGCAATACCTTGGCGGGCTTACCCTCGAGTAGGCGATAGGGAACCAGTAGGGGGCTGAGAAGGCCGCTCTTGACCTTTGTGTGAGGCTTTGGAGGCCGCTAGGATAGTTGGGTCGGTAGCTCATGCATTTGCCGTCTGAGCTTGGCGTGGGTACTGTGCTACGTTTTTAGCTTTCGTCTCTGTGGAGCTCTGCAATGGGTCGGTTTTCGAAATATCTTGCGTGGACTGTCGTTATTTTGTTGATCATGGCAGCGGTGGCCTATGTTATTGCGCGTGCTGGATTGAGGGAGTTAGACGATGAAGCGCGCGAAGAATTAGGTGGCTTATATCTGCAGACTGAGCAGGGTGTTCTGTCATACACGCGCGAGGGCCACCCTGAGGCGCCCACCATTATTTTGGTTCACGGCTTTAGTACCCCTAAGTTTGTGTGGGAGCAAGTAACGCCCCACTTGCTGGAAGCGGGTTATCAGGTGATCACCTACGATCATTTTGGTCGTGGTTTTTCCGATCGTCCTGCGCTGGCCTACGATTCTGCGCTGTACCAAAGTGAGTTAGCGTCATTAATTGCAGGCTTGAAACTTGCAACCCCTCTGACCTTGGTGGGCTATTCCATGGGAGGTGCCAACGTGGTCGATTACAGCGCTTCCAACCCTGAACAGATCAAACAGCTGGTGTTGATAGCCCCTGCGGGCTATATGCCTGATAACGGTTCTCTCTCGATAATGGCCGCGCCAATATTGGGCGAGTGGCTCTCCACCCTTGTGGGCAAGCAATATGCGTACGCAGGCATTGAGGCAGAAGTGCGCGCAGGTAGGGCTCCGGAAGACATGCTCCCTAAATTTGAGGCGCAGGCTATTTATGAAGGCTACACAGACGCGATGCTGTCTACGTTGCGCTACTTCCCTATGGGCGATCTGTCTGAGCGGTATAAAATTTTGGGTAAAACAGATATTCCGGTCACCGCCATTTGGGGGACTGCGGATAAAATTGTTCCTTATTCGGGAGCAGTGCAAATGGCCAAAGACTTACCTCAACTGAAACTTATTACGATCGAAGATGCGAATCACAACATGACTTTCGGACAAGCGGCTGTCGTTGCGAACAGTCTCGTGCAGGCTCTAGGAAAGCCTTGACCAGGCAGGTGTTAACCTTGCGGACAATGAAATCCCAACATTCAAGACTCGATCGCTTCATCGTTTCCCGTGAGGGCATTAAACGCAGCCATGTGCACCAACTGCTAGCCCAGGGACGAATCTTGTTGGACGGATTGGCGGCGGAATCAATCAGCCAGGTAGTAGGACCGTTTACACACGTGGTGTTAGACCAGAGGGTTCTACAGGCTGAGCAGCCTCGGTACATTATGCTGAACAAGCCGCCCGGGATGGTCAGTGCCACATGTGATGAGCAGCATCCTACGGTCCTCGACCTGGTGGCGGCCCCCTATGCAAAGTCGCTGCATATTGTCGGTCGCTTAGATTTTCATTCCACTGGATTACTACTGCTTACCAATGACGGGCGCTGGTCGCGGGGTGTTTCCAGCCCGCAGAAGGGGGTTGTTAAAACCTATAGGGTGCAGCTGGAACAACCCTTCAGATCAAATTACCGCGAGGCGTTTGCTGCGGGTTTGTATTTTGCATTTGAAAACATCACCACTCGGCCAGCTGAAATTCGAAGGCTTTCTGATTTTGAGGTCGAGGTAGATCTGGTCGAGGGTCGATATCACCAAATCAAACGAATGTTCGGCTACTTCAACAATCGCGTGCTGAACCTGCAACGACTGTCGGTTGGCGCCTTATCTCTTGACCCAAAGTTGCCGCAAGGTGCTTGGCGGGAGCTAACCTTGTCTGAGCTGAATGCTTTGGGTGTGGAGCACAGTTACCGAGAGGCTCTACCTTTAGGTTCAGGCTGCCCGGCCTAGTGCTTCACCGCTATGCCTTGGCTGTTAGCGGTGTGATGTTAGATGCCGTTTCTTCTTCGTTGTCGCGACCAATGCCACATAGTAGGTCTGGATTGCCTTTACAGGCGGCAATAAGGACGTGTTTATTCATAGAGAGCAGCAGCCCGATATTCTCGGCATCTTGTTCACTGATGCCTTCGACCTGAGTCTCAAAAAGTGTGCGAAAGCCGTCTGCCAGCTCCAGCATTTTGTCGTGGGCATCAGCGTCTTTTTTGCTATCGAACATTGCTTCGTCCCGATCACATTTCCACATTGCTACTACGGCCACAAATCACCTCGTGTGTGGGTTTAGGAATGCATTAACTGTATATATATACAGTACTAATAGCAAGCGATTTTATTCGTTAACTTAGTTGGGTGCTGCCGTTGTCGAGGTTTATTAAGGTGGTATGAATCGATGCCCCGAGCAGTAACTGCCACCCCCTTGGGCCCTGACTGGTAGAGAGGTTATTTATCACTCAAAGGGCTGCGACCCTGCGGCGACCGGCAATAGGGGTCTCACGATTAAAACGTTCAACCCCGCCAGCGATGCTCTAAACATTGGGCCAGAGCGCAACACTCCGGTTAGTAGTATCTATGTAAACGCAGACATGTCCGCTGGGCTCGCTGGATTAATTGATCACTGACGTTCCGCCGTCAACTGGAATGATCTGGCCTGTAATAAAGGCACCCGCGGGTGAAGCCAGCATAATGGCAACCCCGGCGATATCACGCGCCTCACCCCAACGACGCATAGGGATCGTCTGCAACTCCTCCTCGAAGGCGTCCTGATCATTACTCAGAAACTCGGTCATTTTTGAATAAAAGCGGCCGGGTGCGATGGCATTAACACGGATGTGGTCGCTGGCCAGTTCCGTTGAGAGTATACGAGTGAGCTGATGAATGGCGGTTTTTGAAGTGGCATAACTAAAGTTGTCGAGGGCGCTTCCTACTATGCCGGCAATCGAACCTATGTTGATGATACTGGCGGTGTGCTCAGCGCTGGCATTCTTTTTCAACAGGGGAGCTAAAGCCTGCACTAAAAAGAATGGGCTTTTGACATTGATATCCATTACCTTGTCCCACCCTTTCTCTGGGAACTGGCCAAAATTTGCACCCCAACCGGCGCCCGCATTGTTCACCAATACATCAAGATGCTGTTCCCGAGACATGAGTTCGGTAACCAGCGTCTGCATACCTTCGGAGGTGGAGAGGTCACAGGGGAGGGCAATACATTCACCGTATTGACTCAGTTCTTCTGCAGCGTCGATGCAGGCTTTGGCCTTGCGTGCAGTGATGTAGACGCGCTTCGCTCCTGCCTCAAGAAATCCTTGAGTCATAGAGGCGCCTAGGCCACGGCTACCGCCGGTGACAACGCAAATTTTGTCCTGCATGGAAAATAACGCTTCGATCATTGTTCGTTCCTTGTTGTGGGTGCTCATGGTTTTACACTGGCACTGAAAAAGGTGCAGACCACCGAGAGCCAGCTATTGTTATGGACATGTCCGACAGCACGGCTCTATCGTAAATGATTCTCAGAATTAAGGGTGGGGAGGCTCTTCGCCCCACCGTTGCAGTTGCTTAAGGGTGACCTGTTACCTGACGTTTGGACATTACGATGTTTTCGATTAGCGCGGTTAGTGCCAGTAAAACAAGCGCAAGAAGTAGTCTGGGGTCGCTAAGGTACAGGCTGGTCTCTATAGGGAAAGCAATCGTTTTTTCGAGGGCCGCCGTTTTGAACTGGTGTTTTCCATTGAAGGCAGGGTTAGTCACAATTTCAAGGAACGCGCGGCGGCTCTTATAACGAAACAACGCGGCCTGGTCCCAGTTTTCTGCCCCCTCGATGCCTACAAGATCCATTGATGAGTAGACGGCAGAGCCTATTAATATAGGATGGCAGGCCCTAGCAAGTAACGCAGGTATCATGTGCGCCATGTAACGCCCCATGAGATCAGCGGCACTTTCGCCGGGTTCGGCACCTTCGACATCGGGTGGATTTTGGTTCATGTCAATATTGTTCACCATCAGAAACTGACGTCCGGTGTCTTGTTTGGCGAACGCTTTTATGTCGGCGATTAGGTCGGCGGGTCTACCATTATTCTTCATGGTGGCTACGTAGTGATTAATTTCTGAGTCGCTCAGCGGACCGCCAAAGTCGGTGTACCAGCTAAAAAAACTGACATATAACAGAATGGGAACTGACCAAATTTTTAACCGGATGGACATGATCATTGCCTTTGCTAGCGTGAGAGTTTGGCGCTGGGCCGCTTGTCGAATTATGTGGGGTTATTCTGCGCTTAGTTAAGATAGTGTTCGAGAATACCGCGATTGGCAAATAGCGCTAGAGTTGCAGCGTCGCCACTGGAGCCTATGCGCTGAAGCTCATCCTGCACATGAAGTCTCGCCACATTTAAACGTTTTTGAGTGCGCGCCCGTGTCGCACCAAAGCCGTAATCGAACGCGTAATATTTCTCCCCGGCAAGACCAGCTGCAATATTGGCTGGTGCCGACTGATAGTAGCTGCCTTGGAGGTAGTCCAGCACGACGGGCAAACTGTCCGGCACCTTGTCATCGGCAGGCCAGAGCGGGATATCACTCGGCCAGTTGTCAAAAAAGCGTTCTGTATATTCCAGCAACATATCACGGTGTTCTCCCAGCCAGCTTCTCGGTTCTGGGTCACAGATAAAGTGCGCTTTACTAGCTCCCGCCAACGCAAAATCGGCAAGACAAGGCCGGTCACCCAATAGGAACGCGTTGCTGGAAAAGTGCTGGGCTAAAGTCTGCAACATTTTCTTGAAATCTTCTTTTACGGCGGCAGCTTGATCAGGCCCAACACCATTGACCTCGCAAACCCCTTTGCCAAAGCTCTCGAACATCATTGGCCCTATAGGGGTTAGCTGTTCCAGCTCTGCCTCAGAGAACGGTTCATCAATAGAGCGATCAAGCATCATATTGGCGCCAAAACGGGGCCCGACCCAGGCCACGTTATTGGGGTAGCACCAGCGCGAGTGCACACAAACCCGGCCTAACCAGTGATTGAAGGCGTCTTCTAATATGAAGCAGCAAGCACGCTGTAAAGGCGTTTCAGGTATGACTGCGCGCGCTTTGAAGCGCTCGTTGAGCATTGGGCCTATGGAAATGGTGTCGTGTATCAGCCACTTGTCAGGAGTCATGAGGAGAGGGACAAAGTGCGTGCCAGCTTTTGCTTCCAAGGTGGTCCTGCGCTCCTCGGTTTTAAACAAATAATGCCAGGGTATCTGCTGGAATCGCAGCTGGGCTTCGAGCTTGCGCGTAAAAAAGCTCATTTCGCTGCCGATCAGTTTATAGTCGCCTCTGTACATGGCGCACTCCTCTCTTTGGCGGTGGCGTTTGAGCGTGGCTGTCAAAAATGTAACACGGGAAATTTACATAATGGCAGTAACTATGTCAATATATGCATCAAGAGCAAACCTAGAATAGACTGACAAAATCAGTGAGGACAATGTGAGGGTGAATATGGCGCAACAGCAACCAATTCGTTTAGTCGGGGGTACAGGCTCCCCCTATACCCAAAAAATGTTGGCGCTCTTACGCTACCGGCGCCTGCCCTACGCAATTACCTGGGGACAGCCCGAGCAAGTGTGCGACGCCTTGGGCGTTGAGAAGCCCAGGCCAGGTCTTCTGCCTACCTTTTTGTTTGAGGAAGAGGGCGGACTTCGTGCCGTAACCGACTCTACGCCAATTATCCGCCGGCTAGAGGAAATGGTTTCCGGTCGCTCGGTACTGCCTGAAGAACCAGCACTCGCTTTTATTGATTACCTGATTGAGGACTTTGCTGACGAGTGGTGCACCAAGTACATGTTTCATTATCGCTGGTATCCCAAGTTAGATGCGGACAACGCAGGCACGCTTTTGCCCTATAGCTTTGACGTAAGTCTGCCCAAAGATGGCCATGACCAGCTCAAACAGTGGGTGGCAGAACGCCAGATTAGTCGTCTTTATGTGGTTGGCTCTAACGACACCACCGCACCGGTGATTGATGCCAGTTATCGACGATTTTTGGCTGCTATGGAAAATCATTTGGCTCATCAGAAGTTTATGCTGGGGAACCGCCCTGGCGCAGGAGACTTCGGTCTGTATGGTCAGCTCACCCAGTTGGTGGGTTTTGATCCTACGCCTAGAGCCATTGCCCATGAAGTGTCCCCGCGGACGGTAGCTTGGGTTGATCATATGGACGACCAGAGCGGGCATGAACCAGAGGCTCAGGACTGGATTAAGTTGTGCGATCAACCCGAAAGCTTGCGCGGGTTGATGCAGGAAATAGGGCGCGTCTATGCTCCGGTGCAGCTCGCCAACGCCCGCGCTGTGCACGCTGGTGACAAAACATGGGAGTCTGAAATTGATGGTGCTCGCTGGACGCAACAGACGTTCCCTTATCAGGCTAAGTGCCTCACGTGGACTAACGAACGCTACCGGGCCTTGAGCGATGTAGACCGTGCCGCTGTTGATAGGCTGCTGCAAGGAACCGGTGTGGAAACGATGCTTTCACTTGCGTAAATAAACGCTAATGTATTTGAGGTAAAAAATGACCAAAGCAGTGCCTATTAAAAATCGTGTAACGGCAATGACCGGCACGGACTACCCCATCATACAGGCCCCTATGGGCTGGATTGCCCGGGCCCAGTTGGCCTCAGCCGTGAGTAATGCTGGCGGCATGGGGGTTATTGAAACCGCCTCGGGTGAGTTCGACAATATTCGCAACGAGGTCGCAAAAATGCGCGATCTCACCGACAAGCCCTTTGGTATGAACGTCGCTTTGTCTTACGTTAAGGGCACCGACATTGTGGACTTTGTGATTAAGCAAAATATTAAATTTGTGACCACCTCATCGGGCAGCCCTAATGTTTGTACAACGGCTTTTCAAGAGGCGGGCATCAAAGTGTTTCACGTGGTGCCAACCCTCGATATGGCGCTGAAAGCCATCGACTGTGGTGTGGATGGTCTCGTGGTTGAAGGAGGTGAGGGCGGCGGATTCAAAAATCCAAGCCCGGTGTCGACTATGGTGTTGTTGCCGCTTATTCGCTCGCGAACAGATCTTCCTATTATTGCCGCTGGGGGTATGTGTGACGGCTTGTCTATGGCCGGTGCCTTCGCCATGGGTGCTGAGGGTGTGCAGATGGGAACTCGAATGCTTAGCTGCGCTGACTCGCCGGTGCACGATAATTGGAAGCAGGCCGTGGTTGCGGCAAAAGAGACCGGTACGGTGTTTTTAAACCAGCAATCCCGTCCTGCTTTGCGAGCGTTGCGTACGGAACGCACTACAATGCTCGAACCTATGGGTGCATTTAATGTTATGGAGCACATGGCGAAGATACCCGATCTCTACTTCGGTGGTGATATGGAGGCGGCGATTCCACTGTCGGGTCAGGTGGCAGGGCGCATTGATGAAGTTAAAAGTGCTGCCGACATCGTGCAGGACACTATGGGAGAGTTTTACCAAGTGGTAAACCGACTGGCTGATAGCTATAAAAACTGAGGTTTGTGAGTATGGGATTTGAAGTCAACGAAAAAGTGTCGCTCATCAACGCGCAACTGCAAGCATTTATGAAGGCTCACATATACCCTCGTGAGCATGACTGGAATGCCTGGACACTGAATCAGGACAATCTTTGGCAAACGCCTCCTTGGTTTGACGAACTGCGGGCAAAGGCTAAGGACGAAGGTTTATGGAATCTGTTCCTGCCCCATGAATACCAGCCTTGGAGTCCTGGCCTTACTAATGTTGAGATAGCCCCGTTGTTTGAAACTATGAGCAAGGTGATTTGGGCTCAGGCAGTGTTCAACTGCAACGCCCCCGATCGGGGCAATATGGAAGTTCTGGCCAAATACGGCACGTTGGAACAGCAGGAGCAGTGGCTTAACCCTCTGCTGGCAGGTGAAATTCGCAGTGCCTACGCCATGACAGAGCCTCAGGTGGCGTCTTCTGATGCTACTAACATGGAGTTGGAAATTAAGCGCGATGGCGATGAATACGTATTGAATGGCCGCAAGTGGTGGACCACCAATGCGATAAATCCGCGCTGTAAAGTTATGTTGGTTATGGGTAAATCTAACCCGGAAAACGACCGTCACCGCCAGCACTCCACGATTTTAGTGCCCAGGGATACCCCGGGTGTAAAGCTGGTTCGGGAATTACGAGTATTCGACAATCTGCACTCTCCCGGCGGTGAGGCGGAGCTTCTGTTTGATAACGTTCGGGTGCCCTTAAGCAATATGATTAAAGGCGAAGGCTGCGGTTTTGAAATTGCCCAGGGCCGTCTTGGGCCTGGCCGATTTCAGTATGCGATGGGTTTGGTGGGGCTGGCTCAGCGCTGCCTTGAGTTGATGTGCGCCCGAGCAGACGAGCGGGTAGCTTTTGGCGAAAAGCTGATTAAAAAGACCAGCGTGCAACACGAAATTGCCCGCTGTCGTTGTGACATTGAGCAGGCTCGATTACTAACGTTACAGGCTGCCCACGTCATGGATACCCAGGGCATGGAAGCGGCGAGGCCCTATATTTCTATGGTTAAAATTGTGGCACCCAACATGGCGCAGCAGGTGGCTGATCGGGCCATGCAGGTGTACGGCGGTATGGGGGTTTGTCAGGACACCCTGATTCCCGAGGTATTTACTTTGGCGAGGTTCTCGCGAATTGCCGATGGCCCCGATGAGGTGCACATGTCTCAGCTGGGCAAAATGACCGCTCGGGAGCTAAACGGCTAGTCGTTTATATAGGCAAACTTATTGTTCGATGCCTATCTTACGAATAAGGGCAGGCTCCATGGCTATTGAACTCAAATTTGGTAAACATCGATGCACAAAAAGCGCTCTAATATTTGAAGCATCTTTTTAAAGGCGAGGAAAACTAACGAGCGTTTCTAAAGATAGAGCCGTATGAGACTGGGACTTCGCAACAGCGCACGATGATCGATAACCTGACCGGCCAACGCCAACGCCAACGCGCCATTTTGCGTGGATGGGCAGTGAGCAGATACTGTCAGGGAAAGGTGTCTTTAAGCGACCACTCAGTAATCATGTTGTCGTCGGTGATGACAGGTACGTCTTCTAGGCGATCTAAAATCTCCTCGCGAGACTCCCAAGGGGGTTCGCCCTTCCAAGGTGACTCCGCTACGACGTCTTGGGCGATCTTAAATGCGGCATTTCTCGGTAGAACAAATCGCCCGTTTATCTTCCAGGCAATGAGATCCTGAATCCAGCGCGTCTTGTTTACGTTGATCGGGTGGTTGCTGCCAATCAGCATATTTTGAAAACGCATTAGATACGGAAAGACAACGGCGCCTGTCTTTTGAGCGGCGATTGACTTGGTACTGTTCCAATACACAATACCCCTTGGCTTGAGGTGACGTTTCGCTAGCTCTAGATAATCGCGGCTTAGCAGGTTGGTGGCATGGGAGCGCCAGTACGCGATCGTATTATTAATAATGACGTCGAATTTATCCTGATGTGCGTTGAGATAGCGACGCCCATCGCCGATGACAATTTCAACCTTAGGATGGTCAATTGAAGAAGCGACAATTGCGGAGTTTCGAGCGGCCTCGACGTAGGCAGGATTTATCTCAACAACAACAACTCGCTCTACCGTGGGGTGCTCTGCGAGGATTTGTAGCCAGCTTGCGCTTCCCAACCCTATCATCAATATGTCACGAGGCGTCGGATGAATCGACGGAACGAGGTACGCTCGCAGCGATCTGTTGCCATCAAATTTGGGGTCGGGGTTGGTGTTGAAATATCCGTCATAAGACCCGCCACCGTAGACGGTTCCACTGGGACTAACAGTGACCACGCCGGCGGCTTTTTCTATGATGCTTTGAAATCTTTTTCCCTCCGAAAGGCCGTCGCCATACAGCAATTTTTCGTAAACGCGATCGAAGAGCGGTGGCGACTGCAGGATCATATGCAAACCTATAAGCATTACCATGGCGGTCGTTATCAAACGATCGCTGAAGTTCGTGCGGCTCGAGTAGATGAGAGCGCCACCCAACAGCAGCCCCCCCAGCGCTAAGACGACTGAGCATGTCTGGAGGGAAAGGTGGTCTAGGGCAATGAGCCCCGTGAGCAGGCTACCCGCTGTAGACCCCACGATATTCGCAGCATAGAGGTGTGAGAGGCTTTGCCCGGTGGCGCGATTTGGCGGGATAGCAAAATGTGCAATCAGTGGGAAGGTGGTTCCTAGTAATGCGGCAACGACAGCGAAGAGCGGTAAGGCCCATTCCTCGGCAATATTATATTGATGGACTCCTTCGGCGATGGCTGGAACAGTAAGAAAGCCAGTGAGATTGGCGCCGATAATGAAGACCCCGAGGATCATAACTTGCCTACGAAAACGCCCTTTGGTCTGCTCTTCTACCGTAATTTCGATAGCCCCGTACGCTGGGCTCAGACCGCGGGAGCCTCCCGTGCTAAGGGCCGAGGCCTGAAACGCAGTGTCCTCCCGAGAGAGCCAATAGGAAAGGAAGGCACCCGCAGTTAGACCAAAGAGGTATGCCGCCATGAGGTCCGAGAAGGCCTGTGGGCTTCCCTCAGTCAGAAATCCATAGGTCCGGAACCAAAGGATTTCGTAGGAGAGCGCGATAAAGCCGCTTAGGGCTGATAGCGCAAGGGCTAGGCTGCGATTCATGCGCTGGCTATCCTAGCTTGGGTTTCTTGGACGTTGCTTGGCATGGAGACGCGCCGCCAAACTAGGAGAACGATAATCGCTAAGCTTAAGTTGACGACTGCGGCGACTACGCTGCTGCCCCGAAGGCCCAGAGCACTCAGGAGAAAGTGTCCGGCGCTCCACGCACCTAACGCTGCCCCCAGAGTGTTCACTAGATAAAGTTGTGAGACAGACTGGCCAACATTTTTTGAGCGCTGCGACGCATAACCGGTCAGGATAGGTAGGGTCGCTCCCATCATCAGGGTGGGTAGTAAGAGTAGTGAGAAGGACAAGCAGGCGACGAATAGGTCGCTCGTGCCTGCGGTGAAACGAGCGACCCATTCAAAGAGGTTTATGCTCAACAAACCAAATAGTCCAATCCCTAACTCAAAGGCGCCAAAGAGAAATATGGAGTGCGTTGGAAAGCGTCGAGAGAGAGCGCCACCAAGCAGACTACCCACGCCTAAGCCCAGCATAAAGGCAGTGACGACGTACGTCGTAGCATGAATGTCCACGCCATAAACACGGAACAATACGCGCTGCCAAACGACTTGGTAGACGAGAGCAGACCAGCCAGAAGCAAGAAAAAATATTAGGATGATTGGCATGCTAACCTTTGTCGATTGGCCGAGAATGCTCGGATAGAGCGGTCAGTTTATCACCAGCGAGAGGTTGTTATAAAAGCATAAAGAGGTTGTTATAAAAGCATAAGTAGCTCATTTTTTACATGCACAGCTTTTTTTATGTGCCTTCAAGTTTTAACAAGGTGCTCGCACACTAGGGTCGTTAAGTGTTTTCCGTTCTAGTTGCTCAATATCTTGACTCTCACGCTTGGATTAGGCATCAGCCGTAGGTTTTAACAATGCCAGCCATGTTCTACCGGGACCTAGTTATGTGATGGGTATAAGCCTTTTAAATCTAAGTACACCCCCTGAAGTGCTGGATATAAGACGCAGAGCGCTATAAAACCTTTAGTCCCCAACTTTATTGATTAGCTGCACCATAGGTAGTTGGGAAGTTATGACTTGGGCGAGGTTCTCGCGAATTGCCGATGGCCTCGATGAGGTGCACATGTCTCAGCTGTGCAAAATGACCGCTCGGGAGCTTAACGGTTAGTCGTTCAAAAATTGATCAAGGTACTCGATATCGTCTTGAGCAAATAAAGATACCGGCGCGACATCAATTTCTGTGGCGGTAGGAAACGTGTAGTACTGACCTCGGTCTTGCTGAGGTTTTGAGGTGAGTGGCATTCCGGCGTTGAGCTGCGTAATGGCCTCAATCACGTTCCGACTGCCCTCAGGGTATAAGTTCAAGACGTTCCAAAAATAGGACTTGTCAAATTGTGCGGGGGTTTGTGATCTTACTATGATAGGACCCCTATCGATGTCAGCATTTTCGATGGTGTGGAGGGTGGTTCCTATCGTTGCTTCGTGATGACACAGGGCTCTAAACGTAGACATCACCCCCTTGTAGTCGGGTAGAAGCCCCGAATGTAAGTTGAGCACAGCCAACTTGGGCACAGCAATGGCCGGTGCCTGAAGAATGGACATATGCCGTATGCTCACGACGACATCAGGCGCTGTGGCTGCGTATCGGGCAAAGTCGTCGGTATTGATTTCATTCAAGGCGATAGCGCCCATTTTTTTGAAGCTCAGTAAGCTTGACGTCGTCTCCAGCGCTTGGACCTCAAATTCTCCGAGTTGCCTAAGGGCCGGGCACAGATCTGAGATCGGTTTTTGGGTATAAAAAATTTGGATGTTGTGTTCCATGCAGGCAGGCAAAATGCGGTTTAATGCCAGCAGCGCCGGTAGATCGTAGTTCACCAAAAAGACGAGGTTCATGGTTTCCCTTATGGTACTAAAGCCGATGATATCCGCAGCCTTGACAGGTTGACCAGCTTGACGAGTGTCGTCGCATTAGCCGCGCGCAGTATAGGTTTGCCTAGAACTGGACTACCGAAATTTTACCCGTTCTGAGCTGATGCGGTACACAGCACCCTTTAACCGCAGAACCACTTCCGCGCAGGGGCGCTTTGGACGCCATTACATCACTTGTAGTGCTTTCGGGGTTTATCTAAGTGTGCCCTCCTAGGAGTTTTCTCTGCGAAAAGAAATAATGCTTTTAAAGGTGCCTTGGTAAGGACGTTCCGCTAGCGCCGGTTGAGTGTGCAAAATTCTTTAATGTTTAGATGAGGCAGAAACCTGTCCACAGGGTTTTGGTTCCTGCTACGAGTGCTGGCTTCCACAAATCCACTGCAGCATTTGGTTGTTGGTCTAGGCGCCGACGTCATAGGTTGACCAGAAAGTGTCAAAAGTTAAATAAAAAATATGAAAAAATACGGTGAATTTCACCCCGCTAAGTTGGCCGCTGCGGCTTAAAATGTTGATTCAGTTCACAGGTGCAGAGCTGTAGTCGGCATTGCCTAAACGCATTCCCCCGTTTTTTGGCAGTTAGATGTCACGAAAATACCCCACCAATAGGAGCTTTTAATGAGATTTGTTAAAAATCGCCCGATGTGGCGCGTTTCAGGGCTTGCCCTGGCGGTAGCCATGGCGCAAGGCGCCGTCGCACAAGACAATGGTTTGGAAGAGGTCATTATTACTGGCACGCGTCTGGCTGACCGCTCAGCCTCTGACTCACCGGTACCAGTTGACGTGATCAGTGGCACGGAAATGCGTTCTAACGGCTCCACCGATTTGCAGGACATGCTGCGCACGCAGGTTCCCTCTTTTGATATTAACGCACAGCCAATCAGCGATGCGGCGACCATTACTCGACCACCCAATCTTCGTGGTTTATCGCCTGATAACGTATTAGTGCTGGTAAACGGCAAGCGCCGTCATCGTGGTTCAATCATTTCTTTCTTGGGTGGCGGTATTTCTGACGGCGCTCAGGGCGTAGATATCGCTTCAATTCCCTCGCTTGCGCTGAAGCAGGTTGAGGTTCTTCGTGATGGCGCCTCATCGCAGTATGGTTCTGACGCCATTGCAGGAGTTCTTAACTTTATTCTCAGAGACGATGCGGAGGGCTTTGAAGTCGTCGCGCGTTACGGCTCGACCTATGAGAATGATGGTGACAACTACATGGTCGCAGCCAATTTAGGCTTGCCTCTGGGTGATCGCGGTTTCGTCAATATTACCGGTGAAATGCGAGATGTTGAGGGCACTGTGAGATCAGTGGTCAGAAACGACGTTGCTTTTGCTGCGGCTAATGGGTATTCACCGGTGTCCGATTTTCAGGCGATTAATACCTATACCAGTGAGGCACCTCAGTACTGGGGCCAGCCCGATATCGACGATGACGTAAAGCTCTTCCTGAATGCTGCGTTTGAGGTGAATGACAATCTGGAAATTTATGCCTTCGGTAACTACGCCGAGCGTTCAGTCACTGGCGGCTTCTTTTACCGCAACGTAGTAGGGGGTCCAAGCGGCCAGCGTGGCGGTGTTTACAAGGGTCCGACAGTGGATCCGGTTACTGGGATGGCGAGCGATACGGGTGTGCCGTCAGTTCTTGTCGGTGACATGGACGGTGGTGACAGCTGTATCGATGGTATTCCATTGGGCGGCTCAGGGGGCGTGATTCCTGATGCTGGTTTGCTGGCCTCAGTCTCTGGCGATGCCAACTGCTTCTCCTTCATTGAATCTATCCCTGCGGGCTTTGTGCCGCGGTTTGGTGGTGATAACGAAGATATGGCTTTTGCAGTGGGTGCGAGAGGATCTTTTAATGTGGGCTCAGGCCTTACCTACGACCTGAGCGCTCAGCGTGGATCAAACCGAACCGATTTTTATATCCGAAACACCATCAACGCCTCGTTGGGTCCAGCCACGCCACGAGACTTTGTGCCCGGGGGGCAAGAGCAAACAGAAACCGTTTACAATCTTGATTTGTCGTATGGATTTGAGGTTGGATTGGCTTCTGAGCTCAACATAGCGGTTGGTGCTGAATATCGTGAGGAAGAGTTTGACTTGTTTGCCGGAGATCCAGCGTCTTATGCTTTGGGCCCACTGGCTTCACAAGGGTTCTCATCAAGTTCCAACGGCTTTGGTGGCTTCCCGAATAACACCTCGGCAGAGCAGGACAACACGGCGTTCTACGTGGATGTCGAGACTGACATTACCGATCGTTTAACGGTGCAGGCTGCGGTTCGTTACGAAGAATTCAGTAACTTTGACGACACGACCAACTACAAGCTTGCCGGTCTGTTTCATGTCACTGATGCCCTTCGCATTCGTGCGGCTTTCTCAACCGGCTTCCACGCTCCAACTGCAGGCCAAGCCAACATTACCAACGTGACAACTCAGAACGTCAACGGTACTTTGGTTGATCAGGGGACACTGCCCTTGTTTTCACCGGCAGGACAAATTGGTGCAGATTACATCGCAGCAACCAACGGCGGCGCAGGCCGACCTGAGTTGGGGCCAGAGGAGGCAGAAAACTTCTCGTTTGGCGTTGGCTTTGATATTGGTAACTCGACCTGGACGATTGATTACTACGACATTGATGTAGAAGATCGTATTGCTCTGGGCGCCAATGTTGATTTCCTTGCTGCACTGAACTACACCGGCGGTGGTACAGACTATGGCACGGTGGGAGAGGCTCTAACGGGTCTGGACCAAGCGGGCGTTATCAATCGGCAGGAGTTTTTAGGGCTTGACGATCTTGCGCAGTTCCGCTTTTTCTCAAACAGCTTTGACACACGCACAAAGGGCGTTGATCTCGTGGGTAACATGAATTTCGATTTAATGAGTGGAAGTTCTATGATTACTGTCGCGTTCAACTACAACGATACCGAGGTTACAGATCGGGGTAGCATTAACCCAATCAGCGAGGGTCGTGTGGAAGCCTTGGAAGACCTGTTGCCCAATGTGAAGGGCAATGTCTCTTGGTCACACACTCAGGGCAAGTGGCGCACGCTGCTGCGCGCCAATTACTATGGCGGATGGAAATCTACCAGCAATGGTTATGATGTCGATGCCGCTACCCTGGTAGATGCACAGGTATCTTACCAACTCACTGACAGCCTTGAACTGACGGCCGGTGTTGATAACTTGTTTGACGAGTATCCAGACAAGACACCTAATCCCGGTGGCCTTGGGCAGCTCTACCCTGAAGACAGCCCGTTTGGCTTCAACGGTGGTATGTGGTACTTGCAGGGCCGGTACGCCTTCTAAGGAAGCTTCCTGCCTAAAATAACCCCTTGGCCAGTTTTATAATCCAATGGTCAGGCGGTGAAATAAGAGCCCGAGTCGGAATCATATGCCGACTCGGGTTTTTTATGCCGGGAGTACTGTTGTGGCTGGTCAGTCAACATGGTTCGGCGGCAAGTGGCAGCATAAAACTACCGCTTGGTATGGCGGCAGGTGGCTGTCTGGTTTTGGTGCCAGCCGGGGCAAGGTGGTGTACCTCGCGACTTGTCACGAAGAAACCACTGTGCAAAAGGATTTTTCAAAACCTAGGCCTAACCTAAGTGTCAGGCCCCCTGCCTTCAAGCAACGGCCGCTTCGATTTAAAACGGGTGTTTTCCGCATAGCTATTTTTGCGATAGGCAAAAATAGGCTGTGTGCCGAGTGTTATTCGACTGATGGCCAGCGCTGTGCTCTTGGCGCAGGGTAAAAGCCGCCTGTTGATTGATAACGTCATTGGCGGGTTAATAGAGGTGGTGGTTTGTGCCCAAACACGGGTTTGTGAAGTGACGCGACAGCCTCTTTACAGCCCTAAGTTGCGCCGCGGTAGGGAGATGCTCAGAACCGGAACGTGACTCCCGCAATAACGTCTTTTCTAGATCCCCCAAAGCCGGCTTCTAGCATAAAACCCCACTTGGGTGAGATCTGCCAGTTCGCACCAGCGAGCGCGTTCCAGGGGTCTTGGTTTTTCTCA
>CALKNZ010000103.1 GCA_938091995.1 uncultured Luminiphilus sp. | reverse complement strand
ACTGGACCCCGAACTGAATGAGGTCTGGCGAGTCAATGTTGGGGAGCCACTGGTGGGCTCAATCACCGTCGCGCCCGACAATAACGAGCTTTATGCCGTCACCCAGAACGACGTATTACAGGTTATTGATCATGGTGATTCTGGAGCGGTGGCTTGGACCGCAGAACTCAACGGCTTTGATGGCTACGCCAATGTCGATGTGCAATCCAATGGCTTAACCGCGACGGTAACGGCTAACGGCGTGGTGGTGATGATAGGGGGGGGCAAAGAAATTCTAGGCAGAACGATTATGCTGCATGTGGGTATGGGGCTGCTGGACCGTCAAACGGGCAAGCTGCGCTACTTTAGCGAAGGTCGGGAGGATTCTCTGGCAATGAGCGTGGTTGCAGCTGACGGCAGTATTTATGTCGGCCACTCGCCGCTGCGGCGCGCCGTGGGTAAAGCCCTTTACCCCGAGTTAACGCCGGATGTCACTGGAGGTATAGCGCGCTTTAAGCCAACCCGGCTGGATCTTTTGGCTCGTGACGCTATCTGCGCTGCCGGTGCGCGCGCTGCCAATGCCAGCACGCTTGATAAAACCGCAGAGAGTGCCGCCATCAGCACCGATAGTCGCCAGATAAGGTTTTTGATCACACAGGCCCAGAACGCTATCGAAGAGGCCGTAAACGAGGGCGATATGACACAGGCTGATGCCAACTCGCTAGGTGATTTGCTGGCGCACAGTTCCACCAGATTGGCTGCGGGTGATCTGGCCAGTTCAGCGACTACTTTGAGTTCAGCCTGTGAGATGTTCGACTGACGTTAAAAGCAATGGAGAAATTGGTGGCAACACCACCCAGAAGAGAACAAATAGCAGCCCTGTTAGAAAATGATAAAGGGGAGTCTATGCCCATGCTAAATCTGCTCAAATTCAGAGAGTTTCCCCAATACAGCGATGGCAAAGATACAGGGCTCTGCGGGTAAGCTTACCCGCGTTATGCTGCGGAAGCAGTGCCGATCATTAGTAAGACGGGTGGTGAAGTTATTTTTAGCAGCCAAACCAGTGCTCTGGTGATCGGTCATGGCCAGCTGAAATGGGCTGTGGTGTCCATCGTTGAATATCCTTCGGTAGCGGCATTCCTGAGTACGACATCCAGTGAAGAATACCAAAAAATTCATGTTCACCTTTATGCTGGTCTTGAGCACCAATTACTCGTGCAGTGCTAAGAGGGTAAGCCCAGGCGGACTACCTGAGGCCATAAAATTGACATAGAAGGTACCGGCCTTGCCCGCTGCTCGCGCAGCCGCTAGCTCCTTATCGTGATGAAAAAGCTGCGACATACCGGTGGGCGACAGGAAAAAAGGTAATGCGATATCGCGATCAAATAGCCGAGTGTTGAGAGTGGGTTTGGTGATGCAGGTGAGAGTGGATGGAATTATCTCCCACTGGTCAAAAGCACTGGTGTTTCGTCGCAGGGACCATTCGTCGTCAGCGCCCCCGTCAAGATAATGAAAATATAGGCGCTGGGAGGTTTTTTTGGGCCGCTTTTGTGAGCTCTGCAATATTGAAATAGCGATCAAGTTTCGGCATGACGTACCCACGCCCATCTCAACAGAAGGCAGTGCCGGTGCAAATGATTATCGCCTATCACGCCATAAACCCGCTTGATAAGGTTTTTCTAACTGGGCCAGTATCGAACAAGAAACATCCCATTGGATATTGGGTCGGCCTCGTTAGCCCCTTGCCACTCAAATTGGTAGGCCACTCGGAAGCCTTCCTGTCTACTTTCGACAGTAGCGATTACCATTCGTAGCTTTACCAAATCGTTTGCCGTGACTGGGCGCACTACCCGAAAGCGATCACTGCCCACAAAAAGCGCTTTAAGATCTATTAATTCGATATGTTGAAAAAAAGTAGAGTGTACCAAAGCAAAGGTCAGCGAGCCTGGCGCGATTATGTTGGTGAGCCCTGCCTCGTGGCATTGGTCCTCATCGAAATGGAACCAGTCAAGCTGGTCGAGGCTCTTGCAGTAGGCTTGGATTCGATCGCTATCGATTATTACAGGTTGTGACTCAAACAGAGTTTTACCAACGCGGCTTTCGAAATCTCTTTGGGTTTGCAATATTGTCTTCATGAATCTCTGCTGGCACCCCCATTATCGTCGACATCAGTCATTAGTCGCCCCAAGGGTGGAAGCCTAGCAGTGCACTCACCAAGCGGCACGTGTCCATGCGTGCAATTAGGTCGTCTTTTTTAAAGTTTTTGGTCCATCCTGTGTGCCTTCAACTACGCCAATAGGTAATCGGGGATTGATTCATCAGACAAAAAGCGGATGATGAGGGGATCGAATACTGGCTAAGTACATTCCAACCTTTTTATGATCGCACAGAAATTTTCGACTATTGGTCCCCTAGGTGTCGTTATCTGGCAAGCGCTGGAGGATTTAGGTATTGAACCTGAGCCCTTATTCGCAGAGGCTGGTATCGAGGTAGGGCCGCTGCTTGACCCTAATACTCGGATCGCTGACGGCGCTTTTCGAAATTTGTTGCAAGCGATTGAAGCGCAGGCCTCGGCTCGCACCTTTGGATTACATTTGGCGAAGTTTATCCATCCCACCACTTTTTACAGCTTGGGCGTAGCTGCCTATTGCAGCGCCACAATGGGTGAGTATCTTGAAAAAATGGTGCGTTACTACTCTGTGGTGACTACCAATGATGTGATGTCTCTGGTGAAAGAGGTCGGTGAATGTGCGCTGCGCTGGACGACGCATAATCCAGAGCCGTTTCCTCCAATCCGTGAAGATGGCATTGCCGCCATCTTCGTAACTATTCTTCGCATAGCAAGTCAGAACGAATTTCGGCCCCGCACTGTGTCTTTGGCGCGCCCTTTCCCTGAAGATGAGGCGTCGCACTACGAGGACTTCTTTGGATGCGAGGTCCTTTTTGGTGCGCCTGAGACCTCGATATTTTTTGACCCTCAACTGCTTCAATTGCCTTTGGTTGGTGCAGATCCACAGCTCGCCCAGTCTTATGACCAGCTGACCGAACAATATATAGCTAAGCTGGAAAAAGCTGATTTCCCAGCACGGGTTCGCAACGAATTGGTGAGACTACTGCCCACTGGTGTATCTGGAAAAGATGCTGTGGCAAGCGTACTGTGCGTGAGTACTAGGACGCTATACAACCGTCTTGAAGAGGCGGGTACTACCTTTCGTGAGGTTCTGGATGAAACTCGCAAGCTGTTGGCTGAGGATTATCTGACAAAGGGTTTACCGGTGAACGAAATCGCTTACCTTACAGGCTTTTCTGACACTGCAAATTTTTCAAGAGCCTTTAAAAAGTGGACGGGGCTTTCACCGATGACCTACCGCATTAAAGTCGCACTCAACGACGAATCCTAAAACACAACAATCTTGCCGGTATTGATACGACATCAGCACGAACTGCTTCTTAGGCTGTGGCAATAAGAGCAGAGCAATTGCGGATGGGTTGTGGCATCAGCTAATTACACAGATTTATTGAATAAAGCTTTGGCTGATATCGGTGATGCAGTCGCGGTCGCTGATGTAACGGGGGAGTTTTACAGCGGTCACGCGTTGCGACAGCGTATTGAGGGTATTGCCAGTCTGTTGCGAGCCTCTGGGCTAGAGCGTGGCGATGGATTGGCACAGCTTGCAAGTAATTGTGTAGATGCTTTTGCCGTTATGGCAGCCTGTCTGCGCGCGGGCGTTCGTTACACGCCCCTTCATCCTCTGGGTTCTTTGGATCAGCAGCGATTTGTTGTCAATGATTCCCAAGCCAAGCTGTTGGTCATTGATTCTGCAGCATTTGCAGAGTGGGGTGCCCGATTAGCCGACGCCTTCCCCAAGCTGGCCGTGATCACGCTTTCCCGGGCAAACTTTGGTGAGTATCTGGGGGATTTATTAGTTGATCGGCCTTGGCTGGATGATCAACAAAATAGCGAAGATATTGCATGGGTTAGTTACACCGGTGGTACCACGGGTGATCCTAAGGGGGTCATGCACACACAGAGAGGTATGGGGGCGACTGCTGAGATTGCGCGAGCTGCGTGGCAGTTTCCCGAACAGCCGCATTTTTTGGCGTGTTCACCGATCAGTCATGCTGCGGGATTTCTAGTGCTGCCAGTTTTGATGCTTGGCGGACGCGTTTCGCTGTTGCCTAGGTTCTCGCCCGAGCCGGTGATTCGATGTATTGAGAATCAGGGCGTCAATACACTCTTTCTAGTGCCCAGTATGATCTACGGACTTCTCGATCATCCTGGCGTTGGTCAAAGAGATCTGAGCAACTTGGAGCACATTATTTATGCGTCGGCGCCCATCGCACCGGAGCGGCTTCGCGAAGCCCTCCACCTTTTCGGTCCTATTTTACACCAGTGCTACGGTCAAACGGAGAGCATTCATATTACGTGTATGACACACAAGGAACACAATCCATCGGTGAGTAGGCGGCTTGAGAGTGTGGGGCGAGCGACTCTCGGTATGACGGTGTCGGTCGTTGATGCTCGCGGTAGCGCCTTACCCCTGAAAGAGGTGGGTGAAATATGCGTTAAGGGGCCAAGTCTCCTCGCGGGTTACTGGCAACGCCCCGAGGCTAGCGCTGAAGCGCTGCGGTCGGGGTGGCTTCATACCGGCGATGTGGGATTTATAGATGAAGAAGGGTTTCTGTTTATCGTTGATAGGCTTAAGGACATGATTATCAGCGGCGGCTTCAATATCTATTCACATGACGTGGAGCGGGCATTGATGGCGCATGACAGCGTTGATATTGCGGCGGTCGTTGGACTGCCGGATCGTAAGTGGGGCGAGCGGGTGCACGCGGTGGTGGTGCTAAAAGCAGGCCGGGAGTGCTCAGAGGAAGAGCTGATTGGCTTTCTGAGGCAAAGTGCGGGCCCCTTGCTAACCCCAAAGTCCATTGAATTTGATAGTGCTTTGCCGCTTACCAACCTTGGAAAAGTAGACAAAAAGGCCATTAAGCTGCGGCTTGAAGCGGGGTAGGGCCCTGAAAATTTGCCTGAAATGACAAATCCACTTCATAAACATACCGTATAGTAGGTATGTTTTAAAAAGCCACGGTAGGAAAAGAAATGTCGCAGCCAATGACAGCGGTTGATCCCCAAGAGCAGGCGCTACTAGAACGCATACACGCGGGCGAATTGATCGAGGATATGCAGGAGTTGACGCCCCGCTATCGCGCAATTCTGGAGCGAACCCTCGAGATTGCTGCGCAGTCTGAAGTGACGGTGCTGACGTGGGCTTACACCGCGTTCAGAGTTGCGCCAGATATCGGGGCCAAAGTCGCGATCTGTGGAACCATTCAGGACGAAGTTGGACATGCCCACCAACAGGGCATGCTCTTTGAGCGCTTTGGTTTTGATATGCAGAAGGTCGCTTTTGAGGCGGATCCAAGAAAATACTGGTCGCTGCCCATTATGGAGTTTCCTGTCAGAAATTATGCAGAGTTTGTGGTTTCACAGGCATTCCTGGATCGAGCTGGTCGTTTTACGACGTGGGACATCGAGCTCAATTGCAGCTTTGCGCCCTATCGGCGGACGCTAAAAAAAGTCAATTTTGAGGAGGCTTATCATTTTCGTCATGGCGCGATGTGGACGGAGTTCTATTTCAATCAGAACGATGAGACTAAAGAGCTGGTTGAAGATGCCGTCCGCTGGATCTTTCCCTGGGGTTACCACTGGTACGGACGTCCGGACGATTTAAAGGGATACCCGGATCAGCTGAACTACAAGGTCCGCGCGTGGAGTAACGACACCATGCGCAATAAATGGCTCCGGTCAGCGACTGACTTTGCTGACCGGGTCGGTCTCAAGGTGCCTGCAGAGAAGGACGAAGAAACCGGTGAGTATCGTATTACCGATATGCCTTACCCAATGACCTTTGATGCAGGAGCCCATGATTGGGAATGGGAAGAGACCAGTTGGGATCGTGCTATCGGCAAGTTCAAGTCTGGTGGGCCGATGCGTCCCTCCTGCTACGAGCGTTTGCAGCGGGAAGAATGGGGTGATCAGTTGTGGTAACCGAAGGCGCCGTGGCTGAGGTCCTCAATGGTGTGATGGATCCGCACATGAACGTTAGCCTCCCTGATATGGGCATGGTCCGAAGAATTACGGTTTCACAAGACGGCGATGTCGATGTTGGGTTGGTGTTCCCGTGCGTGGGTTGTCCGGCCTGGGATTTGATCCAAAACGATATCAAGCGTTCGGTTGGCGCGCTTGCGGGGGTGCGCTCCACCAAAGTGAGCGTTGAGTGGCAACACGAATGGAGCCGGGACGACATCGTTCCCGAGGCTCGACTTATTGCACGTGAACATGGTTATTGCATCTAGGAGCAGAAGGTGGGTTTAGTCACGCAAAAAACAGCGCGCAATACCATGGACTGGGACTATTTTGAGGTATTTGCACGGGAGGAGCTTGACGGACCCCTGTTTCATTTGGGCTCTGTCAGTGCGCCAAACAGGGCTGCAGCGGTTGGCCAGGCAAGGATGGTGTACTCGGAAAAACCCTGGGTAGAAATGTGTATTTGTCCTCGTGCCGAGGTGATACCGGTGATCTCGGTTAACGACATGATCGGGATTGCTTAAGCCGTGGCTGAGGGGCGCGATAGCAGCAAGGATCGTTCTAGCAGCCTGACAGAGTTGTTCGGGTTGCAATACGACGCGACCGTCGCTTGCCCTTGGTGTGGGTCGGAGAGCACGCGTGTTTCGAATCCTTTTGGCGGTACGGTGTCGGAAATGAGTATGCAGTGTAATCAGTGTAAGGCTGTTTTTGGATGGATGAAGTGGCAGGACAAACTTCCCGGGCAGTAGTTCGGGGCAGCGAGTGGGAGAGAGAGATGTCTGGAACAGACAAGGCGTTGATGCAGGAGTTACTGTGTATTGCCGATACCGACTGGGTGTTAGGGCACTGGTATATCAAAGTGATGCTGAATGGCCGCAGTCTCCCCGATTGCACAGCATTCGCGGGTATGGGGCAGGACAGCCTGGGCCATACACGGGCGATTTTTCGGCTGTTGGAAGATCGTCTTGGACTGCCCGAGCACCAGCTTGAGTTTGGTCGCAAACCTAGCGAATTACATGATCTTGAGGCGTTGTCGCTTCCTCCACAGAACTGGGGTGATTTCCTCGTCACTGCGTTCTTGGCGGAATGTGCAGTATGGCGCCTACTTTCAACCTTTTTAGAGGGGAGCGACAAAGCGCTATCGGGCATGGTGAAGCATTTTGGCAAGGAGCTCTATTTTCACCGGTTGGGCCTCGAGGGCTGGATGACGGCGACTAGCGATGAAGAGCAGGACGACATGCGGCAGTCACTCGCCATACGGGGGCCTACGGTAGCGCGCTGGTTTGGCGATGTTGCTGCAGCGG
The DNA here is from genome assembly GCA_938091995.1 of uncultured Luminiphilus sp. Taxonomy (GTDB): domain Bacteria; phylum Pseudomonadota; class Gammaproteobacteria; order Pseudomonadales; family Halieaceae; genus Luminiphilus. The sequence goes on along the minus strand of CALKNZ010000103.1, from coordinate 26,061 downwards.
ATTTGCTTTTAGACGCAGGTATTAGAGCGGCGTCACTTGAATCTGCACGGTCAGGTTTTATAGACGATGTGGTCGATGTGCTGGCTCAAGCAACGGGCTTGGAGCCGACAGAAATACAATCGAAGCTGCGTTGCGAGTGCCCAGATGACTGGGACTCAGTGCGACGCAAGTGCCGCGGTGCAACTGTACCGCCAACTTTGTGGGAGTTCATGGTACCGACAGATCCCGACACCGTGACTCTGAGGCGCCCCCTCGCTGTCAGCGTTGACGACAATCTCGATTTAGTTGACCGCGCGGAGTACAGCCATACCGATTACGCATAAACCCTGACCACTGGCTGGCTTAAAAAAAAAAGAGGAGGGAGCCAATGACAAAATCTGGTCTCGCGATTGTAGGAATCGCGGAGGTGCCTACGCGCCGTGATCCTGAGCGTCAGCGCTGGGACATACTGCTGGATGTCTGTATGGGAGCGATTCGTGATGCGGGAATAGACAAGAATCTTATCGGTGCTGTCATTTCGAATAATCCGATGGCGCAGCCCTCAATGCAAAATGATATGTCGCTGGGAAAAATTCCCGAGGTCATGGGCCTGAAAGGCTGTCGCGACATCGCAATTTGCAATGCGGGGGGCGCATCCACAACCAACTGTTTGCGGCTGGCAGAGCAGCACATCGCCAGCGGTCAGGTAGACTACGTACTGATTCCACACACCACTGTTCAGTCCGATATGCCGCCTCAGGACCTCATCAACTTCTTTGCTACCGCACCCCTCGATAAGCAATTTGAATATCCGTATGGCGTAAGTTTTAACGGGTCAATGGGTCTTATTACTCAGCGCTACATGTATGAGACCGGTGCAACGGAGGAAGAGTTAGCTTCTGTGACAGTTGCTTTACGGGCCTGGGGCGCCCTCGATCCGCTGTCTATCTTTTATGGTAAAACCGTAACCTTGGACGACGTTATGAACTCTCGCCTGATTAGCACACCATTGAAGGCTAAGGAATGTAATTTGCTGGCAGATGGTGGCGGAGCGATGGTGGTCACCTCATGGGAAAAGGCTCGGGAGTTAGGTGATAAGGCGGTTTACAAATTGGGACATGGCACCCGTTTTATGAGTGCTACACCCATGCTTCGCGAGGATGTGTTTCACCGCCAAGCTTACCGCGAGTCCAGTCGCGACGCGTTGTCCCAGGCTGGGCTGTCAATCCACGATATGGACCTCAGGCAGATCTATGGCGCCTACCCCTATACGCAATGTAGCGCGCTCGAGGGTTATGGCGTTTGCGAGGACGGACAGGGAGCAAAGCTCTGGGCGGAGGGACGTTGTGGTCCCGGAGGCGACTTGCCCTGCACGACCATGGGCGATGCCACTGGAAGAGGACATACAGGCAGTGGCGTCAGTATGGCGTTCTACCTCGATAGCGTCCGCCAATTGCGCGGCGAGGCCGGGGATCGTCAGGTCGATCAATGTGAACACGCGATTCTGACCACTTCCGGTGGTTCCGTGATGAATACCTGCACCACGGTCTTTGGGAGGAAGCCACGATGAGCGACTATAAAAAGCCGTTGCCCGAAATACAGCCTTATAGCCAGCCCTTCTGGGATGGGACCAAAAAGGGACTTTTACTCATACAGCACTGCAATGCCTGTGATGCCAATATTTTTTATCCGCGCCGCGACTGCCCGGAGTGCTGGAGTCAGGACTTGGGATGGATTAAAGCCTCCGGGCGTGCGACGGTTTATACGTATTCCGTAACCTATGAGGGTGTGGAGCAAAAATTTGTGGAGGATTTGCCGATCATTTTGGCGTGGATAGATCTGCCTGAGGGAATCCGCATGCACACCAATCTAGTGGAATGCCAGCCTGAGGACGTCGCCATTGGGATGGAGGTCGAGGTGGTCTTTCGCTCGATTACCGAGGACATCACCCTGCCTTTTTTTAGACCGGTATAGTCTATGAGCGACGTCGGCTGGGGGTTGTGGGGCAGCTGGGAGGAGACCGAGGCATGCCTCAACACGGTGGTTGGTGAATGGTGGGGTCCGGACCCTGTTGAGCCGGGCAGTATCCGCCGTTGGCTTGAGCCCAAGGAGTTTGACTGCGCAATTCATACCGATGTCGGCGCTGCTCGTGCCGTCGGTTTTCCAGATCTGGTGGCGCCCGCTTCGATGGTGTTTAGCTATGGTGTAGCGCCTTACTGGTCACCCGGAGATTCCTCGAAGTCTATCGACGATGAACCCACCCAAATACAGATACCGGTGATCTTTAATGTGCCCGCGCCTTGTAATAAAAGTTTTGCCACCAGTATGGAAGTCGAGTTTAACGAACCGTTGTATCCGGGTGACGTGGTTGGATGCGTTAGCAGACTAATCGATATTCAGCGCAAAACGCTGAAAGTAGGCCCCGGCGCATTTCTTAGGCAGGAAGATACCTATACTAAGCAATCGGGAGAGGTTATTGCGGTGGCTAATCTTGATATCTTCCGCTTCTATGTGGAACAGGGCGTGACCAAATGACCGAGAAACTTGCCAAAGCTCCGGCGGTTGGAGACGTGCTACCTGCCATTGAAATTCCTATTACCTTACAGCGGCTAGTTATGGAAGCAGGGGCCAATCGAGATTTTTCACTCATGCACCATGATTCTGCTGTGGCGCAATCGGCCGGTGCCAGTGCAGCTTTCGCTAATACCTTTTTCCTTATGGGTATGTTCGAGCGGCTCGTGCGTAACTGGGCTGGGTCTTGCATACGATTTAAAAAAATAGGGCCGCTAAAGATGCTAAATTTCAATGTGGTGGGGGATACGCTTTTATTTCGGGGTAAGGTTGTCGCTATTGATGAAGTAGAGCGAGGGGAAAAATGGTTGTTGAATCTCTGGTGTGAAAGTGAGCGAGGCCAAACGACGACCTGCATGGTAGAGGTGATAAAAGAATAGAGACAGGGGGATGAAATGAGGCAAGTAATTTCGGCAGCGGCACTTCCCGCAGGGGAATCCGTCTCAATGAGTAGCATTCAGGGCGTTGCGACAACACTCGACAAGCTGGGTGTCGATACCCACGGCGTGCTCATGGAGGCGGGTGTGGCTCCAGAGGCCTTGGCTCAGAGCTTTGAACGTGTGCCGATCCAATCACTATCGCAAATTATTTCTAGAGCAGTGAGCTCGGAGCTGGGGCCGTTGTTTGGATTAAAATTTGCGGAGAATGTGCACGCCACAACTTACCACTGCTACGGTTTGATGCTTATTTCATCGCCCACACTTAGACAGTTTTGTACCAGATTAGCCCGTTATTATGCATGGGTCACCACTAACAAGTCGGTGTCATTTGATGTGGTTAATGGCAGAGCGATGCTTGTTTATCACTGCCATGAGGAGGCCGGTGACAGTCCTATGGCGCGCCTTGCGCGGCTCTCGGGTTGGGCGGCTACCTGGGTCCGAATGCTGAGAATGGTCTCTTCGCCCGGCTTTGCTCCCGTTGAAGTGCAATTTTCTTCACCGCCGCCCTTGGGTTTTGTGGATGATTATGAACACTATTTTCGCTGCCCGCTGAAGTTTGGAAGTGCCATTGACGCCTTGTGCTTTGACGCTTCTGTGTTGGATGAGCCATTGGCGGGTGGTAATGCCGAGCTCGCAAGACGAAGTGAGCGCCAGGTTTTCGATCATCTTCGGCTCATGGGCTCTGTTGATCTCGAAACTCAGATTCGAGTGGCACTTTTTGAGCTTTTGCCCATGGGGGCTTATGACAGGCGGGACATCGCCGCATGGTTGGGTATGGAGGATTGCCGTCTCAAAGTTGCACTGCAGCAAGCGGGGCTGAGTCATCACCAGATTGTTCTAAGGACGCGTCAGGAATTGGCGGCGGAGCTGGTATCCCATTCCGGTAAGTCGATTAACGAAATTTCTTATCATTTGGGCTTCAGCGACTGCAGTAACTTCGCCCGTAGCTATAGGAAGTGGTTCGGGTGTTGCCCGTCAGAGCGACGCGCCGGCGGGGTTTGATGCATGCAGCCAGCCAGACGCAGTAACGAGGAGCGACGAGAGCAAAGTGTTCAGCACGTGCTGGCTGCTGCTCTGCAACTTTTTGTATCACAGGGCTACGAAAACGCTACTATCGATGCCATAGCTGCAAAAGCTGGGCTCACCAAAGGTGCAGTGTATTTTTATTTTAAGGGCAAAGTGGCTTTGCTCCATGCACTGTTGGACGATGCCGAAGCTTTGTATGCAGAGATTTTTGAGCAAATGCGAACTTCTCGTGAGGGCCCGGTAGAGCAATTGAGCATGTTTGTCGATTGGTGTGCGGAGACCGGCGCTAAAAATCAGGAGCTGCTGGTACTCCCCATACTGGTTTCCCTTCAGGCGATGGGTAAGGAGCCGGCTGTAGCGGAACATGTTCGTAAGATGTATGACCGCTACCATGAGGAGATGAACCGCATAGCGACTGAAGGGCAGGCCCTTGGCCTGTTTGACGACAAAGTCGCGATCAAGGAACGGGCGGCGGTCTTGGTGGCTCTTACTGACGGTATGTTGCTTGAGTGGTATCGATTTGCAGACACACTCGATGGCAGGGCTCTGGCGGAAAGTGCCAAAGCCCAAATTTTGCATGGTTTGGGTGTGGCGTCCTAACCGCTCAATACCTTTGCTGATTTATGCAGGGCGTCTTCAGCCTCGTTCCAAATCATGGTCTTCCAGTCATCAAACTCCGGATACATGACTCGGCGCAGTTCCTCTTTGATCGCCTTGCCCTGTTCGGACTGCAAATCTCCGTAGGCATGAAGCCAGTTATCCTGTTGATGAGCGCCCAGTACCTCATCGGGAGGGTAAGTGCCATATTCAATGACAAAGGCATAGGTTTTTTTGTCCGGCAGAATCCAATCCATTGCTAGAACAATAGGCCCTTCCGGATCAACGGGGAGATCCTCATCGAAAGCTTCTTTGACGGCTGTCGAGCGCATTGCTGATCCAAACTGGGTATTGAGGACACTAAAGCGCGGGTCATTCTCAGGATAACCGTGAACAAGATAAGGAACGCCGTAGGGCCCTAACCCTGTATGGATGTCAATGAGCAAGACGGTTTTCTGATCCTTCAGCCAGCGCCTCAGTCCAGCCACCATGACTTCCTGAGACCAAGCAGGCTTGGTGTCACCATAGAACAGGCCATCGGCATGAGTCCGTTGACCGCCCAGCATCGCCGCCATGTACGCCACTGGGCCGTGCGCCTCGCGATAATCCTCGAGCACTCTCTTGGCATCCGGGTCATCGATTGCTCGCGGCACAAACGCATCGTGTAAAGCGTCGTACTCTGGGTTGCCTCGCAGCGGCTGATTGAAATCAACATAGTTGCGATTCAGGTCCACGTTACCTTCGGTGGTTCTTCGGGTCCATGCAAAGCCATAGGGATTATGGGCGTGAACCAGAACGATGCGGTGGTTCGCGAACAGCTCACGGAACTCGGGTGAAGTGAGAAACCCCAATTGGCAGGCAGATCCGGTATAGCCCTCTGGACCATGGGTGCCGCTGACAATAACTAATGCAGTAGCGGCATCGGCCGGCCCACCCACTGCAAAATCCATGGCCAGCTCTTCGCCAGCCGGGCCTGAAATGTCCAGCACCTGAGAGTGGATACTAAAGCCGCAGTCATTGGCTGCGTCCAGAAAGCGCTCACGGGCCTCTGAGTAGGATTTTGAAAACAGAGTCGCTGAATCCATAACGCAAATTCGCTTGGCAAGTGAACACTTAGCATGTCCGTCGCCATACAGGTAAGCAAGCTCCGAAAGTTGAATGACAGGATATTTGCTGAAATTGCTATCTACCCGTAGTGTGTATTTGGTCAAGGTAAACAGGCTTCGAAAATAAAAAAATGATGATCTGACCCTGTGCTGATGCGAGTGTTCTATTAAAGAGCCCTATAGGTCACGGGGTAGGGTGCGAAGAAAAGCAGATGGAGGCGGTATGCAGGCGCGTCACAGTTTGGTTCTGGCAAGTTTTTTTGCGCTTTTCATTGCTTATTTAGATCGAGTCAACATCTCTGTGGCGGCCATTGCGATGCAAGAAACGCTGGGCTGGAGTGAAACGGAGAAAGGCTTCGTATTATCCTCTTTTTTTATCGGCTACATGGCTGCGCAAATTCTTGGAGGAGTACTGGCCGATAAGTATGGCGGAAAACGCGTTTTAATTTGGTCAATGGTAGCGTGGTCAATATTTACTATTCTGACACCTATTGCGGCATCGGCTTCATTTTTTGCGCTCATTCTGATCAGAATAGGTCTTGGCCTTGGCGAGGCGCCTCTCAGTCCAGCGGTGCTCAGTTTGTTCGGGCGCTGGATTCCGGAAAATGAGCGATCGAGAGCGGTCTCTATTTATTCTAGTGCCGCGATAGCGGGTACTATCGCTGCGTTGTTGGTGACCGGTTTTACTGTTGCGCGATTTGGCTGGCAGTCAGTGTTTTACGTTTTTGGGGGCGCGGGCCTCATTTATGCGCTCTGGCTCAACCGTACTATTCATGAGAGTCCCGACTTGCATCCAAACGTATCCTCCAGTGAGCGCGCTCTGTTGGCGGGTAGTGTGATTTCTGAAGACCGCGCCCCGATTCCCTGGAAAACCATTTGGTCCTTGCCAGCTATTTGGGCGCTGTTAGTCACCTTTTTTTGCACCAGCTGGAGTTTGTATGTCTTCATGTCGTGGATGCCCAGCTACTTTACTTCGGTTCATGGGCTCGATATTGGCAGCGCGGGGATCTACACCATGGCACCCTGGGCGGCCATGTTTGTGATGATGAATGTTGCCGGATGGATCGCTGATGGTCTGATTTCTCGACGGTGGAACATTACCACCGTCAGAAAGATGATGCAGACCATTGGCCTGTTGGGTTCGGCGGCTTTTTTGCTCGTAACTCGTTTTGTGACGACACCCGAGATGGCGCTACTGTCACTTTGCGGTGCACTGGGATTGCTGGCCTTTGCTTACTCCGGTTCTGCACCGAATGTGCTCGATATTGCGCCGCGATTTGGTGGTGTTGTTTTTGGGGTGATGAACACACTTGGTACGCTGCCGGGCATCATTGGAGTTGCGACGGCGGGATGGTTGGTGGACACCACGGGTTCCTACGACTCTGTGCTGTTGCTCGCTGCTAGCGTGAGTGTGTTTGGGGCAGTGGTTTATATTGTTTTCGGGAGTGCTAAACAACTCATCGAGTGAAATAGAGGCTTTCAGGCCGTTGGTGGGTGGGTGATTGTAGCGGGCGGCTCAAATGCTTTCAGGTGCGGTAGGGGGGCGTCATATTTCTCGATCTCGACCATACAGGTATGCGCAGAGCAACCTTGAGCCAACATGGAAGTGCCCATGTCAGGCGTCAGTGCATTTGGGTTGCCGTGAACCTCAAGTGTCTCACCATCAATTTTTTGGGAGTCAAACCAAGCTCCTGTGGGCAACTCGATAACGCCGGGCATAATGGCTTCTGAGATGAGCACCCCGGCGAGACAAGCGCCTCGTGCATTGAATATTTTGACAATATCACCTTGCTTAAGTCCGCGTATCACTGCATCCGCTGCGTTGAGGCGAAGGGTTTCCCGGCCAGATATTTTTGAAACTTGGCTTGACCGAGCATGATCGAGTTGACTGTGGAGCTTGTGTTTGGGCTGATTTGACACTAGATGCAGCGGGTACCTTTGGGATGGGTTCCCCAGCCATTCGTCTCGATCGTACCAGCGTGGGTGGCCCCGGCAATCTGGATACTGAAAGGCGTCAATCTTCTCAGAAAAAATCTCGATTTTTCCGCTAGGGGTTCTCAATGGGTGAGCGTTCGGATTCTGACGAAATTTTTCGAGCATGAATTCAGCGCGGGGGAGTTGATCTCCAAAACTGATTTGCTCACCTTGCCAAAATTCATCGAAGTTCGGAAGTGAGATCGCCTGCGCGGCCGCATTACTTTTTGTCTCCTCATACAGAGACCGCACCCAGGCCATTTCGTCGCGATGCTGGGTAAATGAAGGCGCAAACCCCAGTTTCTCTGCAAGAGCGGAAAACACCGCGTAATCACTTCGAGAGTTGGCAAAAGGTGAGGTCGCGGCATGCATGGGAGTCAGATACTCATCGTAGGCACTACCCCCCACATCATTGCGCTCTAAAAAAGTACTGATCGGAAACACAATGTCCGCGTGCTTTGCAGTAGCGGTCCAAAACGATTCATTAACAATAATGGTTTGTGGCTTCTGCCAAGCGCGGCGCAAACGATTAAGATCTTGGTGATGGTGATAGGGGTTGCCGCCAGCCCAGTAGATGAGCTTTATGTCTGGGTAGGTTAATCGTTGACCATTGTAGTTGAAGCTCTGCCCGGGCTTTTCCAGCATATCGGCGAGTCGTGCTACGGGGATAAAGTGGTTTTCAGCGGTGATGCGCTCTCCGACTTCTTCGCCAAATGCGCCAATCCGGAAGTTGGGAATCTTTCTGCTGCCAAAACCCATGTTGTGGATGCAGCCATATCCATACCCGATCCCTGCTCCAGGTCTGCCGATAAATCCCAGCATTGCTCCTAGTACGGTGACCATCCACCAGGTTTGCTCGCCGAATAGTTGTCGTTGGAGTGACCAGCTCACACTGATCAGGCTTGGGGCGTTGCTAGCGGCTCGCGCGAGATCAACAATAAGGTCTTCTGGCACTCCCGACAGCTCGCTCGCCCAGCGTGCTGTTTTGGGCTCGCCATCCGTCTCGCCTGTTAGGTAGGGAACGAACCTTTGGAAGCCGGTCGTGTATTCATCGATGAAGTGTTTATCGTATCGGTTTTCGATGTAGAGCGTGTGGGCCATGCCCAGCATAATCGCAGTATCTGAGCCCGGCCGGCAGGGTACCCATTGCGCTTCTAGCTCCGCCACAGTGTCATCTTTTAACGGGCTGACATTGACGATACGGACTCCTGCATCACGCAGTTGCCGTAATTGCGCTCTGGCGGAATGGCGGCCGAGTCCCCCAGCATTGATTTGGGCGTTCTTTATGGCTGCTCCACCGAACAGAATCATGGTTTTGCTGTGTTGCGCTATTTCCTCTGGAGAGGGGGATTCTCGAAGTAGCGCAAGGAGCGGGAAGCCCAAAATATGTTTGATGATAACTTCCGCAGCGGCCGCTGAGTATGAGTTGACGGATGACACATAACCACCTCCTAGGCGCAGAAAGCGGTGGATCTGACTCTGCGCGTGGTGAAAACGCCCGGCACTGGCCCAGCCATAAGACCCCCCATAAATACTGTTGGGACCACTGTCTCTCCAGAAAGCCTTAAGCCGATCGGCGGCGAGGGTAATGGCTTGGTCCCAGCTTACAGCGACGAAGGGCTCGGTACCTCGTGCACCGTTCGACTCCGCAGTCGGATTGTTCAGGTAGCCCTCGCGAATCATCGGTTGTGCGACCCTCACTTTGGGGTCGGCATGATCCAGTAGTGATTGACCAATGGGTGAAGGTTCAGCATCGACCTTGTAGGGCAATACTTTGGTCACTTGACCGCTTTGAGTCGCGATTCGGAAGTTACCCCAGTGCGAGCAGGTTGGAAAAAGGATGTCGTCACCCACTGTGATAACGGTGCGCCGCCTCAACCTTAGATCCCCTGTGAGGCCCTGAGCAGCTTCGGCAATTAGGCTGCGGTTTTGGCAATCGGCATGCTCCAAGCTTCGAGTAAGTTTGTAAGTTGTTCTTGGTAACCGTCGATGGATGCTAGCTTGATATGGCCGTAGCCCCGTACAGAGAGTGGAAGCGCTGCAATCTGTGAGAATAAGTCTTTTTTATCGGGTGTAAGATTTTTTACCAAGCCTTCGATCAAGTGTTGATAGTCGCTTATCAACTGGCGCTCCAGTCGTCGTTCCGCCGTGTAGCCAAATGGGTCAAAGCGGGTATTGCGTAATTTCTTGCAGGTGGCGAGTAGCTTGAAGCCGTGCAGCATCCAACTACCAAACCGAACTTTTTGGGGCCTTCCCGTTGCTTTATCGATTCTGGATAGGAGCGGTGGTGCCAGATTGAAAACCAGCCGATAATCGCCGTCAAATTGCTGGGCAAGGGTCTTAAGAAATTTTGGTGAGCTGTGTAGGCGTGCGACTTCGTATTCATCTTTGTAGGCCATAAGTTTGAACAATGAGCGGGCAATAACATCTGACAGCTCTTGGTTTAGCCCGATAGTCTGATCAATGTGTTGGTCTATTTTGGAAAGCCACTGTGTGTACCGTTGTGCATAGGCCTGGTCCTGATACGCAATAAGCTCTTCCGCCAACAGCGCGGATAAAGGCTGCGCACGGTTAACGTCTACAAACTTAACTGCAGAGGTATCGCGAGCGAGCAACTCTTCGACAAGTGTAGGTTTATGCGCCAAAGCACGACCCCATTCAAAGGCTTTCTGATTCCATGCGACGGCAATGCCATTGAGCTCAATGGCATTGCGTATGGCTTCTCTGGAAATGGGCAGTAAGCCTTTTTGCCACGCGTAGCCCGTAACGATGAGGTTGGCCGCGAGGGTGTCTCCGAGAATCGACACTGCGAGCTGTGATGCGGGGAGTAGCGACAGTGCTCCTTTCTTAGTTGAGCTGACCAACCGAGACTCTAGCGTGTTTACAGGGAAGCCCAGGTCGGCATTTTGTGTGAAGTCGCCAGTGAATTGGCTGGCCGTGTTTACGACACCCGCTGTGCGTTGTGTATCCAGAACTGGATTGATTTTATCGTGGCCGGACACCAGCATGTCGCAGGCTAATAAGGTATCGGTTGCAGCGCTGTTGATTCTGGGGGCGTGGATATCTTCCCGGCTTTTTGCGAGGCGAATGTGAGTTACGACGGAGCCGCCCTTTTGCGCAAAGCCCAGCTGATCCACAACGCTGACCGCGATGCCATCAATGTGTGCCGCCATTCCCAGTACAGCGCCGATGGTAACAATACCGGTTCCGCCGACTCCCGTAATGAGGACATTAAAGCTTCTGCTGTCGGGCAGCGGTTCGAAACTGGGGTGCGGGATAGCATCGGGCAGTTGCGCCCAATCGTCTGAGGCCTGGTTTTTGCCCCGAAGCTGCCCGCCCTCCACAGTGACAAAGCTGGGGCAAAAACCTTCTACACAGGAATAATCTTTGTTACAGCTAGATTGATCGATTGTGCGTTTTCTGCCGAAGGGCGTTTCGAGAGGTTGAATAGCAGTACAGTTGGAGGCGACGCCGCAGTCTCCGCAGCCCTCGCAGACGCGGTGGTTGATAACTAGACGTTTGGCGGGGTCTGGATGAGTTCCCCGTTTACGTCTACGCCGCTTTTCCGAGGCGCAGGTCTGATCATAGATGATCAGCGTTACCCCTTTGATCTCGCGGAATTCCCGCTGCACTGTGTCGAGTGTTTTTCGATGGTGGATTGTTGTCCCCGGTGCAAATTGATACCCCGAGCGATATTTCTCCGTTTCGTCGGACACAACCGCAATGCGCTGTACACCCTCGTGAAAGGCTTGATGGCTAATTTGATCTACTTGAAGCTGGCCGTCGACGGGTTGGCCGCCGGTCATCGCAACGGCGTCGTTGAATAGAAGCTTGTAGGTAATATTAATACCTGCACTGACGGCGGCTCTAACCGCCAATGACCCCGAATGGAAGTAGGTACCGTCGCCTAGATTCTGAAAAATATGTTGTGTTTTTACGAAGGGTTGCTGGCCGATCCAGGTGATACCCTCACCTCCCATTTGGCAGAAAGTGTAGGTTTCCCGATTCATCCAGGTCACCATGTAATGGCAGCCGACGCCACCCTGACCACGGCTGCCTTCGGGAATTTTTGTTGACGTGTTGTGGGGACAACCCGAGCAAAAATAGGGTATTCGTTGTAGGCCTAACGGATCGAGTTTGCTGGAGCGACCGACCGCATCGGTCAGCTTTTTCAGCCGATATTGTGCTGTGGATACTTTGCCTAAATCAATGACACGCGCCAGGGCACCTGTAATGTGGTCGGTCGTAATGGGTTGGTCATTGGGCAGTAGGGGCCGCCCCTGACAATCTAACCTGCCCACCAACTTGGGGCGTTCTTCAGTGGCAATGTCGTAGCAGGCTTCGCGGAAGCCAGTAGCGAGTAAGTCTCGCTTCTCTTCGACGATAAGAATTGTGTCTAACCCGCGGGCAAATTCCTTGTAAGTATCGATATCAAAGGGGAAGGGCATGCCTACCTTTAAGATTTTAATGCCCAGCGCGGTCATCGCAGGCTGATCGAGCCCAAGGTCCTGTAACGCCTGCAAGGTATCCCGCCAGCTCTTGCCCATCGATACGATGCCGATTTTTGGATTTTCGCAGTCGTGGCTGACGTAGTTCAATGCATTGGCGCGGGAGAAGGCGATTGCGGCGGGTAGCCGGTATTGTTTGATTCGGGCTTCCTGCTCGTAAACTGAGTCGGTCAAGAAGGCGTTCACACCTTCAGCTGGAAATTCGAAATGGGGCAGCGTAATGCGGGTTCGGTCAATATCAGCGCTGATGGTAGCGGATGTTTCAATGGTCTCTGGCAGTAATTTAAAGCCCACCCAAGCGCCGCAGAACCGCGACAAAGCATAGCCGAGCAAGCCGAGCTCGATGACCTCCTGAATATCGGAGGGATACAGTACAGGCATAAACTGATCTTGGAACAAAAGCTCCGAGCTGTAGTTGTTGATGGTGGATGTCATGTTGTGGTCGTCGCCAACACAAATCAGAACGCCACCATGCTTATCGGCACCGTGCCAGTTGCCCTGCCGGAGTGCATCGATGGATTGGTCGAGGCCGGGTCCTTTGCCATACCACATGCCGAAAACACCGTCGTAGAGCCCATCATTGTAGTAGTTCGTTTGCTGGGTCCCCCAGACCGAGGTCATGGCGAGATGCTCGTTGGTGCCTGGCCAGAAAGTGATGTGGTTTTCCGGGAGGAGCGCGCCGGCGCGCCAGAGTTCCTCATCAATCGCTGTCATCGGTGAGCCGCGATAGCCCGAAACGAAGCCCCCGGTGTTGAGGCCTGCAGCGAAATCTCGCTGCCGCTGCAACAGTAGTAGGCGCACCATCGCCTGACTGCCCCGTAAATGGATCAAGCCGTCGTGTTGAGTGTAGCGGTCATTTAGCGAGACTTTTTGTTTCGTCATGTTAGTTTTGATTTGCGCACTTGATCTCATCACAGTATCTAACTGCTCACCCTCAGGGGTGTCGAAATCGGCAAACAAGTGTTCAACCCGTTCTTTCTTTTAAATCAGCACGTGAATCTGTCAATAGAGAGAACAATAATGGGTGGATCAATTTCAAAATTAAAGAGATCGAATCGATGGGCCCTTTGGAAGGTATTCGAGTAGTAGAAATGGCCGGACTAGGCGCGGGTCCGCTGTGTGGAATGATGCTTGCTGACTTGGGGGCGAGTGTTTTGGTGATTGAGCGACCGGGTCATCAATCTGCTGAGGCGTCGGCTCATGTTCATGAAGTAGATCCTTTGCTGCGCGGTAAGATGCGGCAACCACTTGACTTAAAATCTCCAACACACGTCGAGCTGCTGCGTGAAATTATTGGTCGGTCCCAAGTTTTGCTCGAGTCGTATAGGCCGGGTGTTATGGAACGACTGGGGCTGGGGCCCAGCGTGATTTGCAATAATCATCCTAGTTTAGTCTATGCCCGGATGACGGGTTGGGGTCAAACCGGACCTTGGGCCCATCGGGCGGGGCATGACCCTAACTACATTGGCGCCACCGGAGCGCTCTTTCATTCGGGTAGATCTGCTGAGGCGCCCATGGCACCTCCGACCCTTTTAGGGGACGCTGCGGGTGGCGCTGCACTGATGACTTCGGGTATTACTAGCGCATTGATTCCCGCGATTCGCGATGGGCGAGGGCAGGTTATTGATGGGGCTATCGCTGAGGGAACCAATTACTTGGCTACCTATGCCCAAAGCTTTTACCAAGCAGGGCAGTTAACAGATCAACGTTGCTCGGGATGGCTAGACGGTGGTGCGCCTTGGAATGACACCTACCGCACTCATGACGAGGCCTACATGGTGGTTGCGGCAATTGAGCCCCAGTTTTACGCCTGTCTATTGGCGCAGCTCAAGTTGACAGATCATCCCCTCTTTAGCGATCTGGATCAGTGGGAAAGGTCGCGTTGGGGCGAGCAGAGAGCCGTTATTGCGGAGCTTTTCGAGAGTCACTCACGGGCATTCTGGGAGACCGTATTTGATGACGGCGATGCCTGCGTATCTTCTATGCTCACCTATGGTGAGGCGAGAACCCATCCTCAATTTCAGGCTCGTCACGCCTTTTTTGAACAGTCAGGGCAATGGTTTCCCGCACCTGCCCCTCGATTCAGTGACACTTCATGGGAACCTGCTGACTCGGTGGAGGGGGCCGCTGCTCGCGACTACCTTAGGGTGCTTGGGGTACCAGAAGCCGCGTTGAAGGCACTGCAGGACTATCGAGTCAGTGGAGAAAGCTAGATTTTTGTGTTCAGGCTAGACCAGAATTGAGCGGTCTGATGGCGCCCTAGTGACGGATGGTCTTCCGAAATTGACATGGTTGCTTTGAGAGGCCTGAGCCTAAACTTCAGTCTAAAAGCGGAACTGAAGTGAAACCGTAGTAGCCCAATATGTTCAAAAAATGATCTGGGGAGCCATGATGAAGACTGAAAAAAACAAGAAATTGATTAGCCTCGCAGTAGCGGCTTTGGTGACGGGAAGCATTGCTGCGCCCGCTATGGCTGTATTGGAAGAGGTGGTGGTCACGGCGACAAAGCGAGAGCAAACCTTGCAGGATATCCCTGTGTCGATACAGGCCATCTCGGGTGAATTTGTCGATGAGTTCAACATGACCGACATTCAGGATATTGCGGGCACTGTCCCCAACGTCATTATCGGCTACGGTATTACGGCGCAGTCTGTAAACATTCGCGGCTTAGGCGCGGGGCAGGACAGAAGTTTTGAGCAATCGGTGGGGATGTTTATCGACGGCGTTTATCTGCCGCGAAGTCGACAATACCGAAACCCGTTTTTTGATATCGAGCGTGTGGAAATCATGCGGGGCCCGCAGTCAGTGGTACACGGACTCAACTCAACCGCCGGTGCAATCAGTGTACTGACGCGTCGCAATGAGGGAGGCGACCCCTTTGAGGCCAGTATTATGGCGGACACGGAGCTTGAGTATGGTGGTTATGGGGTGACCGCCACGGCTGGGGGCGGGTTGACAGACTCATTTGGGTTGAGGGCTGCAGTGCGTGCGTCGGATTATGACGGGTTTATGGTTAACAATGTCAACGGTGCAGAGTCCACCCGGGAAGACATGCTGGTGCGCCTCAACGCGGTGTGGAATGTGTCTGACCGCGTTACAGTGACCGGTAAACTTGAGACTTCTGAGTACGAATCTTCTTTGAGCGTGGGGGAGATCTACGGTGGCGTATCACAGCTAATTGAGCCCAACGATGGCGTCCTTAATTGGCAGCATGCTGCAGATGAGTCGACTATCGATATTTTCGGAATTCTTCCTGTCTCCGAGCCCGGTATAGAGAGCCAATATGACCTCTACAGTCTGGGTCTCGAATGGGAACTGGGCAACAATCGCATTGACGTCCTGGTTGCAAGGTCGGAATTTGAGTACGACATCTCACTCGACCTTGATACAACAACGCTCAACATTCTCGACGCCGGTATCGATGAAGACTACGAGCAAACCAGCGTGGAAGCGCGTATAAGCTCTCAGGGCGACAATACGGTTGATTACATTGCGGGTATTTACTACCACGATACATCACTCAGGAACGCGCAGCCCAATATCTATGGTGAGGGCGCTCTTGGTCCCGGAGTTGGCTTGGAGTCTACTGGCATTTTCGAGGTTGATTCGACATTGTTTTCACCATTTATCCAGGCGACCTGGAATCTTTCTGACACTTTCAGAGTGTCAGGGGGTGGCCGATACTCCGATGAGGAAAAGGATGTTTTCAGAGACTCCCGCTGTAACCTGGGGTTGATTGGATCTGCGACATTGGTGCCTGCACCGCCGCCGTTGGCAGCGGCCTTGTGTCCCAGCGCTGACTTGGATGGCTATAGAGATAGTCGTAGCTCCAGTAATTTCATGTGGGAATTGGCGGCCCAGTGGGACCTTGGCGAATCGACGATGTTGTACGCCAAGGCGAGCGATAGTGCCAAGGCGGGAGGGTTCTCTAGCTCTACCAGCGCACAGCGTGGCCAACTGGAATATGACGATGAGAGTGCCCTGGGTCTCGAGGCTGGAATCAAAGCACGGTCGTCTGACGGCAGCTTTGAATGGAACCTATCGATTTTCAGGACGGAATTTGATGACTTACAAGTCAATTCCTTTGACGTGGAGATCGTTGATGGTGTTGTTTCTACTCGACCCAGAATTACCAACGCCGCTGAGGCAATTTCTCAAGGGATTGAGGCGGATGCCCGCTGGTCAGCAGCGGAGTGGCTGACTTTAGGCGCATCTGTCGGCTTGCTCGATGCGGAGTACGATAACTTTACAGAGGGTAACTGCAACAGTGCAATCACATCTCCAACAGGAGTCTGTGATCTTAGCGGCCAATCCTTGCCTTATGCCCCTGATATGCAGGCGACGTTCTTTGGCGATCTGCGCGCGCCTTTATTTGCCGGCATGGATCTGACCGGAGGGTTCACGATTGCCTACAGCGATGATTATCTGACTGAAGGCACCATCGACCCCTTAATGATGCAGGACTCTTATACTCGCGTTGATGCTCATATTGGTATTGCCGGACGAAACGATATGTGGAGTGTTTCTCTGATCGGTAAGAACCTGACGGAGGAGGAAATTTTAGGGAGTTCGCAGGGGTTTGGTACCTACTTTCTTGGGTACTTAGAGCCGCCTAGAACGATTTTCATCAGGGCGACACTAAATTTCGGCGGCTGAGCAGCGAAGCCTACGATCGCGAGGCCCTGGTCGAGTACTGACTGGGGCTGCAGGCCAGCCAAGGATGTTGTTCAAACCAACCCTCCCGTTATTGTTAGTCACTGCGCTGGGTTTCTTCGCCGCATGTCTAACAGCTTCGACCGAGCAATCGGGTGGTTGGTCAAGATTTAGCCAGTACGTCCCGGTCAGGGATGGGACAAAAATCGCGCTGGATTGTTATATCCCCATCCCCGATCGTGGTGTTGGCGGCGCGGAGCTGGAGCGCCGCCACCCGGTGGTGCTCCGCTTCTCACCTTACGGTCGCCGCTTTGCTGCGACGAAGCCCTCCCAGTTGCCGCAGGTGGGCGTTGGGCTGAACGGATCGAAACCATTACGGCGCTTCACTCAGCGTGGCTACACAGTCTGCATCGCAGATGCCAGAGGTTATGGTGCCTCATTTGGTAGTCGGTCGACTTGGCTGGGATTTCAGGATGCACTTGATGTCCGGGATATCGTCGATTGGCTTGGTGTTCAGAGCTGGAGTAATGGCCACATTGGCATGATCGGTAGCTCTTGGTTGGGCTCAGTACAATATTGGGCGTTGGTGGAAGCTTCGCCTTACTTGAAGGCACTGTTTGTTGGCAAAGCCCAATATGACCACTACGCCACCTTTTTTGATAATGGTATTTATCGTCCTGACCTCGAGCTGGCATGGCAAACCATTCGAGAGCGAGTTGATTTTGGCGCCGATGGTGCTGGGGTCGCTGCAGTTGATGGTGAGACGGGTGTGGTCCAGTTGCGAGCAGCGAGAGCAGACCATCGGGCGAACACACCGTTAGGTGCGCAAATCCGGCCTCTACTGTTTAGAGATACCCTCGATACAGAAACAGGGCAGTCATTGCATTTAGAAAACAGTGTCTGGTCCCATAGATTGACCCTCGAAGATCAATCAGTGGCGGTCTATCACGTTGCAGGGTGGTGGGATGCTTATGCTAAAGACCAACTGCTGGCCTACACAAACTTTGGAGGACCCCAAAAGTTGCACGTGGGGCCTTATTTCCATGGCGAGACCTTTGGCGTTGACCTGATTGGTGAAGCGTTGCGCTGGTTTGATTATTGGTTAGTAGGCATGGATAACGGAATCATGAATGAGCCGCCTATCCGCTACTACCGAGTGGGGGTTGGGTGGGAGCAAGCTGAAACGTGGACAGCTATGGGCGGTAAAGCTTTGGAACTTTACTTGGGCGCAGAAATGCTGCCGACTGGCAGTTCGGTAGAGATAAAGCATGGATCTGTGAGCAGCTCAATGTCGCTGAATCATCACTTTCTCCAGCGTAATAACGGGACATTCCGACAGGGCCTTTGTGGAGACAGCGTTGCTGCCCCTGCTGAATGCTATGCCTCTCCATACCTAACAGACATGGGATTGCCCATAAATGGCGCAACCCAGAGATTTTCGCTGCCCCTGAGTCAGGATCTTGAGGTCACAGGTCATCCCTTGGCATCACTTTGGCTATCACCACTGAGTAGTGATGTGGAGATATCGATTGTTCTGGCTGTCGATTTGAACGATGGGCAGCAGCGCTATGTTAGTGGCGCAATGTTAAAAGTATCCCATCGCTGGCAGTCAAAGCCGCCGGTAAATTACCTCGGCCTGCCTTGGCTAAACCAGAGTAACTTTGCTTCCTCACAGGAGGCATCGGACCCCATATTGGTAGAGGTAGATTTGCAGCCTGTAGCGGTGCGCCTCTCAGCTGGCAGTACTTTGACACTGATGGTTACGGCGATAAAGCCCTCGAACAAGGGTGGGGGAAATCCGATACCCCTGGAGATTTATCAGCGGGAGGGGTTTAGATCCTCGCTGCAATTGCCGGTAAAAAATGAGGGCATGCTTTGATGGAAATTTACCCATCTTTGTTTACCGAGACTACCTGTGATGGGCCGGATTTCACTGATGTGGCGCGCCGCTGGAAGTTTGATATGCCTAGCCGTTGGTTAATTTTGTGCGCTAAAAAAAGACGTTTTTTTGAGGACAACGCCTAATGGATTTTTCTCTCACTGAAGAGCAGCAGTTGCTGGTGGATACATTTCGTCGATTTGCGGATAAGGAGTTAAAACCCGTAGCCGATGAGTATCGTGATCGGCTAATTCCTCGGGAGCTTGCGCTTCGCTTGCAAAGCGAGATGTTGCCTTTTGGGGTGGGTGCTGGGGTTGTGGCCGAAGAGCTGGGTGGACTCGGACTTGATACTTTTACGGTTGGACTGCTGCAGTTTGAACTGGCCAGAGTATCGCCGGATATAGCTGTTACCGCACTAATCCAAATGATTGTAGGAAAGCTACTGCCATATGTGCCTGATCATCTGCGTGATGACTATGCCAAAGCTGTGCTCAGTGCTGAGAAGTTGGGCTGTGTTGGTATGTCTGAGCCAGGCGCCGGCTCTCAGGTGACTGCAGTGGCCTGCAGGGCGCGGGAGTCGGGTGATGACTTTATTATCTCCGGCGAAAAATTGTGGATATCCAGCGGTGGTTACTCTGACTTCATCTTTTTGTTGGCGCGTTTCAATGACGATCCTGTGGGTGGTTTAGGGTTAATCTTAGTAGACCGAGAGCATGGGTATAAAACAGTAGAGATCGGAAAAATGGGGCTGAACAGCCAGTCCACGGCACAGGTGATCTTTGAAGATATCCGGGTTCCTAAAACAAATTTGATGGTGGCTCCTGGTGAGGCCATGAAAACGCTGTTTGTTTCACTAGCGGGCTCTCGGCCTATTGTTGCTCTAATGGCTTTGGGTGTCGCGCAGGCTGCTCTCGATGAGGCCACGAAATATTCGGTGGACAGACATCAATTTGGCAAGCCCATTGCCGGGCATCAGTTGATTTCCGCGATGCTGGGTGAGATGGCAACCAAGTTGGAAGCTGGAAAATTATTGTCCTTCAAAGCCCTCGATGCGATTGATCGCGGATATCGCTCAGATGTAGATGCGGCTATGTGTAAGTGGTACAGCACGGATGTTGCCTGCGAAATAGTTGCTAGCGCCATGCAGATTCATGGTGGCAATGGCATCACACAGGAGTTCCCCATTGAATATATGTATAGAGCGGTTCGACCTTTTATGGTGACCGAAGGCACCAATGAGATACAAAAACTCTCGATAGGTAGGGCGTTAACAGGTATTGATGCCTTTGGTGGAAGCTGATGTTAATTATTACTGATACACAACAAATGATCATCGAGACCGCTGAGAAAGTTGCGAAAGCTTTTGGTCCTGAGTACTGGCGAAAATGCGACGAAAATGAAATTTATCCGGCGGAATTTGTTGACGAGTTGGGTGCGCAAGGGTTCTTTGGGCTGGCGGTTCCAGAGACGATGGGCGGCTCGGGTCAAGGCATGACGGAGTTATGTCTCGCCATGGAGGCCTTGTGTCGTGGTGGTGGGGGTGGAGGTCCGGCGTTGGGCTATCTCTTTGGCTTGTTGGGAACATTGACCCTAGTAAAGAGCGCAAGCACGCTACAGTCCGACCAATATTTGGCGCCCTTTGCGCGTGGCGAGAAGATCTGCGCATTCGCGTTATCGGAGCCCGATGCGGGTACTAACTCCTTCAACATTAAAACGACCGCCGTGGCTGAGGGTGGCGGTTTCCGTATCAACGGGAATAAATGGTTTATCACTAATATCGATAATTCTGACGCCCTGCTGCTTGTCGCTAAGACAGCGCCATCTGGTAAAGAAGCAGCCAAATCGGGATCGCTTAGTCTTTTTCTTATCGATTTGCCCAATGAAAGCCTGAACTACACCCCCATACCCAAGCACGGATTCAATTATTACAAGTCAAATCAGTTGTTTATCGAGGACCTCTTTGTTCCGGAGTCGGCATTGGTGGGTACCTTGGGCAAGGGGTTTGCAAGCTTGGCGCCAACGCTCAATGCAGAGCGATTACTGGTCGCTGCCGGCGCTATTGGCCTGGCCCGGCTAGCGTTGTCCAGCGCGGTTCTCTACGCCAGTGAACGTGTGGTTTTTGATGTTCCGATAGGTGCCCATCAGGCGGTGCAGCACCCTCTCGCTGCTGCCCATGCCCGACTGGAGTCCGCATGGTGCACAGTAAGACAGGCTGCCGCGATGGAGGATCAGGGTGATCAATCGGCGCACGCCACCGCGCTCGCAAATACCGCGAAGTACGTCGCCGTAGAGGCGGCGATCGATGCCTGTTATCACAGTTTACAGGCTCATGGTGGCGCGGGTTACGCGAGGGAATATCATCAGGAGCGCTGGTGGCGTGAGGTGCAGCTGTTCAGGCTGGCGCCTTTGACGCAGCAGATGACGCTAAATTTTATCGGTCAGCATGTACTTGGCCTACCTAGGTCTTACTGAAAACCACAGCAGGGGGAGATTAAATGGTCGCTGAAGCGAAACGAATGCAAGGCTATGGCTCAGATTTTATTAAGGAAATGTTTGCCGCGGCGCGAAATCCAGAAATGATTTCCTTCGCCGGAGGCGCTCCTGCTCCTGAGTTGTATCCATTGGATGCCTTCAGGTCGGCCTCTGATAAGGCTTTTGATCTTTATGGTCGCACTGTAATGGCCTATGACGGTGCTTACGGTGTGGCGCAGCTGCGTGATTTCATTGCAACACAGTGGATGCCTCGCGCCGGGATCAGCGTCAGCGCAGATAATGTTCTCATTCTCAGCGGCTCCCAGCAGGGCATAGACTATGCGGCAAGGTTGTATCTGGACGAAGGGGATACGGTTATTGTCGAGCATCCCTCATACCTCGGCGCCTTGAATACCTTCGGTGCTTTGTCTGCGAAGTATGTTTCAGTGGCAATCGATGACCACGGTATGCGCATGGATGCGCTGGAGGATGCGCTGAGGCGGCACCCCGAGGCGAAGTTGATCTATACGGTTCCCGATTTCCAAAATCCCACTGGAATCACGCTGGCGACGGATCGCCGTCGCCAAATGGTTCAACTGGCAGATCGTTATGACGTCATGATCATTGAAGACAGTCCCTACTTCGAGATTCGCTTTGATGGGGCTTTCCCTCCTGCAATCAAGAGTTTTGACGATTGCGGCCGGGTCATCTATCTCGGCTCTTTCTCAAAGACACTCTGTCCCGGTATTCGACTGGGCTGGGTGATTGCAGACGACAGGCTAATCGAGCGATACCGTGTACTGAAAGAGGCCACCGATTTTCAGGCGGGCACTGTCGCGCAGTATCAGGCATTAACTTTCCTTCAGGACCACCCCCTCGATCAGCATTTGGGCAAGTCGCGAGAAGTTTACAGGGCCCGGCGAGACGCCGCGCTCACCGCGATTGGCCAATACTTCCCATCGGGCGTTACTCATACACGACCTTCTGGCGGCTACTTCATTTGGGTTGAGGCGCCTGGCGTAAACGCAACGGAGACGGTGGTGTATGCGATGAACGATATTGGCGTCGCCTATGTGCCTGGTGAATCATTTTATGCTACTGATCCTAGGGTTGATACGCTGCGTCTAAGTTATTCGCAGATGACGGAGGATAAGATTACTGAGGGTATAAGGCGTTTGGGCGTCTTACTTGGCGAGCGGTGCGCTTAGTAGGGGCAAGGCCCGTTTGTACCGTCTTTCGAGGCAGCGTCTCGCAATAGCTATCGTGTTTATTGTGGCGAGTTAACTCATCAGGAAGACCAGTAACTGTTGTATTGCCGAACTTTTCGCTCACGCGGCAGCAACAGCAACAGCAACGCTATGCTACGGGTCTTCCCGCAGTTCTGGCGGCATTAGGTGATTCAGCGCCTCAAGTCCATCAAGGTATTCAGTGATCATCCTGTAAATGATGCTGCGACAAGATTCGATGTCATTAATTTGACCTATTACCTGTCCGCAAATATTCATGGCTACTTGCTGTGTCCTGCCCGACGACGCGTAGGCTTCGCTGCGCCGCATGGCGTCTGCGGTGACCAGTCCATGCAGCGGCATGGGTAGGGGGTCTGGCGTATCTGATCGATCCCATGCCTCAGTCCACGCATTGCGCAGCACCCGAGCCGGTTTGCCCGTCCATGCCTTGGTGCGAACCGTATCGTCTACAGCAGCGTTCAAAAAGCTTTCTTTTTGGGCGGGCTGGGCGTCGGCTTCCTCCGCGGTTAGCCAAAGGGAGCCCGTCCAAACCCCGGCCGCGCCCATTGCCATGGCGGCCAGCATTTGCCGGCCGTTTCCAATCCCACCTGCCGCCAGAACTGGTAGAGGGCTGACAGCATCAATAATATCCGGCCACAGCACTACGCTGCCGATTTCGCCCGTGTGTCCACCACCTTCCGTTCCTTGTGCTACGACAAAATCCAGTCCCGCGTCGCGATGTTGAACGGCTTGTTTGCGCTTGCCACACAGCGCACCGATGAGCCGTCCGCTGCTTTTAACTCGGTTTATGACATCAGCGGGCGGCGTGCCTAGAGCATTGACGATGAGTCGGCACTTGGGCCTACAGAGTGCCTCCTCGAGGCAGGGCATAACCGTTTGCAGCGTCCACCCAAATATTTTCGGGCGACCGGTCTCGGGCCATGGGGGTACACCGTGGTCATCCAGCAGCTTTTGGGCCATGGCCAGATGTTCTCCCGGTACCATCGCCCATAGTTTTTCTTCCAGCTCCAGTTCGGTTAGTTCGTCTTCATCGCGGCCCACATAGTTCTGTGGGATGACGACGTCCACGCCATAGGCGTAATCACCAATGTGAGCGTCAATCCAGTCAAGTTCTTCGCGCAGCTGGTTAACATCCATGAATCCAGCGCCCAAAACGCCCATCCCTCCCGCCTTACTAACAGCCACGACAACATCACGGCAGTGTGTAAAAGCGAAGATAGGTACTTCATTGCCTACCTCATCACAGAACTCTGTATGCATCGCGCCGACCTTGATTTTGTAGCCTGAACTCTAGTCTAGAGTCCGGTTGCACTTCTGGGGTGTTAATTTAGGCAGAACATCAGTAGGCGTTTTGAAGGCAATCTGCGCAGGCTATCGGCCGCACGAAGGCCTGCACGGCATGCGATTTAGACCGCAGCAATACTCAACAAGACATGGGGGTGTCGGGCATCATAGGCGAAAGTTGAGTGCATTGTTTTGGAGGAGCGGCATGACAGCTTACGAAAAGTATCGGCATATTGCTTTTGAGCGTTCGGGCGGCGTGCTGACGGTGACATTCAATCGTCCGGAGGCACTTAATGCCACTGACGAACTGCTCCACCGGGAGCTATCCTGGGTATTCGCGGATATCGCTCGAGATAAAGAGACTCGGGCCGTGGTTTTGACCGGTGCGGGTAAGGCTTTCTGCGCGGGGGGTGACCTCAAACACGGGCTCTCGATGAATACACAGCAGACTGATGCGATGGTCGAGGAGGGCAGAAAGATAATCCTCGATATCCTCGAAGTCCCCCAGCCTATTATTGCGGCAGTGAATGGTTATGCAATGGGACTTGGCGCTACTCTAGCGCTGTTCTCCGATATTGTTGTGGCTGCCGAGGAGGCTGTGTTTGCCGACACCCACGTTATTGCGGGATATGTTGCAGGAGACGGTGGCGCCGCGATTTGGCCTCTGCTTGTAGGCATGCACAACGCCAAGGAGTTCCTGATGACTGGTGATCGTCTGACGGCGGAAGAAGCTAAGGAGCTCGGTCTTATTCGCCATGTTGTGCAGGCAGCTGACCTGCTTAAAGTGGCTCATGCGAAGGCTGAAAGGCTTGCCACAGGACCTAGGATGGCCATTGAGGGTACCAAGCAAACACTAAACTGTTTGTTGCGGCAGGCGGTCGATGCAACTCTTGATTACGGTCTGTTAAGGGAAAAGCAATGTATGCAGGTGAGTGAGGATTGCGAGGAGGCACTCTCGGCATTTGCTGAGAAACGGCAGCCAGTGTTTAAGGGAAATTGATGGCGCAAAATTCTCGATTTTAGGTCGATCTGGTCTATTACCATTGCGTGCAATTTCAACTGTTGTTGATGGCGTCGGCCCTAAATAAAACTTCTCGGTTATTAACGCCTAATTCCATAAATTGACATAAAAACTGCCATATCTATACTGTTCGGACGCCATAACGAAATAATCAGGGAGTTGGTGTAATGAAAACCCGAGTGACTGAACTGCTTAATATTGAAGCGCCAATTATTTGTGGCGGCATGATGCGCGTGGGTACAGCGGATCTCGCCGCTGCTGCCTCCAACGCCGGTGCGCTCGGTGTGATGACGGCCCTGACACAACCCACCGCTGAAGGCCTTGAAGCGGAAATCGCGCGTTGTGCCGCCATGACCGATAAACCCTTTGGCGTGAATTTGACCGTGGGCGTGGTGGCCAGTGAAATCAATTACGACGACTACGTCGATGTGATTATCAACAGCGGCGTGAAGATCGTTGAAACAGCCGGCCGCAGCCCCGAGCCATTTATGGACCGCTTTAAAGAGGCCGGTATTAAGGTTATTCACAAGTGCGTGGCGGTGCGCCATGCGTTGAAGGCAGAGCGGATTGGAGTTGATGTGGTCAGTATTGATGGCTTTGAGTGTGCGGGTCACCCGGGAGAGCAGGACGTAGGCGGGCTTGTGCTATTTCCGGCCGCTGCTCAGGCATTGACGATTCCTGTCGTCGCGTCGGGGGGCATTGCCGATGGTCGCGGTTTGGCCGCCGCTCTGGCTCTGGGCTGCGAGGGTATCAACATGGGAACCCGATTCATGGTCACCCAGGAGGCGCCTATTCACCAGGGAATTAAGCAGAAAGTCGTGGAAATGGATGAAAACCAGACCCGCTTGATCTTTCGCTCTTACAAGAACACTGCAAGGGTGTATCGCAATGTGGTGGCAGACGAGGTTGCCTCCATCGAAGCGGCAGGTGGCGAATTTGGTCAGGTACATCATTTGGTTTCGGGGGCTAATCAGGAAAAAGCCTGGAGTACCGGCGATATTGATGCAGGGATGGTCACCGTGGGTATGAGTGGCGGGCTGATCGACGATATTCCCAGCTGTGAGGAATTGGTACGCAATGTTGTTGGGGATGCCGAAAGAATCATCGCCGACCGGTTGGCGGGAATGATCGCGGTCTGAACTCACTCAGAGTTTGAGTCTTGTTTTATGCCCTGAATATGCCCCCGTGTTTGTTACCTGCCTGCCAGGGTTGCTAGCAGTTTCTGGAGATAGCCCGGATATTTCCTAGGGCGTAGAGGCTGCACCTTCTCGGCCGTTAACAGTCTAGGACGATTTTTCGGCAAT
>CALKNZ010000102.1 GCA_938091995.1 uncultured Luminiphilus sp. | reverse complement strand
GCACCTTATCTTTGACGGTGGTGAACGGGTTGCTGGCTCAACCGCAGCGTCAAGCCTGATAAGACAATAGAGCGCTTTCAACGCGATGGCAATTTTGATTCATAGTGTCTAAAGAAAAGCCTGGCACATTTGGGGGCGTTGCGCCGATTCTAGCTCAAGGCGCAGATTCTTAAGTTAAGAAGTCAGGATAGTGCTGGCCGTTAGCCATAATCGTGAGGGGTTGGTTGTACATTTGAGGTGGTTTGGGTGTTGACATCAGGTTTACAAAAATTCGCGGTTCCAATACCTTTAGACTCTCGGGACGGGTATCAGTGTCAACATCGTGAAAATCAATTTGAATCTATCGGTCCCTGCACCTTGTCAATAATATTAATAGCCGGCTTTAGAATTTAGGAAACGCTTGGCAGTCGTTGCGGCAACCGTGTTTAAAAACATAGTTTAAGGTTGGAAATGAATCAGCAGACCTACGACTCTTCCACTAAAGATTTTTCGGTTGCGATAGTGGGCGGTGGCTTCGGTGGAGTTGGTGCTGCTATTCGTTTACTTCAGGCGGGGGTTAAGGATCTCACCGTCTTCGAACGTAGTGAGGGGGTTGGCGGCGTTTGGCATGCCAACCGTTATCCCGGAGCCGCATGTGATGTACCGTCCCACCTATACTCGTACTCTTTTGCCCCTGGCACCGACTGGTCTCGGCGTTATGCGCCTCAGGCTGATATCGAAAAGTATTTAAACACCCTTGTTGATGATTTTGGGGTGCGGCCGCACCTGCGATGCAATACTGGCGTTGAGCGCGCTCAATTTGATGCGGCAATTGGGTCTTGGCGTGTAACGACTAGTGATGGTGTGAGCCGAAATTTTGATCTGCTCATTGCGGCTTGCGGGCAGCTCTCTAATCCGGCTATTCCTGATCTCGAAGGCATTGAGCAGTTTCAGGGGCCGACATTTCATTCGGCTAACTGGGATTATGACTGTGATCTAGCGGGCAAACGTGTGGCCGTAGTGGGCACGGGGGCTAGTGCAATTCAGTTCGTTCCCGAGGTCGCAAAACAGGCTGGCCAGCTCGACATTTATCAGCGTTCGGCACCCTGGATCATGCACAAATTTGACCGCGAGTATCCGGCGTGGGAGAAGCGTTTATTTCGCGCATTACCTGCTCGGGTTGCTTTGAGTCGGCGTTTTTTCTTCTCGGTTTTTGAAATGCTTACTTACGGCTTCACGAATCGTCATTGGGTGTTAAAACCCATGGCTAAATTGTCCAATGCCTATCGCCGTAAGGAGCTAGGTGAGTATCCTAAACTGTTAGCAAAGGCGACGCCGGACTATCAAATTGGCTGTAAGCGCGCATTGTTTACAAATGATTGGTACCCAACGCTAAAGCGCGACAATGTTGAACTGGTTCATGGTAAAGCACCTCGAGTTACCGCGACTGGACTGGTTGACGATCAAGGCGTTGAGCGGCCGGCGGACGTTATTATTTGGGGCACCGGCTTCCAACCTTTAGACTTTGTTGCACCCATGGAAATTCGGGGACTTGAAGATCGTGAACTCAGCGAAGTCTGGGATGGGCGACCCGAGGCTTATCTGGGCACCACCGTCGCAGGGTTCCCCAACTTTTTTATGATGTACGGACCTAATACTAACCATGGTTCTGGCTCAGTGCCCTATTCAAACGAGTGCCAATATAACTACATACTCGACGCGCTGGAGCGTCTGAGGGCAGGAGGGTATCGGTACCTCGATCTTGAGACCGATGTTTTGAAGCGCTGGCGTACTGAGATGGAAGAACGCAGTGCTGAAACCGTTTGGACTCAGGGAGGCTGCAATAGCTGGTACGTGACTAAGACTGGCGTTAATACCAACAACTGGCCCGGCCCTTGGCTAGAATACAAACGACGCACGCGGCATATAGAGCCCAGTGAGTATCTTTTTGTAAAGTGAACTCAGGGGCGACGAAGTGATCAGAGTCGGGTGTATTTTTAGGCCTTAAATTGATGCGAGATAGATAAGGTTCTAAACCCGCGGCTTTAAAGCTATGGCCTGTAAAACGCAGCCCAGTAACCAGGCGGTAGCAGCTGACTGTGTTATTTGGACGTCATTGTTGCTCCCAGTCCTCCTCAAATTGAGAAAAGTCTGACGCTTTCTGCCTGCCATTGTCTTCACCATCTTCGAAGCGCGCGTTGCAAGCATCGATCGCTGGTTTTGCTGCAGCATAATTAATGATCAGTTCCTTAGTTATGTCTATCTCTTCCGTGAAGCTCAGGTCAGCTCGATTTAAAAGTCTATTGGTCGTCGTCTGCATATCTGCACCTATGGGTACAGCGCAGCGATGAAACGGAAGCGTCTTGCCGACCAAATCCTGTTTTCCCTCCTGATACATAAAGGCCTCTTTCGTGTCGGTAAAGTAGACCATATCTACGGTGTTATCCCCGTCAATATCCTGAACACACATGCTAAATAGAAGATAAGAATCGCAAACAGTAATGCCCTTTGCCCGTTGAGCGTCTTTATCTGGGTTTATTGCACAGGCTTGCAGCATGAGCAGCAGCGCGAAGATTGCTAGGTGTGTTTGCGGTCTGAATTGAGCACCGAGGGGGTTTTGGGTCAGTTGATTTTTCATCCTGTAAAACAGACCTTGCTTACCTATTAGGGAAACTGCTGCTGCCGGGAGATACCACACCCCCTATCAAGGTGACGCAGCAGCTTTGCACATGCTTTAACATCGTCTCACAACTCAACGACGGTTTTTCCGAAATTACGCCCAGCAAAAAGATCAGCGTAAGCCTGTCCTATCTGATTAATACCTTGCAGGCGATACTCTGGCGAGGCTAAAGCCCCGCTGCGTAAACCCTCCGACAAGGCCTCGCGTGCTTCTTCATACCGATCATGGCGAAGGTGGGTCATAAAGCCCTCCGCGCGAATTTCTTTGGTGACGATTTCAAAGAGGTTGCTAGGGCCATAGGCTGGGACACCATAGCCCGATACCGCGCCGCACAAGGCCATGCGCCCACGATGATTCATATTTGAAATGGCGGCCTCTAATGCCTCACCGCCAACGTTATCAAAAAAGGCATCAACACCTTCAGGGCAAACTTTTCTGACGGCCTCAGCCATGTTATCGACGCCGCTACGAACCACCGCAGCATCGTAGCCCAGCACATCGCAGATCCATTGGCCTTTTGCTTCTGAGCCAACCAGTCCTACAACGCGAGCCCCTGACTTCTTGGCCAACTGGCCCGCAATCGAGCCCACCGCGCCCCCGGCACCACTAATTAGCACACAGTCATTTGATGTCGGTTTGAGAATGTCGGTCATACCAAAGTAAGCGGACATGCCGGTATCCCCGAGCACGCCCATATAGGCTGCTGGGTCAAACTCCAGGGTGGCGGGAAGTCTTGCAATAAAATCACTGCCATCGCTAACGCTATGTGTTTGCCACGCAAAGCGCGCCATAAGCATGTCACCCTCGGCGTAAA
>CALKNZ010000101.1 GCA_938091995.1 uncultured Luminiphilus sp. | reverse complement strand
TAGTTTAAATGACTCTTCATGGGTGAAGGCGTCACTTAACTGCTGGGAATCAACCGCATCCCCTTGGTCGCCGACGGACAAAGAGCTGCCAGGAGCTGAAAGAAATCCAGCCTTGTGAAAACCAGGACTCAAAACACTAATCCCTTCTACAAACACAGTGCGACGATTTTTAGTCTGCATAGGTGTTGGGACCAATCGGCCGTGAGCGGCAACCAGGACAATCAAAAGGGCGACCGAAACCATTTAATTCCTGAGTGAATCAAGGCAGTGTCAGTCAAAACAGATCAACACAGTGGATACCGCCGCCCATAAAAACTGAGAACCAAGAGCTCGACGGTATCACTTAAAAAGGAGTCATCTCATGTATTCAGAGTTAAATGGTAAGGTCGCGGTGGTCACTGGTGGCGGTGCAGGTATTGGTCTGGCCTGCGCAACACGCCTCGCAGAATCCGGTGTTGCAGTGGGCATTGCTGACATCGACAGTGCCGCCGCAGAGCAGGCCGCGCAAACTTTAAATTCCCAGGGTCGTCGGTGCATGGCCGTGGTTACCGACGTCAGTCAACCCGCTCAAGTGGCGGCATTATTTCAAACGACTAGCGAAGCCTTCGGTCCTATAGACATAGCGGTAAATAACGCGGGCGTTGGTTCACCATTGACGCCACTGGGTGATACAGAGGAAACCGACTTTGATCGAATCATGGCCGTTAACCTCAAGGGAGTCTGGCTGTGTATGAGAGAAGCACTACGACACATGACCCCTCTCGGAACCGGCTCTATTATCAACATGGCCTCCGCACTCAGTACGACGACCTTTCCGGGCAGCAGCCTGTATACCGCCAGCAAGCATGGTGTTTCTGGACTGACTCGGAGCGCGGCCGTTGAGTATGGAGAAAGTGGCATTCGAATTAACGCCATTTGCCCAGGCTTTATTTCCACCCCATTACTGCATAGCACAGTCACCGAGGAAGCGGCTAAAGCGATGGCCGCTAAACATCCTATGAATCGATTGGGAAGCCCTGCAGAGATCGCTGACGCGGTGGTCTTTCTGGCATCGGATGCCTCGTCTTTCGTGACGGGCAGTCTGTTCTCGATTGATGGTGGCTGGACTGCGACTTAGCACCAATCCCTGAACAGCTAACAGTCAAGTCCATTTGCCAGGGGCTGTCACGGTTAGACCTAATGACCTTGAGTGCTTTCCTTGAGGGAATAGACAGTGTGACTATCGACTCAGCCGACGCTACCTGATTTTTACGCTAATCATGCCCCCATCAACTTGCACATCAAAGGTTTTCAGAGGCACTCGCGTCATCTGCCCTACAGGCTCGCCGGTGCGGAGATTGAAGCGTACGCCGTGCAGCGGGCACGACACATGCCCTCGCCGGATACGTCCACCACAAAGTGGTGCCTGTTGATGCGTACAGCGATTTTCCAGGGCAAATACGTCACCATCAGCGTGACAAAGCAAGACTTCGCAGCCATCAACCGTCACCACTTCACTGCTGTTAGGCGCCAAGGCCTGAAGTTCCAATACCGGTATGAAATCACCCATCGACGGCTCGCACTCTCATAAAGACAGAAACCCGGAAGACTAGCATCGCGAGCAGCAATAGCAACAAACAAACGTGCTTGCTTCTTTTATTAACCAAGGCTAGCTTAGCAACACATCTTATTTATTTGGAGTCACTGCGCCGTGCTACCCATCAAAAAACAACAATGGACACTCAAAAGCCGCCCTCAGGGCATACCTGACCGAAGCGAAATCGACATTGAAACACGCACGATTGACCATGTGCCCGATGGCCACTTACTCATCGAGTGCCTATATTTTTCCTTAGACCCCGCGATACGTGGCTGGATGTCAGACATACCTAACTACCTGCCCCCTATCCCCATCGGAGATCCGGTTCGGTCTACGGTGGTGGGCAAAGTCATGCTCAGCGAAGCAGAGGGCTTTAAGGCCGGAGATCTAGTGGTTGGAATGGGTGCATGGGAAACCCACGGGGTAGTGCCAGCGGCCTACTTCTCGGTCATTCCGTCAGACAGCCCTTTCCCTATTCACTATTATCTCAGTGCGCTGGGTGCCGTCGGTCTCACCCCATATTTTGGCCTGCTCCGCGCTGGCAAGGCCGCCGCAGGGCAAACCTTGCTGATGAGTGCAGCAGCCGGTGCAGTGGGATCAATTGGTGGACAAATCGGCAAAATTCTTGGCCAACGAGTCATTGGCATAGCGGGTACAGATGAAAAATGCCAATGGGTGATCCAAGAATTAGGCTTCGATGACTGCATCAACTACAAGACCTGCGGTGACATGGAAAGCGCAATTCGAAATGCCTGCCCGGAAGGGGTCGACTTATTTTTCGATAACGTAGGGGGTGAAATATTAGATGCCGCTCTGATGAACCTAAACAAAGACGCCAATATTGTTTTCTGCGGGAGCATCAGTAACTACAACGCCACTGAACCCGTGCCCGGCCCTTACAATTGGTGGCAGGTGCTCGCTAGGAGCGTGACAGTCCAAGGCTATCTTATTAGTGACTACGTACCCGAGTTCCCCGAGGGACAGGCACAAATTGCCGAGTGGCTTAACGCTGGAAAACTAAAGTTCAAGGAGCATATTGTCGACGGCTTCGAAAACAGCCTCGATGCTTACAACTTGCTTTTTGCAGGTAAAAACGAAGGGAAATTAATGGTTAAAGTCTAATGAAAGATGGGGGAGTCAGCCTCCCCCAAATTTCTATAGCGTGGGAAACTCACCTTCAGCGCCTTCGGCATAGTATTGGATACACCGATGGGCAAACTGGTTGCCGCTCTCGTTTTTACCAAAAATGACATCCGCTAAGTGCCCCGACTGCAACCCTCGCTGAACCTGCAAACCCACTTGGTAATCCTCTTCATCTACTACCTGCTTGAGCCAGTCTGCCATCGCCTCTAGTGCTGCAGAGGCCTCGGCATCCTCGGGTTTTGTATGGTGAATAAAGTGGAGCACCGTAGTATTTTCGAGTGGTCCGGGGCCCGGAATCAGTTGCGCGATTTGAGTAATCTCGGGCGCTACAAAAATTGACACATTCGGGAAAAACAACCGGATAAAGTCGTAGCCATCATTCTCATGCTCCCAGAGCTCATCCTTGGGGACATCCTTAAGCTTCTCAATCGTTTTCGCAGGGTACCCTACTAGCATGTGCGGTCCGTAGGCCTCAAACGCCATGATATTTGTGTAGGTTCTCGGTGCTATTGTTTCGGGATGCGCAGCCTGAAAGTGATATCCCTCTAAGTAACCATCAAGCGCAACTTTCCAGTTGGCACCATGAATCACGCGTTGTCCCACATAGTGCCAATCTTCAAAGTGCTTCGCTCCAATGTCGTCCATCATCTCACCGAGAAAACTTCGAATATCGCACTCGGAAGCCGGATCGAGCACGGCGAAGATAAGCCCACCCTCCTCATGACAGGGAAAGACCACAAGATCACGATCACCTCGACAATCTTCACCAAACTTAACGACGTCGGCGACGCCTCTAAGGCGACCATCACCACCGTAAGTCCACGCATGATAGGGACAGCTGAACGTCTTTTTATTGCCTGAAGGACGCGATTCAAGAATCATCCCTCTATGGCTGCAAACGTTCATCAAAACCTTAGCCGAACCATCCGCTTGCCGGCAAATCAACAAAGGCATGCCCAGCACATCAAGGGTTTTGAAGTCCCCTTTCTCAGGAATTTCATGAGATAAGCCCACTAAAATGGGCAAACTCTTGAAAATGCCATTCATTTCCTTGTGCCAGACATCGGCGTCGGTGTACTGACTGGCAGGCACTCGCAACGTATCTGCCGCGCTGTCAGTGGTGCCATTAGCGACATGATCGCGTAATCGGGATGCCATCTCATTATAAAGTGCGTGCCTGTCCATTAACGACTCCCGACTCTTTTCCAGTTTATTCACAAAGCCACGCCCGCGCATACCAAGCACGCACCGTCACCGCTTATCCAGTGCCTGAGGCTAGAATTGACCCCATAAAAAGTCAAGCATGCTTGCTTTTTTCTGGTCGCTTACATACCCTTAAGTCCCGGCCTGCAGACTCGACCAAAGTCCAACAACGGCCAGTAAGCTAACCCGCGTGTGCTGCCAATCCGGTCAAGAAGGCAGCAAAGGACGAACCTATGGGCGACAAACTCGCTGGCAAAGTGGCACTAATTACCGGCGGAACCAATGGCATCGGTAAAGCCACCGTAGAGCGCTTCATGATGGAGGGCGCCAGCGTCGTATTCACCGGGAACAATACTGAAGCGGGAGGGGCTATCTCTGCGGCAACAGGGGCAAACTTCCTGCAGCATGCCGTTCAGGACATTCAGGGCTGGTCGGCGGTAAAGGACTTCATTAAAAATAAGTTTGGTCGCCTCGATATCGCTTTCGCCAACGCCGGCACTAACGCGGGTGATAGCAACGTGGAAGATGTGACGCCGGAGGCCTGGCAAAACCTGCTCGACATAAATTTAACCGGACCTATGATGACGATTAAGGCCGCTGCAGAACTCATGCGTGCCAACCCAGAGGGTCCAGGTGGGTCGATTGTTCTTAACAGCTCAATCAACGGTATTTTAGCACTTGCCGGTGACGTCACTTACTCAACCACCAAGGGCGCTATGCGTTTGCTCGCAAAATCGAGTGCAGTGCACCTAGCCAAAGAAAAAACAAATATACGAGTTAACACAATCCACCCTGGGGTCATTGAAACACCGCTGATTGAGGGCGCCATCAATGGCGCACCCGACCCATCAGCAGCGCGCTCCATGCTCGAGGGCATTGCGCCGATGGGACGTCTGGGTCAGATGGAGGAGATCGTGAGCCTATTGCTTTATCTGGGCTCCGATGAATCACGCTTTATGACGGGCTCTGAATTGGTTATTGATGGCGGCTCGACTGCTGGCCTACCAGGCGTTTGAATGAAACCTGGCTAGGTGCCGGCTGGCCGACCTACTCTCCATGTAACACCCGAAAGCGCCTTAGTGAGAACTTCCACTCCCCGTTCTCGCGAACGCACTCATCCTCATACTCGCCTCTAGGGTCAATTTGAGTGCCGTCCTGCATGACCGCAACCTCGCTGGTATAGCTGCGCATGACAGCGCGATCTCCATCAACGCGTATGTAGCCGGGATGCGCCATCATATTAACGAAGGGAAAAAGCTGCATGGCCTCTAGCCAAGCTGCAACAATGTTGTCTCGCCCGCTAATCCCAGCCATATCGAGATGAGGTAATTCCCAGACTGCGTCATTCGCCCAAGTACCACCCCAGATCTCAGCATCTCGCTGATTCACACCGTCGCAGTAGCGCTCGAGTAAAGCGCGAATCTCCAACTGATCCTCAAAATTATTCATAGGGTCTCCAAACTACCGTGTACGACCGCACTACTCAGCGGTATCAGACGCATTAGCAACGATGCTAGGCCGCAGAACTTTTATTGATTAATAACGCCACCATCAACCACTAACTGTGTTCCAGTGATATAAGCCGACAGATCGCTCGCCAAAAATAACGCCGCATCACCAATGGTCTTGGGGGCTCCCATATAGCCCATAGGAATCGACGACACAATCGCATCGTACTCGTCCGAATTTTCAGTCGATGCCTGCACGTTCATATTGGTCGCAATCATACCCGGATGAATGGTGTTGCAGCGTATCCCCTCTGCGGAAGTTTCAGCGGCGACCGCTTTGGTAAAGCCAAGGACTCCTCCTTTACTCGCCGCGTAGGCGCTGACCCCTATCACTCCGATAAGTGCGGCGATGGAGGACATGTTAATTATCGACCCCTTAGTGCCGGTTTCTCGCATCATGGCAACGGCTGATTGGGTACCTAAAAACAGGCTGGTCATATTGACCACCATCTGGCGGTTGTAGTCTTCAAGGGTAATGTCTTCCAGCCGCTTCAGAACCGCGATCCCTGCGTTGTTTACGAGCACATCAATGCGGCCATGATCATCTTTAATACGGCCCAATGTCGCCTGCCACCCCTCCGGATCCGTAACATCTTGTCGCCAAGCCGTTGCCGAACCCCCCGCTGCGTTAACACTTTCAGCCGTAGCATTAGCGCCATCAAGATCGACATCGGTCGCTATAACCGTGGCACCTTCAGCACCAAAACAGTGCGCAATCGCATGCCCCAACCCAGGGTTTGAGGCCGCACCTGTCACAAGACAAACTTTATCGCTGAGTAATCCCATGATTACATCTCCTTTTTTTGTAAATCAGTTACGCGCTAGGTTTTATTCCGGCGCGGGAATTTCACCCGCCTTGATCATTGCCTCCTCAAGCTCGTGAGCACGAGGGTTTCGACGCAAACACAAGCCACCGTTAACCTGAAGATTCTCGCCTGTCATGAAACAATCTTCGCTTGCCAAGAACAGAGCAGCAGCGGCAATGTCGTCGGAGGTTCCGTATCGTCCCAGGGGATAGCACTGTGTGAACGCATTGGCCAATGCCGGGCTTTGCAGGGCATCAGCCGTCATAGGCGTATCGGTCAAGCCGGGCGAGATTGTGTTGGCCCGAATACCCTTCTCTCCAAACTCGTTGGCGACTGTTCGAATAACATGATCGATACCGGCCTTCGTACCCATATAGGCGGCATGATTGTCCAACATGATTTTAGCCGTGGCCGATGAAATTTGAATAATGCAACCGTGTTCCTGAAGCGACATCACCTCCACTAGACGTTGCAACCAGATAAAAGGGCCTTTGAATTGCAGGTCCACCATGCGATCAAGTTCATCCTCGGAGGTTTCACAAAGGCCGTTTAACAACCCCCAACCTGTCGCGTTAATCGCCACATCGATAGCCCCATGTCGCTGCTTAATTTCGCTAACCATGTGGCCAATAGACGCGCGGTCACAGAAGTCGCAAGCAACCCAATCACCATCAATAGAGGCTGCGAAATCAGCCAGCACATCTGTACGACGCCCGGACACCACAACTTTGGCCCCCGCCGCTGCAAACCGCCGTGCCATAACCTGACCCATGTTGCCCGGAGATCCTGCCCCTACAATGGAAACAACTTTGCCTGCGCCAGAGAAACTTCCAAACATACGCACTCCACTCAATCGCTTCAGTTCAACCTAGGCCTCAAAAACATGCATTTGCTGACCTAAAATTGGGGCTATCAAAAAACCAACGAAGGTTATGACTCTAGTTTGTAAATCGACACCAACTGATCGGTGACCAAGTCAATGATGCGTTCGGCCCGCTTTTTTCTGTTGCTACACCGATAAGTTGTGGCCATACCATGCATCGCAAAATGCACAAGGTCGTGTGCCGCTTGCAGCGACTTAACGCCACGCCACTGAGGAAACACTGTTTTCGCCGTCAGCAAAAATTGCTTCTCAAACTCTTTTTCAAATTCCTCAATCACCTCACCGAGCTCAGGGTCGGTCCTAGCCGCAGATACTAGCTCCTGGTAAGCGACGAAGGACGGCAAGTTATGGTACTCCCAGGCGGCCTCAACCGACCGCCGAACGTCAGCGCGAGTGATATTTTTCGAAATATTTTTCTCACCCATAAGCTGCCGGTATTCATCCAACCGCCGCTCATGCAAGAAAGCAATCACCACCTTGACAACCTCGGCTCTAGCCGAAAAATGATGCATCATCGCGCCTCGAGAAACGCCGGCCTCGGCAGCAATCATCGCTGTTGTCGTTTTGTTGTAGCCCTCATCGACCAGACATCGAACCGCCGCCTCCAAGATGGCCTTTCGAGTCAGCGCACTTTTCTCAGCTTGCCAGCCGTCGCCTGCGCGAGATCCATTTGATGATGCTGGTGTCTTTTTCTTGGCCGACGCTGATGCTCGCTTTGCTGCACCCGAGCTCAAGGAATTTGTCGCTTTACTCATAATATTTTCGCAGGTCTTGCCGCTTTCATCGGCGCTACAGAATGAGAATCCTATAAAGTGGGATGAAACGCAATGGATGGATAGCGAATATCAAACAAACCTGCTTGCTTTTTTTTATCACCGTTTCTAGTATCACCCTAAAGCACAGCAAATAATGTTGTTGGGGCGCTGTTTTGATGGGCGCGTTTTTTTACGGCTCCCTTAAAGGTTGGCTTCCTTGAGAATCCAAAACCCAAATACAGCATTCGCAGCAAGCCCGACATAATATTGAAATAACCTGTGGCGTTGACCAGAGTTAAATGCCGGAACACGCAACGACTTCGCGGTCACCAGCACAGAGGGGCAACGACATGGAAAATCAACAACCACTCCACCCAGGTTTGTTCAGCTGGCCAGACGCGCCGTCACAGTTGTTGGGGAGCCGCTGCCAAGACTGTGGCGAACACGCTTTTCCAAGCCAGCATAGCTGTCGTGCCTGTGGCAGTGAACGCACCGAGGTCGTAGGACTAGGCAATTCTGGGACGCTATGGACCTGGACAATACAAAGCTTTATGCCCAAAGCCCCCTACCAAACCGATGAAACTCCTGAAAATTTTCGCCCCTATGGCGTGGGTTATGTCGAACTCGCCTGCGGTCTCAAGGTTGAGAGTAGACTGCATGAAAACTCAGCCGACGCCTTGCGAATAGGCCTGCCCATGTCCCTTGAAATTATTCCGGTGCGTCTTGATCACGAAGGCAATCAACTCATGACCTTTCAATTTCGTAGCGCGGAGGCTTTATGACGGACGTAGCCATTGTTGGGTTGGGATTGCATCCTTTTGGTCGCAGCCCCAAACTTTCTGGCCTAGAGCAGGGGGCGATTGCTGCTAGGGCTGCCATTGCGGATGCAGGCACTGACTTCAAAGCCATGGAGTTTGCTTTTGGCGGCAGCCAAGATGGGGGCAATGCCGACTCCCTCGTTAACCTCTTGGGCTTAACAGGACTGCAATTCACCAATATCTGGAATGGCTGCGCCACCGGTGGCAGCTCGTTAAACGCGGCTTACTCAGCCATAAAATCGGGCCAATATGACCTGGGGCTTGTCGTGGGCTTCGATAAGCACGCACGGGGTGCATTTAACCCACAACCAAAAGATTGGGGGCTGGATGACTGGTACGGAGAAACAGGGCTGATGTTAACTACCCAATACTTCGCCATGAAAATTCAGCGCTATATGCATGACTACGGTATCTCTCGAGAAAGCTTGATCAGAGTTGCCGAGAAAGCTTTTCGAAACGGGTCGATCACCCCAACCGCGTGGCGACAAACTGCGCTATCTGCCGAAGATATTGCCACGGCGCCAATGGTCAGCGAGCCGCTCAATAAATATATGTTTTGTTCACCCGCTGAAGGTGGGTGTGCGCTGGTACTTTGCCGCGCTGACCTAGCCCACAAATTTACCAATAATCCGGTGTTGCTAAAAAGCGCTGTTGTGCGATCACGCCACTACGGAAGCTTCGAGGTTTTTAGCCCATCACAAGCACCCGCCGTCGCCCCCTCACCCACAGTTACCGCCTCCCGCGCCGCCTTCGAATTTGCAGGTATTGGCCCTGAGGATGTCGATGTCGCGCAGCTACAAGATACGGAGGTCGGTGCCGAAATAATGCATTTAGCGGAAAACGGGTTCTGCGAACATGGTGAGCAAGAGCACTGGTTGAAAGAAGGCGCGACAGAAATCAATGGAAAGTTACCCGTCAATACCGATGGGGGCTGTCTGGCTAATGGAGAACCGGTGGGAGCCTCGGGTTTACGGCAGGTGTATGAAGTTTGTCACCAACTGCGCGGGACAGCCGGCAATCGCCAGGTTCCCAACGGCCCAAAAGTAGGTTACACCCATGTTTACGGCGCACCCGGTATCAGCGGGGTCAACATTCTGACAACCTAAAGGCTTGTCACAAAGAACGAATGGATCAGGAGAGGTCAATGAATAAAGCAGAAGACAAAAAACAAGGCGATGGCGGCCGCTTTAAAGGCACGACCTTTCAGGACCTGCTAGATCAGGAGACTGTCGAGGTTCCAGAGTTCTTGCGACTGCAAAGCAATCCACATCTTGGCGATGAAGATTTATCGGTGGATCGCTATATCAGCCAAGCATTTTTTGATCTTGAAAAAGACCGTATGTGGCCAAAAGTCTGGCAAATGGTCTGTCGCGAGGAGGACATTGCAGAGCCGGGTGATCACCATGTTTACAACATTATTGACAACAGCGTCATCATTACACGAACACCCTCTCGCGAAATTCGGGGCTTCATAAACAGCTGCCTTCATCGTGGACGCTGCCTTCGCGATGAGTCAGGAACTGTCAGCGAATTCCGCTGCCCTTTTCATGGAGCGACTTGGAACCTTGATGGAGAGTTTCAAGGCATTCCCTGCCAATGGGATTTTGAACATCTTGCCGACCGCGATATGGCTCTCCCCGAGGTGCAAACAGCCACCTGGGGTGGTTTTGTATTTATCAACTTTGATCCTGAATGCGAACCCTTTGAAAGCTATATGGAAGTTATGCCCGAACATTTCTCCCGCTATCCGCTGGAAAAATATTTCAAAGGCGTTCACGTTCAGCGGGTCATGAAATGCAACTGGAAGGTTGGCGCAGAGGCTTTTATGGAGTCTTGGCATACCCTTGAAACCCACAAGCAAATTCTGACATTTACCGGTGATGAAAACTCTCAATACGACACCTTTGGCCACAATGTCAGCCGTTCAGTGACACCGATGGCTGTGCATAGCCCGCATTTGGACAATATTTCTGACGAAGCCATTATCAGAGATATTCTGAAACTGTCGGGCCGTATGGCTTTAGATAGCGATGAGGGCGTAGAAATGCCAGAGGGTATATCAGCTCGACGCTATGTTGCCGATATGAATCGAGAAATATTTGAAGAAGCTTCAGGCCAGAATTTGTCAGATGCCACAATGGCGGAACTTGAAGACGCAATTTTGTATAGCCTGTTTCCGAACTTCCAAGTTTGGGTGGGTTACAACGGCAATATCGTCTACCGATTCTTGCCCAATGGGGATGATCCTCACAGCTGTATTTTCGATGTCATGATACTGTTGCGCTACCCCGAGGGCGGCGATCGACCAGACCCCGCCGATTGTATTGTTATTCCTGAGAATGAGCCTTTTTCCTCTGCCCCCGAGCTGGGAGCATTAGGCCCTGTTTTTGATCAGGATGATGCCAATTTACCCGCAGTACAACGCGGCATGAAAGCCTCAAAAAAAGGCGCTGTAAGCCTGGCAAGCTACCAAGAAAGCCGCATCCGGCACCTCCACGCGACACTCGATAAGTATATTAAGGCCTAGGGAGGTCAGCATGAGCGAGGCACGTACAGCCGGTCGCATTAATGGCATTTTGGTAGCCAGTGGTAGCTGGCATGACATCGATTTTGCTCGTCTTGAGCTTCTTAAACTGCTGGCGGAGTTTGACCGTGTTCGAATTCGTGTTTTTGAAGATTATGAAAATTTAGAGGCACTTGCGGAAGCTGACTTTTTAGTCAGCTACACCTGCAATGTGGTTCCTTCCTTGGGAGCACAAGAAGCGCTCAAATCATGGGTACAAGAAGGTGGACGCTGGTACGCACTTCATGGCACCAACTCAATCATCAGACTGATGTCAGACGGTATATTCGAAACTCCCGATTGGGCGCCGCTGTTTGTCGACACCCTGGGCTCCATGTTCCGCTCACACCCCCCCATCGAGCCGTACACGGTGACTGTCGCTGATGCCGACCACCCGCTTGTCGCGGGGCTAGAGTCCTTTCAGGCCACCGACGAACAATATCTCATGCAAACTTTCGGTGATCTCAAAGTTCTTCTTGAAACCGAATACGGCGGTGATGCGCCGGGCTTTAGAGAGGATCATTGGGAAAACAACAAACACCCAGTGTTTTACATCAAGGAGCAGGGTAAAGGCGCGGTTTTGTATCTCACACTGGGTCACTGCCGCCACCACTATGACATGCAACCACTCATGGATTACTGGCCCAGTATCGAACGCTGTGCTTGGGATACACCGCAATTTTATGAATTGCTAAGACGAGGCCTGCGGTGGGCAATGGAACCGGTTGACCAAGCCAGCTTGGTTGCTGCTGCTGAGGCGCGCAAGAATGCACCCGACCTTTAACAAATACGCGGCCAGCATCATCGGGAATTTAATGCCACAGAGATCAATCAGTCAGATTATCGCAACCGGCTGCATCGCCCTTGTTATCAATGCCGGAACGAATGAGGTACTGGCATCAACGCCCACGTCAAAAACTGCGCCTGCAGTGGTGTATTCGGCGCCTGTCGCCAATGATGAACGTCAACTTCTATGGGGCGATACGCACCTGCACTCAAACGTGTCAGCAGATGCCTTTACCCTGGGTTCGCGACTAGGCCCCGATCAGGCCTATCGGTTTGCTATGGGTCTGCCCGTGACCAATGAGCTGGAACAAACTGCGCGATTGCGTGCGCCCTTAGACTTTCTCGCAGTCACCGACCATGCGGAATACCACGGGGTTTTTCCCCTACTGCAAGACCGCGACTCCCAGCTAGACGGTTGGCCACTAGGCCAGCAAATGGCTGACCTACTGCAAGCAGATAAAAACATCGAATTAGCCAAGTTATTTTCCGACGCAATCCAAAGCACCGACCCAGCACTACGAACACCACAAACACTGGTTAAAAGTGCTTGGCACTCAAGCATTGAAGCAGCTGACGCTGCTTACACCCCTGGTGTTTTTACCACCCTGATCGGATACGAATGGACATCCATGGTGACCGGTGACAACTTGCATCGCGTGGTTCTGTTTCGTGATGGCTCTGAACGCGCAAAACAGGTGGTTCCTTTTTCTGCTCAAGATAGCACCGACCCCGAGGCGTTGTGGTCAGCACTTTCCCACTATGAAACAACAACGGGTGGCCGGGTCATGGCCATTCCTCACAACGGAAATCTGAGCAACGGCCGCATGTTTTCTCCAATTCGCAACAATGGTGAAGCAATCGATGCCGATTACGCCTCACTGAGACGCTACTGGGAGCCTCTGTACGAAATGACGCAAGTCAAAGGTGACTCCGAAACACACCCCACGCTATCACCAAATGACCCCTTCGCAGACTTTGAGACCTGGGACGACGGCAACATCACCTTAACGGAGGCCAAAAAGCCCGAGATGTTGCCTACTGAATACGCGCGCTCAGCCCTGGGCCTGGGCCTTGCTCACCGAGAGCAACTGGGTATTAACCCTTTCGATTTTGGCATGATTGGTTCCAGCGATATTCATACCGCCATGACCACAACTGAGGAAGATAATTACTTCGGGAAATTTATTCATGACGGGCCGGCTGCTGGTCGTACCGAATTAAAAATGGCAGGACAACTGC
Source organism: uncultured Luminiphilus sp. (assembly GCA_938091995.1). Lineage (GTDB taxonomy): Bacteria > Pseudomonadota > Gammaproteobacteria > Pseudomonadales > Halieaceae > Luminiphilus. The sequence continues at coordinate 23,568 of CALKNZ010000101.1, read as the reverse complement.
AAAAAATTTGGCGCATGGTCTCATCGGGGCTAGCCGGGGTTTGGTCTACCCAGAACACTCGAGAAGCCATTTTTGATGCCATGCTTCGCAAAGAGGTCTATGCCACGACCGGCAGCCGAATTCGAGTGCGCTTTTTTGCCGGCTGGGACTTTGATGAAGCCGCCCTTCAGGACTCACAGTGGACACAAAAAGGCTACGCCCAAGGCGTTCCTATGGGCGGTCAATTGCCGGCCACCCAAAACCCTAATGTCGCACCTGCTTTTATGATCAAAGCGCAGAAAGACCCCCATGCTGCACATCTTGATCGCATTCAAATCATCAAAGGCTGGCTTGATGTTGACGGTAACTCTCAAGAAAAAGTTTATGACGTTGCCGCCTCGGGCAGCCGAGCCCGAGATCCTGTTACGGGACTTTTTGAGCCGGTAAAAGACACGACAGATCTCGAGACGGCGTCTTATAGCAATAGTGAGGGCTCGCCAAATCTGGAAGGGGTTTGGCGCGACCCGGATTTTGATTTGGCACAAGCTGCGTTTTACTACGTGCGAGTTCTGGAAATCCCCACACCTCGTTGGACTACTTTTGACGCGGTACGTTTCAAAGAAAAACGGGCTAACGGGGACTCAGGTAAACTTCAGGAGCGGGCCTACACGTCAGCAGTTTGGTACTACCCTAGGTAATGACGACAGCTGAAATAGCATCGTCGGTTCAATCCACCCTCTTAGGTTCAATCTGTGTGTACGCGCGACGCGAGCTGCAGAGAATTTAAACCAACCCCAAAATGCGTCATCATCAAATCGACTGCAGCCCCCCACAGGGCCGCTGAGCTTTTGCATTAGAACACTCAGTCGACGCCGAGGGGGCATGAAATAACAAGCGAGTCGCCTAGCCCCCCTGCTTCGCCTTGAACGCTTCATGTGCCGCTCGCAATGGAGCTGCATCAAAATAATACGGTCTGATTTCACAAACCTTGCCATCGCGAAACCTAAACAACTCGCACAAATGAGCAGGCTCCAGTCCATCCGCGAACTCAAAATGAAGAATCGTAACAACGTAGTCACCACCACTGGTAATTTCAGTACGCACTACGTTGGTGACCTCAATCATGCCAAATACCTGAGCATACAGATCACGTAGTGCTGTAATTCCGGTGAAGGTACCGGCCATAGGTGTATCCGAGGCCTCCATAATAAAAAAATCATCTGTTAGCATGGTCTCACAGGTGTCAAAATCGCCCACCGCAGAGCTTTCATACAGTCGGTTTACGATGGCTACTTTCTCGTCGTTGGTCATATCTAACTCGTCCTCATTGATTGGAAAATCGCTCAATAATCTGTTTGCCCAAAGCCATCTGATGCACCTCGTCGGGCCCATCTGCCTGACGACACCAGCGCGCATAATTAAAATTTTCTGCCATAGACCAATCTTCAGTGAGTCCCCCGGCCCCGTGCATCTGCATACACCGATCAATCACGGTCTGAATCACTAACGGTACCGTTGTTTTTGTCGCTGCGATCATGGGAATGGATGCTTTTACACCCTGATTGTCAATCGTCCAACAAGTTTTTTGCACTAATAAGCGCGCCATTTCTATCTCAGAAAAACATTTGGAAATATTTTCGCGAATCGACTGATGTTTGCTCAGGGGGCGACCAAAAGTCTGTCGGTCGGTAACTCGCTGGCAAGCATTTTCTAAAGCTTGTTGACCCGCTCCGATCAACCGCATGCAGTGATGCATCCGTCCGGGAGCCAAGCGGGTTTGAGCAATTTCAAAACCCCGGCCCTCTCCGGCCAGTACATTTTCCAAAGGCACCCTCACTTCATCAAACACAATTTCAGCATGGCCCAAAGGCGCATCATCGTAACCCAAGGTCGTAAGCGGCCGAATAATATTGACCCCCGGCGTGTCTTTAGGCACTAAAATTTGGCTCTGCTGTAGGTGACGACTGTTATTTTCAGGGTCACTTTTACCCATCACAATAAGAATTTTGCAGCGCTCATAGAGGGCGCCGGTAATAAACCACTTTCTCCCATTCAACACCCAGGAGTCACCGTCCTTGCGAATACTTAGTTGAACATTAGTAGCATCACTGGAGGCAACCTGAGGCTCTGTCATTGCATAGGATGAGCGAATTTCCCCAGCCAATAAGGGAGTCAACCATTGAGATTTCTGTGCCTCGGTACCAAAGTTCATGAACACTTCCATGTTCCCGGTATCGGGGGCGTTACAGTTAAATACCTCAGCAGACCAAATCACCCGCCCCATTTCTTCCGCCAAAGGCGCATATTCTAAAAAGCTCAGGCCACCGTGGTCGCTAAACTCAGCGTGATCGGGGGGAACAAATAAATTCCATAGCCCCTGATTTTTCGCCTTCAGCTTGAGCTCATCCATTAGGGGCAAAGGTGCAAAGCGATTTTCTGCACAGGCCAATGCATGTCGATAAGCGGCCTCATTTGGAATAATAAATTCGGCTATAAAAGCCTTAAGAGATGCCAGCAAGGCTTCCGATTTTTCTGTGACTGTATGCATAATTGTTTGACCAACCCTCTTTATACGCTCTATTTTTAGCAACTTGACAAAATGTTCAACGGACATCCCGCCCCATCCGATCGGCTATCCTATCGTCAATGCATCGCGATGACTCGCTTTGTGTTGTGCACTTGCCGTAACTCTCTTAACTCACCCCCCATCAAAAGACCTGTCAGCGAGCTTCATCAATCGAAGTGACACACCCCCCACAGGGGGATCTCTCTAGCATTACAGGCCAATAATACCGAGGGCTCAGTCGTTTCATGATGCGCTCTTATTGCCCTCTTTCTCTGCCCTCTTTCTCTTAACGATTTCTCTCAACTATTCCTCTGGCGCTATTTCCAAGATCAAACCATCGATGTCTGAGGTCATCGATATCTGACAACTCAGGCGCGATCTAATTTTATCGAAATGTTCTGAATACGAGAGCAGCAAATCCTCAACCTGTTCACGAGGCGGCAACCGCTTGACCCAATCCTCAGCAATGTAGACGTGGCAGGTGGCACAAGACGCACAGCCACCGCAGGCCGCCTCTACGCCTTGATCGTTTGCAAAGAGCAGCTGCATCAAGGTGTCTTGCCCCGCATTCTGCTCTAGGGTAGCTGTCGTACCCTCCCGAGAAATAACGGTGATTTTAGGTGATTCCGACATTATGTAAGCCTCTCAAAAACATAACGGATCAGCGCCAATACAAGTCTTTTGGCACCGTTAGCCTGTCAATTCAAATCATCCGACAGGAGATCTTTTTCCTGTCATAGCTGCGCGCAATCTTTCTCAATCGATGGCACAATGCCATTGATTGATAACACAAACAATCTTGTTTGTTTGCTTAATACGGGTTGCTATATTGTGACGGCACTACCTGAGTCCGCCTGAATACGAAATGTAGATACAGTAATGGCAATAACCCTAGTGTAACGACCCCAGAGGAGCGCCATGTCTCGGGAAAGATATCGCAACACAACTCTCGCAAGAGCCGCTAAGAAATTAGCTCAAGACTGCCCTGAAGAGATTGCTGTTCGTTTTGACGATGGTTCTTACATGAGCTATGGCGAAGCATGGACGTCCGGAGCAGCCCTAGCCTCAGCGTTACGGGCGGAAGGAATCAACCCGGGAGATACGCTGAGCTTTCAACTTCCCAATAGCCGGTACGCTGTCATTGTCATGCTGGCCGCCGCCATCGGAGGTTTAGTAATAAACCCCATCGTTCCGATTTACCGCAATAAAGAAGTTGGGTATATCCTCCGCCATTCGAAATCTCGCGTTCTTTTCATTCCTGATGAACTACGCGGCTTTAACTACGTAGACATGGTGCACGAACTCCTCGACGACTGCCCCGATCTGCGTCAAGTCATCTATCTGGGTGCCTCACAGCAGTTAAATGAGATCTTCAAATCCTTTGATCAGATACTTGAGTTGGGCAAAAGCGCGCCTGTAGAGCCCGTCCAAGTTCATCCCGACGATACCAAAATTTTGCTCTACACCTCGGGCACAACGGGTAACCCAAAGCAAGTTCGCCACAGCCATAATACCCTCGCCGCCGCCCTCGATAACGGCGTCGAGGGATGGCAGCTAACCGATAAAGACCTTATGTTGATGCCATCGCCAGTGACTCACATCACCGGTTACGTCAACGGAATGGAGATGCCGTTCTTCACGCGCACAAAAACACTGCTCATGTCGCAATGGGATGTTAACGAAGCTATCCGGCTGATCGAAACATACGGAGCTACGACCTGCGTCAGTGCAACACCCTTTCTTAAAGAACTGGTGGATACTTGCCAGCAGCAGGGCAAGACTTTACCGGGCTTCCGTTTGTTTGCCTGTGGTGGCGCTTCCGTGCCATCCGCCCTGATTCACTCAGCTTGGGATACTCTGCAAGACTGTCGAGCTGTGCGGGTCTATGGCTCCACTGAAGTTCCACTCGTTACCGTAGGCTTTTTGAAAAGCACTCAGCGGAGTCTTGCTGCTGAAACCGACGGGTTGGTTGCCAACTACGACGTTTTGATCGCAGATGATGATGGCAACGATGTGGGTCTAGACACCGACGGAGAGATCTTGGCGAAGGGGCCCGCTATGATGTTGGGCTACAGTGATGAAGAGCAAAATCGTGACGCGTTCACTCCAGCCGGGTTCTTTCGAACGGGTGACATCGGGCGTTTTCTTGCATCAGGCGCTCTGATTATTTCCGATCGCAAAAAAGACATTATTATTCGTGGCGGGGAAAACATTGCCGCCAGAGAAATCGAAGAAACCTTGCTGTTGTCCGACGCTATTGTGGACGTAGCCATCGTGGCGGTGCCCCATAGTCGCTTGGGGGAAGGTGTGGGCGCTTGTATTGTGCCTGCACCGGGATTCCAAGTGGACATGGATTATTTGCGCGAACTATTAGCTGCTAGCGGCTTGGCAAAGCAAAAATGGCCGCAATATCTCGAGCTAATGTCAGCATTACCTAAGACAGCATCAGGCAAGGTACAAAAGGACAAACTAAGACAAAGCATTCGTCAGCAGGGTGTTAGCCTGTGAGGCCACAAGGGTTAACTGCAGACAGCACAAGCACGTCGAGGATGGCGCCATGATTGATTACGAGCAATTTCGACAGACAGTTAAGGACTTTTTAAAGACCGCGCTGACCCCGGAATTACAACGGGCGGGAGAGCTGACCACCTCGGTATTTTCTGAGTTTAACGCGGCACTGGCCTGGCAAAAAAAGCTCCATACAAAAGGCTGGATAGCACCAGACTGGCCTACTGAATTTGGGGGGCCAGGCTGGGACATTCAGCAACGCTACATATTTCAGGAGGAATGCAAACTCGCCAATGCACCCAGCGTTGTGATGATGGGTATCCAAATGCTGGGCCCCATGCTTATGCATTACGGCACAGAAGAACAAAAGCAGCATTACTTACCCCGAATGCTATCGGGGGAACACATCTGGTGTCAGGGCTATTCTGAGCCCGGCGCGGGCTCTGACCTCGCATCCTTAAAAACCAGTGCCGTGCGCGACGGCGACGATTACGTTGTTAACGGCACAAAAATCTGGACCAGTATGGCCCATCATGCAAACCAGATTTTTTGTTTGGTGCGAACTGATAAATCGGTAAAGCCTCAGGCGGGCATCAGCTTCTTGCTGATTGAACTTAACACCCCAGGAATTTCAATCACGCCCATTGTTGGCCTCGACGGTCAGGTTGAGCAATGTCAGGTTTTCTTCGATGCCGTCAGGGTGCCCTGCAAAAATTTGGTGGGTGCTGAAAATGACGGTTGGTCTGTGGCGAAATTTCTGCTCGAATTTGAGCGAGGCGGCCATAACTTCACTATCGATATCAAAAAACAACTCCGTAAAATCTTTCGGCAAGCTGAACTCACCCCTTGGGGAAAAACAACACGCAGTGTGGATCCGGTATTTCAACATCGTCTTGCCGAGGCAGAAATTGATGCCATGGCCCTTGAGCAAGCTGAACTCAGAATTAAAGGTGCCGTTGAAGCCGGCGGCAACCCAGGCGCCCTCTCCTCTCTAGTGAAGGTTGTGGGTACAGAATTGGGGCAGCGCCTTAACGAGTTAAGTATGGATTTAGTGGGCCCCGCGGCAAGCCCTCAGTGTCCAGAGCTCCTAAGCCCAGAGTATGGAGGCGATTTGCTCGTTCCAGAACACGCAGTCACAACCATGGCCGAATATATCAACAACAGGGCTGCAACCATCTACGGGGGCACTGCTGAGATCCAGCGCACCATTATTGCAAAAAAAGTGCTGGGACTATGACCCCTCGAATTCAGATGAGGTTTAACCGTGACTGACGAACACAAGATGCTGCAGAACAGTGCAGAACGCTATCTCAGAGAAAATTACGATTTTGCCGCCCGACAACACTCGATAGACCGCGGCAACGCTATTGATGCAGAGCACTGGCGCGCTTTTTCTGACATGGGATGGACAGCAATGACCATTCCAGAGGCGGCAGACGGCTTTGGTTTCGGACTCGCAGATATTGCCCCAGTCATCGAACTTTTTGGCTATTACCTTGTTCGCGAACCCCTTTTAGAGTCAGCGTTATTAGCTGGAGAACTGATTGCAGCAGCCTCGGAAGCGCATCAGACACGCTATCTACCAGGGATAATCGACGGCTCAGTAATTGCCACCGTCGCGCAACAGGACGCCACACCACTGACAAGGCAGGGCAAGGCCAGCGGGCAGCGCTTACAAGGAGATCTCCAATTCGTTCCTTCAGGGGGTATTGCCAGCCACGTCTTGGCACCACTGAGGCACGACAACCAGCCACACTGGGTCATGCTTGATTTATCTTTAGAGGGGATTTCACGAGAGAGGTATCAAAGCCATGATGGTAGGCAGGGTGCACACATCACCATAGACCTGCCCTTCGATGACAGGTGCGTTTTGGTATCGGGAATACAAGCAGAGGTTGCGACTCAAGCACTGTATCAACGTGCCATGCTAATAGGAGCTGCCGAGGGCGTTGGCATTATGCAGGGTGCCCTGGACCTCACCGTCGAATACACGCGACAACGAGAGCAATTTGGTCAAGCCTTAGCCTCCTTTCAAGCACTGCAACATAGAATGGCAGATATGCTCATACAAACAGAGCTGGCTCGCTCTCTGGTATTAGCGGCTTGCCACGCTTGGGACAATCAAGCTGACAATGCATCGACTTTAGCGCTAGCAGCCAAAGCCAAGGTCGATGCGGCTGCGCGCACCGTGACGCAAGAAGCGATTCAAATGCATGGGGGGATTGCAACGACCAACGAGTATAAAGTGGGGCACTACTTCAAACGGATGGCACTACTGGAAAGCTGGCCTCAACACCGCGATGCACTGATTGCACAGCTCATTCAAAATCGGCAGGCGTCAATTACACCTTAGTAAACAATGTTTACTTATAAATTAGTCCCAACAGGAGAAATATTATGGACCTAGAGCTCAACGGAAAAGTGGCCTTAATTACTGGATCAACCAAAGGTATCGGCCGTGGCATTGCCGAGCGATTCGCCGCAGAAGGCTGCCATGTTGGCATCTGCGCCCGCAATGAATCGGAAGTTAATCAGGCGGTCAGTGAACTCCAAGCACATGGCGTTAAGGTGGCGGGCGCTGCTGTCGACGTTGCCAGTGCTGACTCGATGCAGGCTTGGGTCGATCATTGTGTCGCCACCTTAGGTGGGGTCGATGTTTTTGTCTCCAATGTTTCCGCCGGCGGTGCCGATGCTTCTGAAGATGGGTGGCGCGCAAACTTTGAGGTCGACATGCTCGCCACTTGGCGCGGGGTACAGCAAGTGACACCGCACCTGGAAAAATCAGAAGCGGGTAACATTATTGTTATTTCTTCGACTGCCGCCCTTGAAGCCTTTGCCGGTGCTGTGCCTTACAGTGCCGTGAAAGCCGCCCTGCTCAACTATGCCGGTAACCTCGCACAAGATATGGCTGCCAAAGGTATCCGAGTAAACTCAGTAAGCCCGGGACCGGTATTTATTGATGGCGGTGCGTGGGACAACATAAAGCAGGCAATGCCTGAAGTTTATGAAGGAACCGTCGCCGCTATACCCATGGGCCGGATGGGCAGTGCGGCAGAAGTTGCTGATGCCGTAGCCTTCCTTGCGAGCCCACGCTCAGGCTTCACGACGGGGACGAACATGGTACTCGATGGCGGCTTTACCAAACGTCTGCAGTTCTAGGACATGCTTTCGCGGTGTGGTGATTCAAGCCACACCGCCTAAAGCTCGTCGCAACCTGTCGCCATCAAGTCATTTAGGTGCTCATGGAACGCCTGTACACGACGCTCCTGCTCGGGCATCCAAAAACCCTGAAATCCCGATGAAGCCAAGCCCGCCTGCTGAGCTCTGGCAATACTCAAATCCTGATCTGCCGTTGTACCAAGCGTTTTCTCGCCATAGGCAACATGTTCATGCTCGGCATCCTCTACGGGTAGGTCCGGACCACCGGCTGGGGAAGGCGTCATTGTCTGTCCGGCAACGCGATTCACTAACCACCAGTGATCAAAGTAGCAGCGCCCTGCTTCTTTAGGATGAGGTCTTGGCCTAAGTAACTGCACGCCATCTGGGCCGACGGTGATAACATTATTGGGAAACAGGTTGTAAATCACATAGTCGGTCAGTTGGTAATTTGATCGATAAGCATAATGTACGTAGCCTCGATCTTCGCCGTGCTCACGCTTAGACCGCTGTATTGCGAGGCGCAGATCACTCCAGGTTGCCCTTCCCTGATAATCGTCGCTATCAACCTCCCACGCCTGAGCCATACTTTTAAGTGGCTCGCCAATGACTTCTGACCCGTATTGCTGGGAGGGCATAAAGGCCGGAAACCAACCTCGGTTATGCCCATTTGGAAAAAGATCAAATTGACAATCCTGATAATCAGCAGCGATGTAGGGAATCAGCTCTGGATGAAGCACTTTGACGTGATAAGCCTCGTTAAAATTATCCGTGATAATCTTCCAGTTAGCGTCAGCCTCTGCAGTAATATCTAAAACACGAACCATCTCTTCTATACGATGAGAATCAAGCTCTTGAGTTATTTGCCCCCCCAAAAAGGACTCCAGGGAAGCTGCCTGTAAGTCGAGGTTGTACCAAACAAGTCCAAAACGCTCCTCGCACAAGACTTCCATAAGTCGTGCTCGACCACAGGGGTTTTCCTGATAGTCTTCTTCGTCAGGCACTGCGACAACCGTTCCCTCCAAGTCAAATTGCCAGCCGTGATAAGGACAGTGAAATCGCTCTACAGCACCTTCAGTGGTTTCGGTGATCCGCGTACCCCTGTGGGGACAAACGTTGAGAAACGCTTTGGCGGTGCCATCTGCCTGTCGCACAAGAATCACCGACTCATGACCCACCTCAGCTGTTAGATAATCCCCTGGCTCGGTCATTTGGTACGACACCCCTCCAATATTCCAAACCCTGCGCCATACCTGCCCTAACTCGCGCTGCAGATAGTCATTAGAGATGTAGCGATCAGCGGTGATAGAGTCTCCCCTAAGCTTTGGCTCTGCTTGCTTTGGCGGTCGATCAAAGTCTAGTGGCAAGGTAACGGACTCGTGAGCGGTCATTGGGGCACCTTAATAAATGTCTAATAAATCGTTATCACCAATGTAACGGTGACGCTAAAAAAGACAAGCAAAAAGGTGGGTCAACACCCTTAGCTAGACGGTTCTTAACAATAGCAAAAGGAGCGGGAAAAACATGGGCATTATCAATTACCACCCAACCCTCAACGTGCTGGTAGCGACCAAAGGGCACCCCTACGCGAGAGATGCCTTTAGTGAATGTCTTGACAGCCTCACTGATGTGACCTGTACGGTAGTGGAGCAGCCCGCCAGTCAGCAATTTTTAGACCCCGTTCTAGCCGCACCCTATGATGCGCTGGTCTTTTATGACATGCCCGGTATCGACTTCAGCACACAACCACCGACAGCCACTCCGCCCCCAGAAAGCCTAAAGAAAAACATGAATCAACTTCTGGAGGCGGGCAAGGGCATGGTGTTCCTGCACCACGCTTTAGCCTCTTGGCCACTGTGGCCCGAATTTGGAGAAATTATCGGCGGAAGGTTTTTCTATAACCCACAAGAATGCCGCGGGCGATCAACACTCGATTCAGGCTACCGTCATGAGGTCACCCATAACATCTCAGTGGCTTCGTCGAATCACCCCATTACACAAGGGTTGCCAACAACTTTTCAACTAACCGACGAGCTTTATTTATGTGAAGTGTTTGAGGACTCGATAGAACCTATACTGCGCAGCAATTATGCGTTTACGCCTGAGAATTTTTATTCGGCTCATCACGCCGTGACAGGAAAAATGTATTGCAATGAGGGCTGGCACCCTAGTGAAGGGTCGTCACTAGTAGGTTGGACCCGGCAATGCAGGAACAGCCGCATCGTTTACCTGCAGCCCGGTGACGACACGCCAACCTTCGACGATACCAATTATCGGCAGCTTTTAAAAAACGCTATTCGCTGGGCGGCAGGTGATGCCTAATCTTTCACCGGTAATCGCCGAAACTGTGCCTCGCTATTAGGTCTGGTCAACACAGACAATATTCTTGCCTATAGTGGTACCTGCCATCATGGCACTGTAAGCGCTTCCCGCGGCAGATAGTCCCTCAGTGACATTCTCTAACACTGTCAGCCTCCCTGCCGATAGCCAAGCCTCCAGTGCGGCTGATGCAGCAGGCACCTCATCGAGATAACTGTAAAGCAGAAATCCCTGCAGGCTCAGCTGTCGTTCCACAACCTGCCACAAGTTGTACAGCGGTGTCGGGCTTGCGGCATTATTGTAATCAGAGATCATGCCACACCCCACAATGCGTCCACCCTGAGCCATTGCCATTAAGGCGGCATCAAGGGTGGTCCCACCCACATTGTCAAAATACACGTTAACCCCCTCAGGGCAAGCTCGGACGAGGGCCCCTGCAAGATCGGGCTCTTTTCGATAATTGATAACGGTGTCGGCACCCAAGGTTTCTCGAACCACCTCGGCCTTCTCATCGGCGCCAACAATACCCACGACGCGGCAACCTTCGATGGCAGCAATTTGACAAGCGATGCTGCCCGTTGCACCCGCAGCCGCACTCACCAGAACGGTATCGCCCGGTTTAATCGCGCCGATTCGATGAAGTCCCACATAGGCTGTTTGTCCCGACCCCCCCAAGGCCCCGGCATACCAACTTAGCGGTAGCAACGGATTGGGCGTAAGCTTTCGCAGAAGAACAGTATTCGCGTCACTGAGCGAATAGTCTTCCCAATGATGTAAACCAAAAATTAGATCACCGGGTTCGAAGCCTGCCAACCGCGAGCTTTCAACACGGCCGATGGAGGGGCCACGTATTGCACCTCCCAAGACAATAGGCTCGAAGTAATTGGCGGTGCCATCAAGCCAACCGCGAATCGCCGCCTCCAAGGACAGATACAGGTTGCGAACCACCATCTGCCCGGGACCCGCTACCGGCACTGCCGCCTCGACTAAACGAAAATCACTGGCGACTGGCACACCCTGGGGATGAGCGGCGAGCACCACTTGGCGATTGACCATGACAAACCTCTTATGTCTTTGTAATGATATTTACAAGTGCAGCAACGAATTACTTTATAGTGGTCCACTGAAGATATCAGCCTAAAAATAATATCTATGGCAATAACAGCAAACGGCGACAAGGAATTTTTTATGCTCTGTTATCAAGATAACCCTCTGGGCCACCATCGGTATCGTTTGTGGTTCAACGCCCTGATTACAGCCATGCTTTTCACTCTCTTCATGGGCGTTACTCAGGTCCAAGCTGCAGATGCTTCTGCCGTTCTTGCCTCAACTGATGATCTGCAGGCGGGTAGCGAATTTAGCAACCGAAGTGCTCTGCCGGGAGCCGCTCTGTACAGCAGCCATTGTGCTACCTGTCACCTTGGTCAAGTCTATAAAGCGCCCCATCAAACCTGGCTGGAAATGATGTCGCAAAAGGCTCTCTACAAGACCATGACACAGGGGATCATGGCATCCCAAGCCTCCACACTTTCGGAGCAACAAAAAATTGACGTCGTTGAATACCTCACTTCGAAACGCTACACCGGTAGAGACGAGGCGCCCCCAGCGCTCAACCTTTGCAGCGTGGAGCATTCAACTTTTACAGCATGGGACAATGAGGAAATTACCGGGTGGGGCCGAGACACCTCTCGCTTTATTCCTGACACAGTTGCAGGGTTGAGCAAAACTGACCTTCCAAAACTGCAACTTAAGTGGAGCTTTGGCTACGCAGGAGCCCTAAGAGCGCGTTCGCAACCAACGATCGCAATGGGAGCCATCTACACCGGCAGCCAGGACGGTACGGTCTATGCCCTAGACCTCGAAACTGGCTGTGTACGCTGGTCATTTACAGCCAGTGCTGAGGTGCGCACCGGTGTTGTGTTAGGCCAACACGGGGACACCCGCCCCCTCGCTTTTTTTGGCGACATCATTGCCAACCTTTACGCTGTTGACGCAGTGACGGGTGAGCTACTTTGGAAAATTAGCGCTGATGATCACCCCAGCGCAACACTCACGGGCACTCCCGCTTATCATGAGGGTATTCTTTATACGCCCGTTTCATCCCTAGAAGTCACGGCGGCTGCAGATCCGAACTATCCCTGTTGTACCTTCAGAGGGAAAGTGATGGCGATTGACGCTGCAACAGGTGCCATCAATTGGGTCAGCTACACGGTACCAGAGCCCGCAAGCAAACACGGATTGACCAGCGCAGGAACGGCCAGTCTCGCCCCATCTGGAGCTCCGGTCTGGAATAGTCCAACTCTAGATCCAGATAACAATCGTCTCTTTTTCGGTTCGGGGGAAAATTACTCCTCTCCTGCAGATGACAACAGCGACGCGATTATTGCCGTTCGTATGGACAATGGTAAAAGACTGTGGACCCGCCAGATTTTCGCAGGTGATGCTTGGAACGTCGGCTGCATGATGTCTATCAACCATCCAAACTGTCCTCCAGAGCTCGGGCCAGACTATGATCAAGGATCGAGTCCTTTGCTGGTCAAACGTCCAGGGGCCGAAGATATCATCGTTGCCGGCCACAAAGATGGCAGCGTTGTGGCCTACGATGCCGCCACCGGCGCACAGCGTCAGTGGGTAACAAAAGTTGGTCGCGGCAGCATACAAGGTGGCGTACATTTCGGCATGGCCGCTGAGGGAACCCGCGTGTACGCGCCGATCAACGACATGAACGATACGCGAAATGGTGAGGTCCTCGATCCGAATTTAGCGCGTCCCGGCGTTCACGCTATCGATACACAAAACGGCTCAGTACTGTGGAGTCACGTGCAAAAAAATATCTGTGGTGACGACCGTCCCTTATGCGACCCAGGGGTCTCTGCTCCCCTAACGGCCGTCACTGGTGCGGTCATTGCCGGACACCTTGATGGTCATCTTCGTGCCTATGATGGTGAAACGGGCGAAGTTGTTTGGGACTATGACACCGGGCAAAGTTTTAACACGGTCAATGGTGTCCCGGCTTCCGGAGGCGGTATGAGCGGGGCGGGAGTCACCGTTGCCCGAGGCCACCTGGTCGTAAACTCGGGCTATGGACTCTACTTCCATGAACCCGGGAACGCTCTGTTGGTGTTTGCCGTGGACAATAACCCAGCTCTAGCGACTAAAGAGTAACTTTCAAACCGGCGCGCCACGGGGCTAGAGCCAAACTGTAAGCACAGACTCGCAGCCAAAACTGCTGATAAGAACACCGTGATTATGGGTTTGAGCGCCACGCCCCTAACCCATAGTTGAAACTACTTCGCCTCGCCTAGGTGTCGGCCGTTCGCCTTTGAGACCATAGGTTACAGTGCGGTTGTTTCACGGGGTGATGTTGATATTGACGGCATTAAAAAAGCCGGCACAGGCCGGCTTTTTCGTTGACTGCTTGTCATTAGGTAGGACGAGGGATATTAGTTTTTCAATCTGGGAAGTACCTTCTCTGCAATGTAATTTAGGCGACGATTTCCAGATTCAACACTCTCCCCGGGAAACTGAGCCCAAAAGTGAATGTCAGAGATCATAGGATACTTATCGATCATCGCAGAGAGCTTTTCTACCGCCATATCGGCATCCCAAAGCTCATACAAGCCGTTATCAATCGCTGTTCGAGCATCGGGGAAAAGTGGCGTTTGATCCGGGGGACCAAAGGCACCCCAGCGGATGTACTCGTTAGATTGGTAGAGCACGTGCTCACCGACATTAGCGGCTTCAGCCTCGGGATCCTCAGCAATAATGGCCCAGCAGCCCAGAATAATATTACCCTCCTCCGGAGACTTGCCATTATTTTTAAGGGCCTCGACATAGACATCCATACCAATACCACCGGTACAGAGAAAGCCATCTGCAATACGTGCAGCGCGATCAATCGCTGGGGGGGCCATACCACCCAATAAAATTTTAGGCGCTCGCTTAGGCGTCGGTGTGATACATAGATCACCGACACTGAAGCGCTTGCCCTCAAAATTGACGGGTTCACCAGACCAGGCGCGACGCAAAATTTCGATGCCCTCCTCTACCAGACTCGGGCGATGGGAAATTTTGCGACCAAACTGCTCAAACTCAAGCTGTCGGTAGCCAATCCCGACACCAAGATCAAAGCGACCACCTGTCATCAGTGAGAGCGTCGCGGCGTCTTCTGCGATGCGCACTGGATCTGCAATGGGTAATAACATCAAATTAGTACCCAACTTCATATGCTGAGTTCGAGCACCAATTGCGGCGTGAATCATCAGTGGTGAGGGCGTATAGCCGTCGTCGCAAAAATGGTGCTCCGTCAACCAAACCGAGTCAAAGCCCATTCCCTCAGCGGCAACAATCTGATCCAGTCGCTCTTGGTAAAACACCTCGAAATCAATCTGCCAGGGTTTAGGGTTACGAAAGTCGTACCACAATCCGAAATCTACTTGGTTAGCCATTTGAACTTCCTGATCTAGTTGGATGCAACGAAGCGAATCAAACTTTCAAGATAGGCCTCACGTTCTTCTATAAATGGTGCGTGGCCACTATCGGGAAAATCGACACCTTCAGCTCGAGGGTGATTCTCCGCTACCCAGCGCGATATCTCTGGCGCAACAAACCCATCCTGACCGCAGATGTACGATAGGATTGGCAGGTCCAGTTCAGCCATGATGTCGCGTTGATCGAGGTGTGCCAGCTCACCTAGAGTTGACGATGCCCGCGCTGCCGAGCCAATAAACGTGTCCCCCATCCAGGTTAGTAACGCGTCAGACACCGGCTTCGCGGTCACCGCATGGGCGAGACCTGCGAGGAAAGTCACCCGATCCGCATTCATGGCCTCAACAATTCCCGCCACATCCTCAGCGTTCCCGCCCAAAGCCAAATCGGGTTTCTGCGTATAGATGGGGCTCGCTCCAGCCGTTAATATCAATGCTGCACAGCGCGACCCTAGAGAATGCGCAGCGCGTGTAGCCACCGCTCCGCCCAAAGACCAGCCGTTAAGGTAAACCGACGGGAGGGACAATGCGTCGACCAGCGCCACTACATCAGATGCAATCGCATCAATACTTAAATCGGCGAAGTCATGATCAGATCGACCGCAACCGCGATGGTCGACGGTAATGACACGCAGCCCCGCGTCTAAAAGAGGAATAAGCACGCCATCCCAAGCTCGACCACTCATGCCCCAACCATGAATTAATATCAGTACCTTATCGCCTGAGCCCACATCTTCAAAATAGATGGACTTGTCGCCATCCACATTCAATCTAGCCATCGTTAGTGCCTCGCATTAATCACATAAAAGGTAAGCATTTTTTCTAGGTAGGTGAAGAATGCGTCAAGATCCAGGGCATCCGCCGCCACAACCCACTGATAGATCGCGCCAAACATCATGGAACAATAAATCCCCGCCAATTGTTGGCAATCGATGTCTGCACTGAAGTCCCCCGCCTCAACCCCTTGTTCCAGCCACTTGGCGACATCACGTCGATATATTTTATGGTGATGAGCAAGGCTGGCGCGAATGTCCGAGGCTTCGCCGAGGGATTCATACCAAAGAATGTACATAGCCCGCAGGTACCCTGACTCGGCGCGAAAAATATCTCGCTGAGCGTGAATGGCACAGCGCAGGGCATCTAATCCAGACTTATCTTTTATGTAATCGGCGATGTGCTGCTTCCAGATATCATCGAATTTATCGAATAACTCCATCCAAAGACCATCTTTGGAGCCGAAACGATAACTCGCTAGACCCCGGCTATAGCCTGCGTGCTCGCCGATATCTTTGAGTGTGGTTTTTGCTGTACCGCGCTCATTAATCAACTCGATGGCCGCTTCAAACATTTTTTTGTCAGACTGGGCACTGCGCTCTGCCTGTTTGTTTGTGGCAACGGATTGATCGCCTGAAGAAACCTTTACAACAACTTTATTCATGAACAAGCTGTCCTTATTTTTTGTAGCTAATTCGTTTAATCACGACAGATCTCAATAGATAATTGGCCGTTACTGTGCTCTAACCGAAGCTGTTTTTTATCCAGCTTACCCACGGTAGTTTTGGGTAAATCAGCGACAAACGACCAATATTCGGGAACCCAAAACTTTGCCACAAGATCCTGCAAAACGAGCCTAATTTGGGCAGCAGTTGCGGGTTGCTCCGCACTGCACACAACAACAGCTAGAGGGCGCTCCTGCCAACGTTCGTCAGCAACCCCAATAACTGCCACTTCAGACACTCCCGGAGTTTGTAATATGGCATCCTCAAGATCAACCGAAGAAATCCACTCGCCACCAGACTTTATGACATCCTTCATGCGGTCAGTAAGCTGCACGTACCCTTGAGGATCAATATGACCTACATCGCCGGTTCTCAACCACCCGTCTGCGGTAAAGGCATCACTTTCGATATCGAGGTAACTGCCCGTCACCCAAGCTCCGCGCAACTGTAACTCTCCCACCGTATGCCCATCTTCAGGTAGCACCTGATCAGACTCGTCAACCACACGCACACAAATGCCCGGCACAGGTCGACCACTTTTCATGCGCCACTGTGTTTCTGGCGTATCCCCCAAGTTCTTCGGCGGATGCGACAAGACACACATGGGGCTAGTTTCGGTCATTCCCCAGCCCTGAATCACAGGCACACCCCAGCGGTCGCGGGATTCTTCAATCATAGATGACGGAACGGCAGATCCACCACACACCAAAGCCCGAAAGGAACCCATGTGCTCTCGAGTAAGCGACTTATCTCGCAAAAGGTCACCCAAGATCGTAGGCACCATTGCCGTTAATGTAGGCTGCGACGCCAAAATCATCGTTTTTAAATGCGCTAACTGAGTGTGCGGACCGGGCATAACCATGTTGGCGCCCGACATCCACCCACTATAAGGAAAGCCCCAAGCATTGGCATGAAACATTGCCGGCAGCATTAAAATTGTGTCCCGCTCTTGAACACCGAAACTGTCAACAGACCTCGATGCCAAGGCATGTAGGTAAGTCGTTTTGTGGCTGTACACAACGCCCTTCGGATTGCCCGTAGTGCCGCTGGTATAGCAAATACCCGCAGCCTGCGTCTCTGGAATTTCCGGCCAATCGTAGTGGCATGCTTGATTGGCAAGCAGGCTTTCTAAGCTGACGACACGCTCATCATCTAACCCACCTTGGGGATCACAAACAATAATATGCGTCACGTCGGGAATTTGATCGAGCACGGGTCGAAACTGTGCCTCTAGGCGTCCGTCGACAAAAACGCAGCGATCGTTCGCATGATTAATAATATAAGCAACCTGATCTGCAGCGAGACGACAATTTAGCGTGTGCAGCACTGCGCCCATACTGGGAGCAGCAAGGTAGACACCCAGGTGGTTGACACCGTTCCACAGGAATGTCCCGACCCGATCGCCATTGCCTATACCCAGTGCCGTTAACCCATTCGCCAACCGACCCGCCAAGGACTCTATTTCTTGATAGGACCACCAATTAAGGTGCTCACCGTCATAATCCGCGACTCGGCTAGTAGGAAAATGCCGTGATCCAAACTTGAAAAGAGGGTGCACCCCCAATGAGGTATGCATCATAGTGCTCAGCATACTCGGCTCATTAACCGTCATAGGGGTAGTTACCAGTTTCCGGCTGCGGCTTGTTCAGCCTCAGCCAATAATGCGGGGACATCGTGTTCGAGTCCTGCCGCGTAGGGTGTATCTACTTTGCCCTGAAGATAAAGGCCATAAGCACCTTCGATGATGGCCGCGAGTCGCCAGGCCGCCAGGGCAATGTAGTAGCCCATTGCATCGGTAGAAAGGCCGGTTTCGGCAGACCAAACGGCCGCCAAATGCCTCCGATCTACAACCCCCGGCAATCTGGATATCGCCTGCAAATGAGAAAATGCCGGTGGTTCGGAAACGCGCTTATCACCCCAAAATAACAGGGCAAGTGCCACATCCATAGCTGGGTCGCCGACCGTCGCAAGTTCCCAGTCAATAATGGCTGTGATCTCTGGAGTTTCAGCACTCACCAACGTGTTATCGAGATGGTAATCACCGTGAATCAACCCTGGACGTTCCGTCTCGGGCATATTCTCCTGAAGCCACGCTCCTAGTTCAAACAGCAGAGGGAGTTCTCTCACAGCCTGCTCTTTACGGACCGCGAGCCAACGCTCTATCTGGCGGCTAACAAAATTATCGGGTCGACCCAAAAGTGATAAAGACTCATTAGGCCACGCAATACTATGGACATCTGAGAGTTGCCGCATCATGTCCTCACCGAGTGCATTGGCCGCAGTCACTGGATTCCAATCGGCGTTAGGGAGTGTCTCAGTTACCGAGCGCCCATCGATCCACTCTTGCACCAAAAAAGGTCTCCCCATCACCGTGAGATCATCGCACCAGGCAAAGAGTTTAGGGGCTTTTACCCGACCTTCAACAAGCTTCAGAACTTTAGATTCCCGCTCAATGCCTCTGGCCGAATTAGGGGATATAGCCTCATCTGGCGTTGTTCTGACCACACAAGAGTGCTCGGCGGCTGAAAAATGCCAGGTTAAATTCGAGTTGCCCCCACTTAAAGGCCCCACAAATTGCACATCAGACCAGTGAAGATTTTCCCGAAGCCAGTGGCAAATTGCGTCCTGAGGCTTTGTACTCACGGGCTGACGACCCCAAAGCTACACATTAAGCCACCATCTACAGGCACCGTAGCGCCGGTCATATAGCGACTCTGACTGACCCAATAAACGACTTCAGCAACTTCTCTGTCCTGACCAAGGCGCCCCATGGGAATTTTTGCTTTCATATTCTCCATAGCGGCATCGCTCAATCCAGAGGTCATGTCGGTTAATACCAGGCCCGGAACAACGAGGTTCACCGTGATGCCCTGCTTGCCCATTTCAATGGCCAAGGCATTGGTCATTCCTGAGAGACCTGCTTTTGAGGATGCGTAAGCCACATCACCCGGAAATCCACGAAAACCTACCACTGCCCCAATATTGATAATGCTGGACCCTGGCTGCAGATGCGGCTTTGCCGCCCTGATCATATTCAGAGCCCCAGTGAGATTCACATTGAGCACAGTCTGCCAATCCTCAGGACTCAGACGCTCCACCTTACCGCCTCGATGGACTCCAGCGTTATTGACCACCACATCGATGCGACCGAAAGTTGCCATCGTCTTTTCAATTGCGCCTTGTGCAGCAGCGACGTCACTCACGTCAGCCTGAATTGCTATGGCGCCAGGGCCCAATCGCTCCGCGGTACTCAGCGCTTCTGCTCCCCTCGCTACAATCACGACGCGGCAGCCTTCTTGGTGGGCCCGAGCGACTATTGCAGCGCCAATTCCCCGAGACGCACCAGTGACCAGCCAAACAGATTGATGACTCTGGTCGCTGCTCATTATTTTCTCCAATTCTGCTGTTTTGGTGTTTTCACTGTCTTATTCAGTTAAACTTGTTCCGAACAAGTTTAAACTAGCCAGTAACTTAAACAACCCCACTGACTGCATCACATTTTTCACACAAGTGTGCAGATGCTGGGAAGAACAACGCGCACAGTGCAGCTCACACATTGCTTGTTTGTGTTAAGCAAGTCTACACTTATCATTACATAACACGAGCGCGGTCGCACCTAAGCACCCCAAATAATCGTCTGCACCGTCTAGGAAAGGTAATCAGGCATGACACGAAAGATTAAGGAGATAACCCATGACATGGTCCTTTGAGACAGACGCCGACTTCCAAAAATCACTGGACTGGATTGATCAGTTTACTAAAGAAGAAATTGAGCCACTCGATTTAGTTTTCCGTGAACCTGGTGACCCCTGGGATCCCAACTCGCCAGCTGCAGCCGCAATGGCACCACTGCGCGAAATTGTAAAGAGCAAAAGACTATGGGCCTGCCACCTTGAACCTGAGTTAGGTGGTCAGGGATACGGCCAAGTTGCGCTGGGCCTGATGAACGAAATTCTCGGCAGAAGTCGTTTTGGCCCCAGTGTGTTTGGCTGTCAGGCACCCGATTCAGGGAACGCGGAGATACTGGCGAAGTTTGGTACGGAAGATCAGAAAGAACGCTTTCTAAAGCCCCTATTGAATGCAGAAATCGCTTCTTGCTACTCCATGACCGAGCCACAAGCTGGCGCCGATCCCGGCGAGTTTTTATGCACCGCAACCCGCGATGGCGATGAGTGGGTAATCAATGGCGAGAAATGGTTCGCCTCCCATGCGCGCTTTAGCGCCTTTTTGCTTGTCATGGTCGTTACCAATCCCGATGTGCCTATCCACAAGGGTGCCTCAATATTTTTGGTCGAACAGGGCACACCGGGCATGGATATCATCCGAAACTCGGCCGTAGGACCCTACGTAGAACAAGGCGACGGCGTACATGCTTACATCGAATTTAAAGACTGTCGCGTTCCAGCTAACAATCTGCTGGGAGAAGAAGGCGATGGCTTTTTAGTCGCCCAAACACGTCTAGGTGGCGGTCGTGTACACCATGCTATGCGCAGCGTTGGCGTCATACGCAAGGCTATTGACATGATGTGTGAACGCGCTTTGAGTCGAAAAACAAAGGGTGAACTCCTTGCCGACAAGCAAATGACCCAAGAAAAGATAGCCGACGCCTACACCATCATGATGCAGTATCGGCTACACGTGCTCTACACCGCCTGGCTGATCGATAAGCACAAGGAGTATAACCGCGAGGTGCGCAAGGAAATCGCGGCTATCAAAGCTGCAACCCCCAAAGTACTGCTTGAGGTAGTTTCACGTGCCATGCACCTTCACGGCAGTTTGGGCAGTTCTGACGAAACCCCGCTGGCACACATGTGGGCGAACATTCCCGAATTAGGCGTTGTCGATGGACCGACGGAAGTGCACAAGATAGCAGTCGCTAAAGGCGTACTGCGCGATTACGCGCCGTATGACGACTTATTCCCGTCATACCATACCCCCACGCAACGCGCTAAAGCTTTAGAAAAGTATGGCCATTATCTAGAAGGCTGATTATCACTTTGGGCAGCTGCAGGTTGAGGTGATGCACCTTGGGGGCATCCAGCCTGCGGCTTTAAAGTCCCAAAAAGAGTCAATAGCAGCGCTATTGGCATCCCCAAAATCAAAGCCCGGGATAGGAGTTAATACTATGAGATTCTTGAAACTCATCACGTTATTTCTGGCAGCCCCGACGGTGTTGCAGGCCTCCCCCGCTGCCGAGGTGTTGTATGGAGAACACTGTGCCGCTTGCCACAGTAGCAGTTTGCGTGGATCCGCCCACGGTGCGGCATTAGCGGGCAAACCCTTCGTCGAAAAATGGCGCGACCAAGATGCGCAGGCGCTTCTTAACCTGAGTGTAAGCAGCATGCCTCCAGGCGAGTCACACAGCCTGTCGCAACAAGAGCATATTTCACTGATTCAATACATTATTGAGCACAATGCCTCGTCGCTGAGTGACACAACCTTGCTGGCGAGTGCAGCAGCTCTAAAAGCAAGCAAGGGCGATGCAGAACCGGAAGCCGTCGAATTTTCTGGGGCCGATGCCGTCATGGACATGGCGCGAAACGCAGGTCAGTTTGAACCACGAACGGTGAAAGACTTTCGCCCAGTCACTACTGCTGATATCAATTCCCCCCCGGACGCAGACTGGCTTAACTGGCGTCGCACACCGGATGGTCATGGGCACAGCCCGCTACAAAGTATTAACCGATCCAATGTTCAACGACTGGGTTTGAGCTGGTCGATCGCCATGCATCGAGGCAGCAATCAGGGAACACCACTGGTGAGGAACGGCATCATGTTCCTTACCCACCCCAACAACAAAATACAGGCAATCAACGCTGCCTCGGGCGATCTTATTTGGGAATATCAATATGTATTCCCAAAAGGTTCGAGGCTGCTCGGTGGACCAACGCGCAACATAGCCATTTATGAAGATCGCCTATTTCTTGCGACCTATGACGCTGCCGTCGTGGCTATTGATGCGCGTAGTGGTCAGCAATTATGGCGCAGCGAAAAAGCCGATTATCGGGAGGCCTATACCCACAGTGCTGGACCCATCATCGCCGATGGCATCGTGGTCAGCGGCATTAATGGCTGCGAGCTGTTCACTGATGATGGATGTTTCATCACAGGACACGACCCTGCAACCGGAGCAGAGTTGTGGCGCACCTCGACCCTAGCCCTCCCGGGGTCTCCTGAGTTTGAGAGTTGGGGAGAGATTGCAGCAGATCGGAGAGGCGGCGGCGATATGTGGATTGCCGGCTCCTATGACCCCGAACTCGAGCTCGTTATTTTTGGCACCTCACAGCCAAAGCCATGGGCAGCTGTAAGTCGGGGCATGTCCACAGATAATGCCGCGCTTTATACCAACTCCACCTTGGCCATCGACCCTAAGACAGGGGATATTGTTTGGTACTTTCAGCACATACCGGGTGAAACCATCGATATGGAAGTCGGGTTTGAGCGAATTTTAGCGACCCTTGATGGCGTACCTGTGGTCATGACTGTGGGGAAGGACGGTATTCTCTGGAAGCTTGATCGCAGGACCGGCAGGTTCATCGACCTCATGGAAACCATGGAACAAAATATTTTTACCGTGAACCGTGAAACGGGAGCTCTGACCTACCGTGACGATATTGCCGAGGCGGGCATCGGAGACACATTCACGGCCTGCCCGGGTATTTACGGCGGCCACAACTGGCAGTCAGCCACTTTTGATAAAAGCGCTCAGCTCCTCTTTTTGCCGGTTCATCAACTTTGTTCTGATATGACACCACGAGCCGTTGATCTCGGCCCCGGCGGCGGCGGCTATGGCGCAGACGTGGCCACCTACCCTATGCCAGGCAAAGAACAAGCCGTGGGCAAACTCATCGCTGTCGACGTGGTTAACATGAAGCCCTTATGGGAGGTTGAGCAAGCTGCCCTGTTCCTGAGCGGGGCGTTAACAACCGATGGCGGCTTACTGTTTATCGGGGATCTTGATCGCAGGTTCAAAGCGCTAGACACCCAAACCGGTGAGACCTTGTGGTCAACTCGCCTGCCCGCACCGGCACACGGTTACCCTATTACCTATGCC
>CALKNZ010000100.1 GCA_938091995.1 uncultured Luminiphilus sp. | reverse complement strand
TTCGACCAGGCCCAGGCGTCAATAAGTGTTGTGATCTGAGCCTTAATATTTTGGTGTGTCGTTACAACCCCTTTGGGCAGGCTTGTGGTGCCGCTAGTAAAAATAATTAGGGCTCTTCGATCAACGGAGAGCTGGGGCATCTCCTGAAGGTTGTCCGTCAAATAATCAGTGACTGAACTGACCACAATTGACAGCCTGTCGCAAAGAGGTTTGATGTGCTGGAAAAAAGGCTCTACGGCAATAAGGCGTTTGACGCCAGTGCTGGTGAGACAGTGCTCGAGCTCGGCTTCGGCTGATGCTGTATTGAGGGGAATGGCGATACCACCGGCGCACCATATTCCATGCATAACGGTGACGTACTCCAGACTGGCTGGAATCAGAAATGCAATTCTCTCTTCCTTGAGGTCTGTCGCATTGGCGAGAATACCGCTGGCAAATCGTTGTACCTGAAGGTCGACCTGCGAATACGTATAGCGGTGCTCTCCAGCAACGAGTGCGAGTTTGTCGGGATTGGTGAGATTCAGAGGCCTGTGCATGGTTTTTCGATCCCAATACCTGAAGCGTGTAATGTAAGGTCTGCGCGACCGTCAGGTCCAATGGTTAGCGGGTGTTTTCTCTTTTTAACCTGCGCTTGAATCAACACCTGCCAGCGCTGTAAAGCATGAACGATAATTAAAATGCGCTCACAAAAGATCAAGGGCTTTGTAATAAGTCATGCCAACGGCGAGTATGGCACGACCCAATAAGGGTCCGCCGGGAAATGCTAGATGGGGTATGTTGGCCATGGTTTCAAAGCGTCGAGATTCTCCCGCGATTTTTTCTGCGGTTACCCTGGCCATCATATGCGTAGGTGCAACGCCATGCCCCGAATACGCCTGAATATAGTGAATGTTGTCTGAAACCTTTCCCAGCTGCGGCATGCGGTTAATACCAATCCCAATCCAGCCACTCCAAGCATAGTCTATGGCCGTATTGTTCAGCTCTGGAAAGACCTGAGTCATTTTTTTATGCATCACGCCTGTTAAATTTTTGGGTTCCATGCCGGTGTAATTTGACAGGCCGCCAAACAACAATCGTCGGTCAGCCGAGAGGCGGAAGTAGTCGAGGGCGGTTCTTGGATCACAGACCGCCACATCTCCGGGTAAAATACGCTGCGCAAGCTCTGGGGCTAGGGGCGCAGTTGCAATGACTGAACTCGCCGAGGGAAGTACACGTTTGCTGAGTTTGGGCACTAGACCGCCCATATAGGCATTGCCTGCTAGGACAATGGTTTTTGCCGTAATGCTCCCCGCCTCTGTGCGCACAACGGGCAGGGTTCCCGGCTCTATGGCCACCACGCGAGATTGCTCATAGACAGCTCCACCTAAAGCACTCAGCGCCTGGGCCTCTCCGATACAGAGATTGAGAGGGTGTAAATGGCCGTTTGCCGTATTGTGCAGGCCACCCAGATAACGTTCTGAATTGACGTAGGCTTTGATCTCTTCGCGGTCGAGTAAGGTGTAGGGATGGGGGTTGCCAATTTCCTTTTCAAAGGCTTGCCACTCGGCAAATTGTTTCATGTGCCGTGGTTTCAGCGCGACATCACAGTATCCCCACTTCAGATCACATTGAATGTCGTAGCGTTCTACCCGTTCACGGATGACATCGCGAGCCTCAATACCCATTTCATAAATGGCGCGGATCCCCTCAATCCCAATCGATTTTTTAAAGCGTTCAGGGGTGTGACCAATGCCTCCAATGACTTGGCCACCATTGCGGCCGGTGGCCCCCCAGCCAATACGGTTGGCCTCTACTAAGGCCACATCAAATCCACGTTCGGCGAGTTCAAGGGCGGTATTCACGCCCGAAAAACCGCCCCCAACCACTACGACATCGGCTCGCTTATCGCCGGTTAATTCGGGATAAGCCGTGGTCGTATGGGCCGAAGCGGCGTAAAACGAGTGGGTGTGTTCTTGCGTCTCTTGCAGTGCGCGTAAACCAAACATGATGAACCTCGGTGGCATTGATCCTCGATACGTCATGCAGTGTATCGAATGAAGGGGGCCTTTGACTGGTACCCTATACGGCAGGTAGACAAACAGTGCGGGAATTTCTACTTTTTGTGGCAACCAATAAGCGGTGAAAATCATGGAATATGCGGATCAAGCTGAACTCGATCGCTTTCTGCAGCTGAATCCGGAAATTGAGGTGCTAGAGCTGGTTATGCCTGATTTCTCAGGTATCCCACGCTGTAAACGCATCCAACGATCCGAATTTAAGCGACTTTTTAGCGGCACATTTCTGTCACCTCAGGCGGCACCACTTTTAGGAGTGCGTGGTAACTTTTACGAGACGACGCCTTATCCGGAGTTGGGGGGTGATCCTGATCAAATCATTCGCCCCATTGCTGGCACACTAGCCTTGGTGCCATGGTATGAGTCACCGGTTGCGCAGGTTATGGTTGCTTTCACCAACGAGGCTGGCGAGCTGGATTGGGTCGATACGCGCCTGCCACTCGTCTCTGTGCTTGATCGGTTTAGGGATTCTGGGCTGTATCCCACGGTTGCTACCGAGCTTGAGTTTTATTTGTTGGGTCAATCTGACGGTGAGCGGCCAGCACCCTTAAAAGGCAATATTCCAGGCACTCAATGGGTTCAAGAAGGCATTCAATATTGCATGCCTGATGACCTCTTTGACTGCGATGCTTTTTTAAATGATGTCCGTATCGCCAGCGAGCTTCAGGGTGTACCTCTGACGGCGATTCACAGCGAATTCTCGCCGGGTCAGTGGGAAATTAATACGCAGCATCAGACGGATGTTGTCTTAGCGGCACATCATGCACTACTGCTGCGACGTATCGTTAAGGGCGTCGCCCGAAAACACGGCTTTGGTGCGACGTTTATGGCCAAACCGTTTGCTGTAATTCCCGGCAGTGGCATGCACATTCATGCGAGTGTTTACGATGTCGCTGGGGATAATATTTTTGCGGCTCCGGATGCTACCGATCCCCCTCAGCTTATGCCGCGATTGCGGCATGCCGTAGCGGGCTTGGGTGCGCTCCTCGATGACTCCATGTTGTGTTTTGCTCCCAATCCTAATTCTTACCGTCGGGTACAGGCTGGCGCTTTGGCGCCCTCGGGGAAAAATTGGGGCTATGATCATCGAGATGTGGCGCTACGAATTCCCCGTTCTAGTGAACAAAGCCGCCGTATCGAACACCGCGTGGCCGGTGCTGACGCCAACCCTTACTTGGTTTTAGCGGCGGTATTGGCGGGCGTTCATTACGGACTTACTCAGAAAGGTGATCCTGGCCCTCCGGTCCCCCGGGAGGCTGATCTCTCTGAGGATCAAACGACCCTTCCGATACGTCTGGATGATGCCATCCGGCTGTTTTCTGGGAGTGAGGTTTTGCAACAATATCTGGGCGAAAAGTTTGTGCGTGTCTATGGTGCTATTCGACGTGGCGAGAGCAATGACTACCACAGTCAAATTCCCGACCTAGACTACCAATGGTATCTAAGGGCACTGTAGTCATCAGCTTTTTGCTGACTGGCTGTGCGCCCTTCGAAACTTGGCCGGTGAGTGGCCATTGATTTTTTTAAACGCGGTATAAAAAGTGGAGGTTGAATTGAACCCCACCGATAGCGCGACATCGAGAATTGGCGGAAACCGTTCGCTACCCTTACGAAGAATTTCCATCGCTTCGGTAATACGATAGTGATTGATGTAGTCAAAAAAAGTCATTTCAAGGCCTGAATTGATCGCCTGAGACAGGTGATTTACCGAGGTGCCAAGGTGTTCGGCCAGCTTGGGTAATGAGAGATCGGGGTCAAGGTAGAGCTTGTCCTCGGACATCAATTGTTTCAAGCGACGCAGCATGACTTTCAATGCCTCGTTGTGGAGTCCTGATTTTGCGTAGCGTCGCACGGCATGGGTTGATTTGATCACATCATTAGGGGTTAAGGCCTGATAGTAGTCACTGATCTCCTGGGCGGTCGTACCTTGCAAGGTAATGAATTCGGCGCCTTGCCAAGTAATGCTCGAGTCTGGAGATTCTGTAGGAGTTGCTTGATATTGAAAGGCAATGGTTTCGCCGTTGTGTAAGACCTCGCCAAGGACTTCATAGTGATAGACCGGTCCTTGAAAATATTCAATAAGTTCTGTCTCTAAGGTTGTGTAGGTGAGTTGCTGCTGGGTGGGGGCATCAATGTAATGCCCGTCTTCGTGGAGATGCTCCACCACGCCATTGGGGTCGCGTCTGTTCCAGGCATTGACATAGCTTTCGACAAATGACGTGGCAAAACTCTGACGCATTAGCGCTGCGCCTCCGCCACAGGTTGCGGTGTAAAAGTCGAGAATAGCTGGCTTTGTTTCGGCAAGGGAGTCAACCGTTTTTCGAGATTTCTCTATCTTACTCTTGGTAACCATGAAATCCAGTGGGTCCGTTAAGGGAGGCCTGCTGGGGTGCGCGTCTAGGGGCGCGTCTAAATAGTGCCATCCAGGCGTTAATTTGTGCGAACGTATCGGCACAGTGGCCTTGAATAACTCAAGGGGTTAGCCTCGTGCTTGCTAGAGCCCAGTGCCATCTAGGCTAAGCATGGGAAAGTAGGGCTTAACTCCCGTGTTTCTCCAGTACTTAGGTTAACCGCTGTTTAAATGTGGAGTCCCAGCGCTATGACATCACAGACAAAACCGAGACATCCCCAGTTTTTGGGCATCGGCTACAGTCAGTGGATCAAGCTTGCGGTTTATTCGTTGCTGTTGATCAATTTTGGCAATTACATTGTCATTGATATTAATCAGGCCAGTCATACCTACCACGAAGGCTGGCGCTGGTTTGATTGGACCTCTGCCTTTGCAACCTCCTTAGATGAGCTGGGTTGGTTCGTACTACTTTTTCTGCTCGAGCTGGAAACCTTTGTGTTGTCCGATGCGGCGTTCACCCGCTTTTGGGTAACTTGTATGAATATCACCCGGATTTTTTGCTATCTCGTTATTGGCCATGCGGTGGTTGCCTATGCAGAGTACCTACATGATTTGATGAACAGCGTTGAGCATGTTGGCGTTTCACTGTGTAGTTTTGTCGATCAGGGGTTATCGGCGGCCCGTAATTTGGAGTACCAAGTGCTGGACGCCGATAGCTGCAAGAGTTTCTCGACAGAAACAACGTTTCATATTTTTTCCCAGGGTCAGGTAATTACTGATGCTCCCGGCATGCGCGTTGAATTTGAATTGGCATGGGCTGACATGGCCGAGGTATTGCTTTGGTTATTTATTCTCGCACTTATCGAGATTCGCCTGCAGCTGCAAGACCGGGGTATTAGTCGAGGACGGCTAATGAGTTTTGCTGAAACTGCAAACTACTTTTTGTATGGCGGGCTGTGGTTAATTGCTGGGTATTGGGCTGTCCGTGGGCACTGGTTATTTGCTTGGGATGAAGCCCTCTGGATATTAGGGTTTATGGCGATTGGTATGAATTTATCCCAGTGGCGTGAAGAGATAGAGGCAGATAAACAGCCCCTGCAGCCACTCGACTAAGGGCTTGATTAGGTCATCTCGGGTGGTGTCGCCCGAGCACGCTCTGGTCCCCAGAAGGGCTTTGTCTGTACCGTGCAACGTGCCACTTTACGGTGGTGACGAAGCTCTTTCTGGTAGTAAATCTCGGTCCAGATTTCACCGGAGAGCGCCTCAACATCGATCATCGCCAGCGCTATATTTGCCTTGACCGCGGGGGACCACATCGCTGAGGTCACGTACCCTATTTCGTTTTCGCAGTTGCGATCGCTGTATAAAAGCGCTTCTTCTGCGGGTTTATTGCCTTCTATGTTGAGTTTGGTGAGCAAGGTTTTTGGCCCGGTCTTGTGTTGTTCAAGCAGTGCGCGGCGACCGTTAAAGTGCGGTTTTTTAAAATCTACCAGCCAGCCAAGATCGAGCTCTAAAGGCGTTTGGTCGTACTGGAAGTTGACGGTCTTGAGGGCTTCATTAAATTCCATGTAAGGCATGATGAATCCGGCTTCAAGGCGCGCCATATTGGTGGCTGCTTCGCCATAAGGTTGAATGCCGTAGTTGGCCCCTGCGTCGTACAGGTGGTCCCAGAGCGCGAGGGCGAGATTGGGCTCAACCCACAGCTCGTAACCTAAGTCGCCGGTAAAGCCCGTGCGGGAGATCATAACTTCACCCGCTGCGAAGGGGTAATGACCAATATCAAAGGGTTTCAGCGAACCTGCGGCCTCCAGCCCCATCGATTTGAGCACCGCAAAGCTGGTGGGTCCTTGCAGCGACAGTGCTGCGAGTTCTTCGGTGTGCTCGAGTATGGATACTTGGCTAAAACCCAGAGCGCTCTTTCGTAACCAGGCTAGGCAGGGGCTGCCGCAGGTTAAAAGGAACTTTGCTTCGCCCAGGCGGAAGATAGTCCCGTCGTCAATCATGCGCCCCGAATCATTACACCAAGCCACATAGGTGACGCGATTGATTCGTAACTTGTTGAGATTACGCGTGACCATGCGATCCAGCATGGCCAGGGCATCCGGTCCCTCGATGAGATATTTTTGCATGGGGCAGATGTCGTAGGTGCCGCAGGTGTTACGGATGCAAAAGTACTCGTAGTCGACGTCATAATAGTAATCGGCAAACTTAAATCCGTTCCACGAAGACCAGGCATCGCGCAAATTGAGCGCTGCTTGTCGTTCATGAAAGTGTGAGAGTTTTAAGCGCTCTCCCGCGTAGGGGTCTGCGGTATTTTCTCGAAGAATATCCGGATTACTCATCGTAGAAGTCGTCCTCCGGTACTGTATTGGGTTTGCGCAGATCCATGAGAATTTCCCGGGCTGCATTAGCCCCACAGGCAGACGATACGCCGCCACCGGGATGGGTCGAAGAGCCACACATATACATGTTCTTCAGGGGCATACGGTACTGTCCATATCCGGGGAAAGGGCGGTTGAACAGCAGCTGATCAATCGTCAGTTCGCCCTGAAATATATTGCCCTCAGTGAGACCAATCTCGTTCTCAATTTCATGGGGCGTTCGCACCTCGGCGTGAACAACCAAGTCTTTAAAGCCTGGCGAGTAGCGCTCGATTTTATCAATAACAGTCGCGCCAAAGGCATCACGTTTTTCGGGCGTCCAATCCCCGTCAGCGAGTGTCGGTGGACAGTATTGGATAAAGGTCGACATCCAATGACATCCGGCTGGCGCTACCGTGGGATCCCAGGCTGAGGGAATGACGGCTTCAATGAAAGGGTCATCGGACCAGCGACCACGCTTCCAACAGTCGTAGGCTCGCTCCATGGTTTCCAGAGAGCCTGAAAACCCCTGTCCGCCGCGATTGACGTAGCGATTGTCTGGCACATTGGTGAACTTGGGCATATCTGAAAGCGCGATGTTGACCTTCCCTGATGAGCCTCTAATTTTGAAGTTGCTTGCCCGCTCATAGATTCCTGGGGGAAGGTCATTTTTATCCATCACTTGGGTAAATGTGCGCTTTGCATCGAGGTTGGAGACGACAATTTTGCTGTGGATTTCGTCGCCATTCTCCAAGGCGACGCCCACGGTAGCGCCATCTTTGACGAGAATTTTTGCAACGCCCGCTTCGGTCTGAATACGGCCGCCATGTTCCTTCAGAGCTCCCGCAAGCGCATGAGAAATCGCTCCCATGCCACCTCGGGCAAGACCCCAAGCGCCCACATTTCCGTCGACATCACCCATAACGTGGTGCAGCAAAATATAAGCGGAACCCGGAGAATAAACCCCTAGGGCGGTGCCAATAATGCCGGGGCTAGCCATAGCCGCCTTGATAAGGTCGTTTTCAAAATAGTCTTCAAGGAAGTCGGCGGCACTCATAGTGAAAAAGCGAATGTATTCGTACAGTTCGCGCTCACCTAGCCCCCAAAATTGCTTGCCCAACCAAAGCAATTCCTTGATATCTCGAGGCTTGAACGAGCTGGGGTCGGGCGGGGTACGCAGCAGCGTTTTGCGAATAAGTTGGGCATACCGTCCAAGGTCTGCCTGAAATCGCGACATAGCATCGGCGTCATGGGGTGAATGGCGCCGAAGTTCCAGATAGGCAGCCTCTTCATCGGCGTAGTCTAAAAGTACCCGATCGCCCCGATCACTAAAATTTGCCGTCCCCAGGTAGGGCACCAGTAACAGGCCGTGACGGGTTAAATCAAGATCACGATGGATAGATTGGCGCATCATAGAACACACGTAAGAGCAGCTGGAGTAAAACCAGCCCTCGTGCATTTCCCGAGTAACAGCTGCCCCGCCTATATAGTTATTTTTCTCTAATACGACGACATCGAGACCTGCTTTGGCAAGGTAGGCCGCGGCGGTCAGGCCGTTGTGCCCGGCCCCCACAATAATTGCGTCATATTGCTTCATGACAGGATCTCCCGTGCCGCATTGCGACCGGGGTTACCGCTGATATCTCCAGCGGGATGACTTCCTGCACCACACAGATAGAGGCCGTCTATGGGCGTTGCGTATTGTGCCGCTTCGTAGGTTGGACGCATCATCAGGAGCTGATCAATAGCGGGTTCTATGTGATGCCAGTGGCCGCCCCATACCCCAAATTGCTGTTGCAGGTCATCTGGGGTCAGCAGCTCGCTATCGAGCACGAGGGCTTTGATACCCGGTGCATAGCCGTCGAGTTGCGCTATGAGCTGTGCGGTTAATTTTTTTCGGACCGTGTCGGTCCAGCCTTCTTTAAGCTCTCCCGGTATGTACATGACATTTGCAGAAAGAATGTGTTGCCCTGTCGGGGCATCACCAGGGGTTGTTAGGGTCGGTAAGCTGACCTCCATAACGGGTAGCTCGGGTAGTTCACCGTATTTGGCAGCATCCCAGGCAAACTCGATGGTATCCATAGACGGTGCCAGTATCAGTCGTCCTGATGGGGTTTCCAGGCCGGTAAATTTGGGCAAATCCGACAAGGCTAAATGCAGTTTGGCGACATAACCTTTGCTACGAAGCCTGCGAATACGGTTACTAAATTCAATTTCTAGATGGCGAGGCCCCACTAACTTCAGGAACGTTGTTTTGGGGTCTGCACTGGAAATTACGCGCTCGCTGGTCACTATTTCGTCATTATCAAGCTTCACGCCACTGCAGCGTTGGCCTTGCTCGCTACCGGTAATGGTGATTTGTGTTACCGATGTGCCCGTTCTTAGGGTGACCCCGGCGGCAGTGGCCGCACTGGCTAGAGCATCGATAAATGCTGTCATGCCACCCACGGGTGCGTAGTGTTCCCCTTCCCAGTGTCCTGCCATGCGATTGAGTAGTGTCAAAACACCCTGATTCGGCGAGCGCGGTGCTAACTGAGAGCCTAAGACGCCGTCCCAGCAAAGTGCGGCTTTTAACGACTCTCCGGTAAAGTGTTCATCAACAAGATCGCGCATAGGCAGGGTGGCGACCCGAAAGAACTCGAGCATATCGGCCTTGCCCAGCTTTCTAATGTTTAAGCCAAGATGTCCAAAGGTCATCAGATCTTGCAGGCCTGTGGCACCAATGCGTGGCATGGTTTTTGACCAGAAGGGGGCGAGAGCCCGGCTAAAGACGGCGAGTTGTTGCTTATAGCCTGTAAAGGCTGCGGTATCGGCTTCGCAAGCCCCGGCTATCGTTGAGCCTGCCAATGTGACCGGAGGCTCATTTAGAGACAACGCGGTTGTTGTCAGGGTTTCGTTACTGGGGATAAAACCATGTTGTCCCAGGTCAAGCGCATTGATCACTGATTTGGGTAAGGCATAAAGTGTTTGTGCTACCGAGGCTTTGAAGCCGGGATGGAACTCCCGCGGCCTCGCCAAGCCTCCCAAGGATTCACCAGCCTCAACCAGCATCACCTTCTGCCCTGCTTTGGCCAAAAGCGTGGCGCAAATAAGGCCGTTGTGTCCGCCTCCGATTATGATTGTGTCAGTTGAGCTCATACAAACATCCTAAGATCTACTGACAGACTAGTTTTCATGGCGTTTTATCGCCACCCTGCCTATACGTTACGAAGCGAAGGAACAACCGTTTTAAGCCGCAACCTGGGTTTCTGGGAGAGCAGGGCTGCTTTTTATCGTCAGTAGCCAGGTCCCCAGCCCTAAAACCCCCAGGGGCAGAAAGGGTTGAAAAGGCCAGAAGGGCAGCCAAAGTTCTAATGTCTGTGATGGGGCTGAGGCCAGCAGTAACCCCGATATCGGCTCCTGCCACCACGAGCCGGTAACGGCCAGTAAGAGTCCGGCTAGGATGAGCACTTTGCCGGCTGAAGCATAGCCGCCTGTG
Source organism: uncultured Luminiphilus sp. (assembly GCA_938091995.1). Classification (GTDB taxonomy): domain Bacteria; phylum Pseudomonadota; class Gammaproteobacteria; order Pseudomonadales; family Halieaceae; genus Luminiphilus. The sequence continues at coordinate 2,050 of CALKNZ010000100.1, read as the reverse complement.
GCTTTCTGAGAGGCCCACCGTCCTTTGCCCCAGGCCGCGATTCGCAGTGCGAATGCGGTAAAACCCAGGCCATAAAAGAGATAATCGAGCCAAAGGCTGCTGCCGTAATAGGCAATATTCCACCAGTAAACGCTGAAGGGGTAGGCCCAGAGAAAGTAAACTCCAGCGCGGTGGAGCACGGTCCAGTTGGCGGCAGTTAAGTAACGTCTGCCAAAAGGAAACGACGTCACAATCATTGCCGTGAGCAACAAATAGCCGCTGCTTCCCTCCAACTCGTCCCGTAAAAAATAGATGTTGGTGTAGTAGTGATCAGGATGCCCTACCGAAATCCAAAAAATGAAAACGCCTTGCCAAGCCATTGCAGCGGCAAAGGCGAGTCCAACATAACGTCGATTGCGCATCAGCCAACGAGTGATGGTGCTGGGGAACAGACGCGCCATGGCCGATGTGGCGGTAATTAGAAAAATCAGGGGTACAGCCCAGCGCACGGAATATTGAATCATGGCCGAAATGCCTTCCGGGGTGCTCAAGTTGTTGAGTAGGCTTGCCCGTATCATAAAAACTGCTGCAAATACGGTGAGCCACCAAAACAGCGGCCAGCCGTTGATCATTAACGATTTGCTGGTAAAGCGTTGCGCGTCCACTTTCACAACCTCACTTGTGTTGATACCCGTGGCTGTTATTGGAACATAACCCTGATTCGTACACTGTACCAAGCTATGAAGCCTCCAGATACGAAACGACCCCTCCAGACAGTAAACAACCCCTCCCGCCGAATGTCGGGTATTAACAGTAGAAGCCTTTGAGTATAGAGTTGCACCCAACGGAGTGATGGCGACAGGCAATGGTGCGAAGCGTTATCGTGTTTTTCTTGGCCCTGAGTCCTTGGGCACTGTCGCTCTATGGACACTACTATGCTCAGCAGGAGAACCTTTGGAGTGTTGACAGCCCTTATCGCGCTTTAGCCTCAATCGCTATCCTTGCCCTGGGTCTAATACTCAGCTTTTTGCTCTATATCAGACTGACCCGAATAAGAACGTAGCATTTATGTCTTCTGCATTAATATTATCTGTAGGGGACGTATTGTAAACGCTGCTGCTTTACCGGGTTCACAAAGCTCAGCGCATGACCGGACGGTTTGACCGGGTAATAGCCACACGTATTTGTGGCGCCGAGTCCATTCTCAGCAAAGCCGTGCCGACTTTTTAAGCGGGGAGCACCTTGCGCCAGGGCCTGATCTGCACAGTGTTGAACAACCCCGCAAGGGTATAGGGATCCGCTGCACAAAATTGCTCGGCTTGGGCATGAGTCTCAAATTCCATGATTAACATAGAGCCGATCATTTTATTATCGGCATCTAGAAAGGGTCCCGCCATGATAAGTTGCGCCTCAAAGTCTTTTAGGTAGGTAAGATGGGCATCTCGATTCTCAAGTCGAATCGCGAGATGGTCGGACTTATCTTGGCAGTCGATAACAAAAAACATACTGAGTTCCTTTTACATTAAAAGCCAATTATGACGTATTCGTTTTCTCAAGGTTTAGTATTGGTGCGCGGCCAGTGAGTGCTCGCCGCCTGCATATTGTGCTGCATGAGCCTGAAATTCCCGGTAATACCGGCAGCATAATTCGGTTGTGTGCCAACACCGGTGCGGCACTGCATGTCATCGAGCCCTTAGGGTTTGTCATGGATGATAAGCGTCTGCGTCGTGCGGGTCTGGACTATCATGAATTCGCCAATGTCACGCAGTGGGAGTCGTTTTCACAATATCGAGAGCAAAATCCACAGCGACGGCTTGTGGCGGTCGAAACATCGGGTCGAGCATTACATTCAAACTTTGAATTTTTAAAATCCGACGCCTTGTTATTTGGCTCGGAAACCAAAGGACTGCCAGAGTCAATTTTAAATGCGTTATCTGTTGATCATGTGGTTAGGTTGCCCATGCTTGCCAACAGTAGAAGCTTGAACTTGGCCAACGCGGTATCGGTTGTGGTGTATGAAGCTTGGCGGCAAGGGGGCTATGACGGCGCCATCTTAGATCCATAGGGGCTT
>CALKNZ010000099.1 GCA_938091995.1 uncultured Luminiphilus sp. | reverse complement strand
CATCACGAAGTTAAGGACAACCCACAGTCCCCCTCATACCCGGCCCTTACCTTTCCCACTCTTTTACCCGGCACGGCAGGCAGCCCTTTTAGCGTACCTGTTCGTTGGTACGGACGACCTTTAGGAGCAGAAGCGCCTTCGCCCTTGGCACCCAGAGAAAGCGATACCCTGCGTGCATCACTACAGCTCGACGGTGAATTTGACAGCGGCTGGAGCTGGATGGGAGCACTAACCTACTCTGAGAATGATCGCGAGGTCTATCAGCCCGATACCATCAGCTCGAGATTAAGCGCAGCGTTGAGCGGTGCGGGTGGCCCTAGCGGCACCGAGTCGTTCAGCCCTTTCGACCCCAGTGCAAACTCACCAGAATTGATTGAATGGCTGAGCTATCAAACCTTCACCAATAAAAAGACCGATCTCACCGTCGCTGACTTTGTGGTGAGTGGTGATTTATTCGAAATGAGCGCAGGACCTGTCGGCTTTGCCGCAGGTGCCCAGTGGCGTGAAGAGAGTTACTCAGCCAATCGTAATGAGCTGTATACACAGTCGATCGACCCTGTAACAGGTGCGACGATTCCCGTTGATTTGATCTTTTTGGGTGGTGGCCTACCCATTGATGAGTCGAGAGATTCCTACGCTGTGTTTGCGGAAGCCAACTTCCCACTCACGTCATCATTAGAAGCAAATCTTGCGGTGCGATACGAAGATCTGAGTTCTGATAGCAGCCTTGACCCCAAACTATCACTGCGTTGGCAAGCTGCCGATTGGCTGGTACTTAGGGCCTCGGCTTCTTCTGCCTTCCGCGAACCATCACTGGTACAAGTTTATAACCAAGAGACTTCGCTACAGGGGCTTGTTGATCCCGCGAGTGGCTCTAGCAGCGCGCTGTTTGTACGTGTGAATTCGCAGGGCAGCACGGCGCTCGAGCCTGAAACCTCGACCAACTTCAACATGGGTGCGGTATTCACTCCGACTGATAACCTCACCTTTAGGGTCGACTACTGGCGCTTTGAATACGAAGACGTCATCACGGTTGAAAACGCCCAAGGCAAACTGAACGACAATCCCAACGGTGCTGACATTATTCGGGATTCAGCCGGCACACTATCGGGCGTTAACGTGGCGTACCTTAACGCTCAAGAAGTGACCACCGATGGTATTGATGTAACAGCAGACTGGATGATCCCATCCAACGCGGGTGAATTCGGACTGCACTTGTCGGCAACACACTTTCTAAGCTACGAGATTCCCTGCACTGCAGCCAACGATCGAGGATGCACAGGTGACAGTGGAGTACAGGACGTTGCGGGTTACTTTAACTACGACAACTTTGCACGATCGATCCCTGAGACCAAGGTCAATGCCACAGCGGATTGGCGAGTAGGAAATCATAAGATTGCATTGCTAGCCTTCTATACCTCTGAGTATGAAACATCGCGCGTTGTTCCCGATGCTTTACTTGATCGCGGGTACTCACAAGATATTGACTCTTGGATGACCCTTGATCTGCAGTACTCGTTCAGCTTTGAACTGGGCAGCACCGAAGCAATGATTACTTTGGGCGGCAAGAACATCACTGACGAAGATGCGCCTCGAGTCTTTGATGCCGCTAACTTCAGCTACGACCCTAAGCATCATGATCCTCGGGGACAAATTTGGTACGGACGTATCAAGTTGGCGCTGTGAACACCTAGGAATAAAAAAACCGCGGCCTAGGTCGCGGTTTTTTTTGTCTGCGGCACAAGCTCAAAATTGAGCATAGATAAACTGGCACAGAGATTCTATCATGGCGTTATGATCACCAGCGCCCGAGCAGCAAATGAGGCACGGCGCTGTAGGTGTCACCTCTTAGATCGTCTCAATATTGCACAAATAACTTTAGAGGTATGTGCCGACACTTTATTGAGCTTGGGGGAAAAACGTGCGGTCACCATCAAAAACCCACAAGACACGCCTAGCACTACTACTCCTGACACTTGGTAACACAGCACTGCCAGCTCAAAGCGATCCACAAACACAAGCTTCAGCGCTTCTCGATGTCGTCGCTAAACTTCGTTACTCAGATGAAACCTCAATAAAGGGCAATACTGCAGATCGCTGCAAGATAACGAGCGACACCGATATCGTTATTTATATTGGCGAAGGGACGACATATACCACCCAGATCTGGGCGAAGGCCTTCGTGGATTTTTGGAAAACGGGACGCCGTCACCTAAACGACGCTACTCCACTAAACGCCACCAGCACGACATGGACAGGCGAACCCGATTTGAATTACGTCACGCTCACTCTTACCGACTTCAACAACTGTAGCAGCGCAAGCCTTGCATGGGCCTCCCTATTTGTTATGCCGGGGGGAAATGCCTACGAGATGCAACGCAATCTGGGCTCTGACGGTAAATCCAAGCTGACCGCATATCTGGATCAAGGCGGTAACTACGTCGGCATTTGTGCGGGAGGCTACTATGCAACTGCGGGCTACTACTGGAAAGGTGATGACGGCGTTCCCAGTGAAAATTGTAAAAACAAGTTTTGTCGCTATGGAATCGACGGTACTTATTCCTTCGATAGTGATACGCAAGACTTCACCCGTCAGGAATGGAATGGGGTTTCTTACCATAATAACCTGCTCGGCTATGGTCCCTTAGCGACCACCTTTTTGGAGGGCCCCATCGAAGAAATTGCAGGCCCCTGGCGCGCTGACAGTGAGCCCAATCCACCTTATGACTCTCACCGGGTATCTGGAATTGACATCGAAGGCAGCGATGCCATTCCGCCTTTAAGAGCCATCTATTGGGGCGGCGTCACTGAAAATTATATTTATACCCAAGGGGATGATGGAAACGGGGCAGCCATAGAACGAGCTCACTACGCTCAGGATAGCCAGAGTAACGACGACTTATATTTTCCTCAGGAAGGTAGCCTTTGGGCTTTGAAAACTATCAGAACAAATTCTGGAGGCACTATTATGCTCACCAGCGCTCACTTTGAAGCTTCGCTATTTTATTCAACTCCCCCCTTCCTAAACGGCGGCATGACAGAATGCCAACAGTACAATAACTATGCCTTTATGATTCACCAAATGGCAGCCATGGTCGGCCTACAGGGGACTCCAGATTACGATAGGGGTTGCAGCATTGAACGCGTCGATGAAGTAAAGCCGACTCGCGTCTTGTTCCCCAGTGGGCTCGCTTACCAAAATGCGCCAAGACCAGCATCCGACACTTCTGCCAAAGACAGGGCTAGCAATCGCCCTTAAATGGACCGTCTAGATGCATCCATGGGCCATAACATCCAGTATGGCCTGCACACATTGCTCGGGCTGATCCTGCTGCAAGAAATGGCCCGCAGGACTAATGGTTCGGTGTTCGATCCCTTGGCAACCGGGAACGCGCTCCTTGAAAGCTTTATCACCACCTTGGGTCACCGGATCATTGTCTGCAAAAGCCAGCAGAAATGGCTTGTCGAATTGCTCAAGTATTTTCCAAGCCGCCTTGTTCTCCGGCACCTCCGGCTCATCATGAAACAAGGGCACTAGAGAAGGAAACTGGCGAGCTCCCGCCGCATAAGACAAATCTGGAAACGGAGCGTCGTAGGCATCAACTTCTCCCTGACTCAAGCTTGCACCCATTAAGTCATTCATTAAAGGCTTGCCCGGCTGCGCTATGGCTGGGTTCTCTGCCGCGAATTTACGCCAGTAGAGAAATCCGGGAATGCCCGTAGTGTCTCGAAATCTATCACCAAGTTCATGTGCCTCAGGCACTGGCAGCGTTTCGTAGGCCTCCTGTAAGGGCTTAGCAAACGCCTCGGGAATAACGCCAGCGGGCAGCCCGCCGTTGGCTAACACAACGTGACTAAAGCGCTCAGGAAATGCGGTCACAAGCCTTAGACCGATTAAACTTCCCCAGTCCTGAAAAAAGACGGTGATGTCTTCTAGCCCAAGCTGTGTAAGCCAGTCACTCATCCAGGCGACGTGATTAGCGTAGGTGTAGTTATCTCTCTCAGTAGGTTTATCTGAACGTCCAAATCCCACTAGATCCGGGGCAACAACCCGAAATCCTTCGGCAACGAGTAAGGGAATCATCAATCTATAGAGGTAACACCATGCGGGCTGGCCGTGCATCAGCAAAATAACCCTGCCGTCACGCGGCCCGGTGTCCACATAGTGAACTCTTAACTGCCCTCCTTCACCATCGGCCACTGAAAGATAATTGGGCTCGAAGGGGAAATTTTCCAAATTATCAAAGCGGGCATCTGGCGTACGTAAAAACTCCATGAAACATCCTATTAATTGGCATAATATGTGTCATTATATAAATCCCTTGCTCCAATGCAACTTCTATTAACGCACTACCTGCATCAATGAAAAGGCCAACAATACCCGTCCAAAATAAGACGTTAGCAGGCCTTACTTACCATACATACATTCCTAGAAGACGCTACTTACTTGCCTAGACCAAGCCCTTACCAAGGAAAAAAAAGGCGGCCGATTGGCCGCCATCTTAACGCGCGCTACCTCTTAGAACTCCCACGCTGCTTGCACGCCCCAGACCTCACCGCGAGCCTGATAACGCCCGTGAGAGCCAGAGGCGAGGGGGATATCAAAGGCGCCAGTGGCGAACCGCTCATCACCAATGTTGCGTCCGTAGAACATTAACATCCAGCTATCGCCACGAAGGCCGGTACGGATGTTGACCGTTTCAAATCCTGCCTGCACGTCAAT
>CALKNZ010000098.1 GCA_938091995.1 uncultured Luminiphilus sp. | reverse complement strand
GGCTACTTTTTGCGCCTCCCTCGACGACGATGCAGAAAAACAGCGCCGGCAATCCCCAGTGCCGTCAGCGGCCAGAACATCCCCACCGGTACGGGAGGGATTTCGATGGAGGGCACCAGTAGGAGCACCCAGGCGTTGTCTTGTGCGACGGCAGTGCCCGACGCTCGCGATGAGCCGCCAATCACCGAGTTGGCGGTAGCGATGAGCTGATTGAAATGCACCAGCGGCCGAATATTGGACGCAATGGCGGCACTGAAGTCACAGCGATAGTCGGCGCCAGTGGCAATCGTGGTTGGGGTAACGCACGACCCCTTGCCATTTAGGTCGCCATACTCACTATCCTGTAATTCGGCCAGCGAAACGGGTAAAGGCCCGTTGTTGGTCACGGCCACAGCAAAGGCGACGCGAGCGCCCGGAGAGGTCAGTAGCGTGCTGGGGGTTTTAGTCAGGGTAATGTCGATCGGTGTGGCAACAAAGCGAACTTCGGCTTGGTCAAAAGCACTGACGGCTTCAGTGGTAGTCTCACCACTGCCACTCGCGGTCACGGTATCGACCTCGGAGGTCCCCCCGGCTCCTTGTATTGTCTCGGTGAAGGTGCAAGTTGCAATGCTACCTGCTGCTATGGAGAGTGGGCTGGGCTCGGTCACTGCAGGGCAGGTGCCTCGCTCGCTCAGGTCGCCATGAATGTCGTCCACCAGGGAGGTAATGAGTACGGCCTCGCTTGCAGATGCATTGATGACTTCAACTGTGAAAGTGACCTCGCCGCCAGCGTCAGTGAGACGGTCCGGTGACGCGAATTTTTCCACTTCGATCTCGGGGGGCAGCACTTCGGAGGCGGGCAGTAGCAAGACCACCTCGGTGGCTGACTCTTCGACATCCGCGCCGTTATCAGCTTTACCAGAGACAGTCACCGTGTCAGTAATAAACGCTGGGTATTCTGTTGGCGCTGGCTGCGAGGCATCGGGCACGGCCCGGACAAAATCACACTCGATGGCAGCCCCCGGGGTGAGTACAACCGGTGAAGACATAGACATGCCACAGTCGGTGCTGACATCCCCGTGGTAGTTATCCACGAGGCTGGTGAGGCTCACGGATTTTATCGGCGAGTGATTTTCGATCACCGCGCGGTAGGTTACATCGCCTCCGGCTTGGGACAGAATTCGTGGCCGGGCGAGCTTGCGAATATCCAGATTTACCGGGGTATCGGTCAGTGTCACCGTAGCGGAATCACTCCCCGAGACGGTATCCCCTGTCGAGGGTGCCGAGGCTTCAGCGGTGACAGTATTCACTACAGGCAGAGGATAGCGCCCGTCGATGACCTGATGATATTCGCAGCGGTAAGCGGTTCCGACCGGGATGGATTGGGGTAGAAAACAGGTTCCGAGTCCGTTGAGATCGTTGCCAGCCACTTGGTCATCCGACAGTGCCGTAACCACCAGATCGGTTTCCCCGTCGTTCCAGACTTCCACCGAGTACGTAACGTCGCCCCCCGGTTCGGGGAGGGATTGAACCGAGGATTCCTTGACTACCCGCAGCGAGCTTTCTCGAGCAGCGTCCGCGGGCAGGATCACCACCACTGCGGCGTCGCTATCCGTCACGGGTTGCCCCGAACTGTCAACAACTCGCGCAGTCGCCACGTTGCGATGGATGTCGCCGGCAGCTCCCGTCACCGTCGCGCTGAACTCGCAGCGGTAAGCACCACCCGGGGGAATGCTGGCGCCGACAGCGCAGTTACCCTGGCCGTTGAGGTCGCCATAGATGTTGTCAGTCAAGTCGGTAACGACCACGTCATCGCTTCGGTTGGATTCGTTAAAGACTTCGACCTCAAAGTACACCGTATCGCCCGGTTCGCGCACAATGCGAGGCACCGCGACCTTCACCATGTCTATCTGGGGTGCGGGTTCCACGATGATCACGTCGAGATCATACTGTTTCTCTTCTCGGCAATGTGAGGACTGCTTTGGGTAGTAGGTGGAGGTGTCGAGAGGATCCGAGCAGATATCTTGATTAGCGTTGTTCTGCCAGGCGAGGGCAAAAGGAATGTCGAGCTTGCCATTACCATTGGTGTCTTGGCATACGATGTCTTGGGCGACAAACTCGTGATAGGTAATTTCGCTGTCGCTAATGTCTCCGCAGCTATCCCCATTGGTAAGCCTATAGGGGCCACTACCCGACAGGAGGTTGAGTGCGGACTCATTACTCGTGGCTGGCTGCAATGCGCTTACCGTGCAGGTGCCGATATCTGAAATGGCCAAGTTGCCGTTTTCGCCAACCCAAAAACTCAGGTTGTACCGGTCCTTGGCTGCACGAAGCACTCCCGTGCCGACGGTCACGCCTATGCGGAGGTCGAGGGTCTCACCAATTTCACAGCGGGACACTGAGGGATCGACTGAGATCGCTCTGAAGGCAAGGGAGTTGCTGGTACAGCGATTGCCTGCGTTAAATTCGGGTATGCAGGATTGACCGCTCAGGGGTAGGCTTTGGGTTTGAGCCAGTGAGGGCAAAAGGCACGCTGTAACGAGCGCTCCAGTAAGAAGCAATCGCATCAGATTAGGCATTTCGTCCACCTTATGTACTGTGTGCAGGTAACGCCCCACAAAAACTGGACCGCTGTTTTTTGCTCCCGGTCAATACACGACAGAACCACGATGCGACACTGAGGCTTTGCCGATCTCCTGGCCAAGAGTGATAAGGCATAAATATAAGCGGGATAAACCCTACCCTTGCTATTAATCTAGTACAAACAGCGGACTGCAAAGCTAGTGACGCTAGTAGCTTTTTTCATACCTTTTCTTCTTGTCTGAATAATTGCCATCCGTGGCGCTGGATCATCCTTGACCCTACCAGTATCGGGAGAGAGGGTAAAATAGATTTTCGGGATATGCCAAACGTTTGACCGCCTAGCTCCACGGTGCGCTAACGGAGCTGCTTTTTCACAAGCAAAATTTTATATTGGTCGTTGACATAGATTCTTGGGCTGATAAGCCTCTCGCCCCCAGGGGTATGGGGGTGCAGCACCCTCCGGACGAGCAGCTCACAACTCAGATCCGGTGCAGGCAGTTTTAACCCGCCATTAACCCGCCATTAACCCGCGAACGGGGTGTCCCCCGGGCACAAAAAAGGACCAACGCCCTAAGCTGTTGATCCCGTTTGTTTTATGTGGCGCGCCTGGAAGGATTCGAACCTCCGACACCCTGATTCGTAGTCAGGTACTCTATCCAGCTGAGCTACAGGCGCTAAATTTTGCGGTTAAGCCGGGCCACATTGGCACTGCCCAAGGGTTGAGTCTTAGGCTCTACGGATCACCGTCTTAGCGGGCGGGAGTATACAGCAGAGATTTGAGTTGGGCTAGACACCACCAACGCCAGTCTTTGCTGGCCTACCTTCAAAGGTCTCGCGGAGGCTTTCGCTATTTTCTTCTGCGACGAGGTGGCGGGCGGGCCGATCTGAGAGCGTCGACAAGACGATTGCAGGGGCGAGCCCGCCATACTTTAAAGTAGGAGTACTTTAACAAGCACTAAAGGTTGGTAATTTAAAATTGATAAACTGCCTACCTCAGGGCTCTACGGCAATGCAATCTGCATCAATAATGCCTCGATCACTGCTATTTTGCAGGCCAACATTGAGTCGGGTGTAGTGTCGTTCATGAAAGCCGCCGAACTCTTCTGCTACACAAACAGGGAAAAATGGAACGGACGCTTCAGTGAAAGGCGTTTTCTCCGTTGAACTACAGCCTGCAAGAATTATTAACGCAGCTATGTAGCACCTCATTGTGAAGCACCTCATTGTGTCTGTGGCTTGGTCACCGATGTACCTTTCAAACCTAGCCTACAGAAAGCTTCCGCGCTTGTCAGTGTCCTCGAGCTTTTAAGGGTTTTTAAAGCATAACTAAGCTGGGCGAGGAAGCGGCGCTGTAAAATTAGAGGGTCATAGGCCGGTTCCATGAAGGATTTTTTAGGGGTACATAGTTGCGAAACTCTCCTACCAAAGGTGTCTGTTGAATCAATGGGGGCTGCTTGACTGTTGGAGGCCCGCTAAAGACTTTAATGCCTAGGCGACACCGCATGAATACGCTGATTATTGGGAACTGAGATGGGGTTGGCAAAATAGGTCACAAGACTCCATTCTTAGTGTCATGAGGCTTGGCGGTGCCTAAAGCTTCATGTACCTATAGTAAGCAAGTCCAAAACACAGGTTCGAAGCGAGGGTAATACGATGAAAGTAGCATTAATAGCAGCGCTAATCCTGACCGTTTCAGCGGTACATGCGGCCGCCGAGCACCACCAAACAGCGGCGGTAGACCATCGATCTGCCGCTTGGCAAATCGAGGCCTATAGCACGGCCGCCCCCGAATTTATTGGTCGGTTGGCAACAATTATTGGAATCAGCGGTGATGTTTTGCGCGAGGGGAGTAATGGCTGGATCTGTCAGTCAGCCAATCCTAGACCCGTCCCGGAGGCGGGGTGGAGCTCGGCCCACGAGGCGATGGCGGCTTGTCATGATGGTGAGGGCATGAAGTGGATGATGGGCTATATGGCGGGAGAAAAGCCCCAAATGACCCGTGATACCTTCATGTGGATGCTGCACGGTGACATGGGAGAGGACAACACCAAGCCCGCCGTGTTTGACAAGGCAGATTCGACACCCGGGGAATGGATAGAGTCAGGTCCGCACCTCATGTTGATGCCAAAAGATCCCGCGTCATTGGCTCATTTCTCCACTGATTTCAACACGGGTGCGCCTTACGTGATGTTTTCTGGAACAGACTACGCCCATCTGATGATTCCGGTAGCCGGCTATTATCAGTATCAACCGGAATCTGCCCCAAAATAGGTTCACTCTGCGAGGGCTGGCGTTGACTCCAGCCCGGGCTACCCAAGGCGCCAAATCCATCTGTGAAAGCTGAAAGCTGTATCGGCTTGGGCAGGTGCGGCTTGGATTTCTTCTGAAACCAAGAATGCGACATAATGAGCCGCTGAGTATCCGGCTGCGCAGGCGAAAATTAACTAACGCCCCCATATCGTGTCCTGATAAACCGAAAATCAAAGAGGAAACGTCCATGCCTGTCTTATCGTTGCAAGCAATAGAGAGCCTTTGTCGGGAATCACTGCTTGCTGTGGGTGCTAGTGATGAGCAGGCCGCCATAGTGGCCGCCGAGATTGCCGAGGCCGAAGCCGAGGGTATTCGTAATGTCGGCCTGGGCTACATTCATCTTTACTTGAAGCATTTAAAAGTGGGCAAAGTGAAACCTAATGCACGGCCCTCTGTCGTCAAAACATCAGCCGCCTCTACTGTTGTCGATGCTGATTTTGGATTTTGCCATCATGCCTACATGGTAGGTGAGCAGCGTCTTATCGAAACTGCCAGGGAGCAGGGGGTAGCTATGTTGGCTATCCACCAGTCTTCCTCAGCCGGCGTGTTGGGCTGGTTTGTGCGACGCTTGGCTCAGCAGGGTTTGGTCTCGCTAATGTTTGCTAACAGCTCAAAAGCGGTAGCTGCTCACGGCGGCAAAGTGCCCTTTTTTGGTACCAACCCTTTCGCCTTTGGAGCCCCCAGGGGCGCAGATGAACCTTTGGTTGTTGACATGGCGACGGCCTCTACAGCTCGAGTAAATTTAGTCAAAGCTGCAGCGGAAGGTCGAGAGATTGAACCGGGTCATGCTATTGATGCAGATGGCAACCCCACCACTGATCCTGCTGCAGGTTTAAAGGGTGCACAGTTGCCCATGGGTGGACCAAAGGGCTTTGGCTTGGGACTCATGGTAGATGTATTGGCGGGCGTGTTGACCGGCAGTAACTGTTCTTACGAGGCCTCGATGTTTGCTAATACCGACGGCGGCCCGCCGAACGTGGGTCAAACGATTATTGCGATTGACCCTAACTTTCTTGACGGTAATTTTACGACCCACTTGGAAAGCATGTTTGCAGCACTCACTGAAGGCAATGATGTGCGAATCCCTGGTGAGCGTCGTGCGCAGCTTCGGGCCAAGCATGAAGCCAACGGCGTTGATGTACCTCAAAGCCTGATTGACCAAATCACCGAACTCGCACAAATCGCCTGATTTAATGGGCGGCTTCCCAGAGGAGACACTATTTATGCAACTGGACTACAGCAGGCTCGATTCCGAGCTATTACCTATCCTCGAGACCTTTCCGGTACTTGATATTACCCGCGATAACATTGCTGATATCAGGGCGTTAATGGCTGAAACGCCAAGGCCAGAACCCCCGAGCGGATTGTTACAAAGGGTTGCAGAGGTCAACACGCCTGAGGGGACTGTAACGGTACATATTTCTCGTAAAACTGAGCGGCCTAATCAGCCCGCATTGCTTTGGATCCACGGGGGAGGTTATGTCATGGGTGCTGCTGATGACGAGCGCTCCATGGCTATCGCCCATGAGTGTGACATCACGGTATTTTCCGTCGATTACCGGCTGGCCCCCGAGCAGCCGTTTCCAGCAGGCTTAAATGACTGTTACAGCATACTGTGTTGGCTTATGCAGGAGGCCGATAGCTTGGGCATTGATCCGAGTTGTGTGGCCATTGGCGGTGCCAGCGCAGGCGGTGGCCTCGCAGCAGGGTTAGCGCTGAAAAATCGCGAGGCGGCCAATTATCCTCTGCGCTTGCAACTGCTGATTTATCCCATGCTCGATAACTTACACGCGACCGAGTCGGGGCAGTTTGAGAATCATCCGATCTGGACGCGCAAAGCATCGTTTAGTGCCTGGGAAATGTACTTAAACGGAACCCCCGGTGAAGCGGCTTCACCCTTAGCGGCGCCAGCAAGAGCAAGCGATCTATCAGGGCTCCCGCCTGCCTATCTTAATGTGGGTGTTGAGGATCTGTTTCGCGACGAAGTCATCGGGTATGCCCGTCGCTTGATGGACGCAAATATACCGACAGAGTTGGCATTGTTTCCGGGCATGTATCATGCCGGTGAGGTGTTTACACCTGCGGCCGCCATCAGTCACCGATTAAACCGCAGCTTCCTTCACGCGTTGAGTGATGCCCTGAGTTAACGGTTGCAGCGGGGAGTTTTACTGCACCGCTTCCTCAAAGGCTTGGTGAGATTAAACGCTGAGAGATACACCATCACGGTTTGGCTGAGAAACGGCTTAGGGTGGCTACCGCGCCGTGTTGAACTCATCCATGGCGTCTTGCAATGCTTGCCAAGCGAAGTCAGCCAAGCTTTGGTCAATAAATAGCGAAAATACGGGCTCACCACGCCACAGATGGTGCGCGATAACAGTCGAGACAAGCGCCATTTGGGTTTGAGCAACGGCGCCAAGAGGAAAGGTCTTTAGCCGTAGATCGACACCACAAAGCTTCGCTAGCATATCCGCTCGGGGCTCGCCTGAAAGTACCAACCAAGCATGGCTATTTTGATTGTATAGCGGCCAGACCCCGGGGTCCTTGCGCTCGAACGTCGACTCCGTGTCCTGGCTTAAGGTGTCGGGGTCTAGGAGCCAAAACTCACGAGCGCTCAGAGCCATAAGCAGACGGTTGTCCTGCAGCATCTTAATGGTGTTGGGCTTAATCTCGTGGGGCAATGATTCTGATTTGAGCCATTGGCTTGCCTGTACACCTCTCACCCCTGAGCGAGTGGCAAGGCTTAGGTCATGAAGCTTAAGTGACTCACCGCGGCCACCATCTTCAGACGTCGGGCAGCGTAAGGGACTAACGAGGTTTGAGGTCATAGCTGCTGCCTCTCATTGCCCGGATCATAAAAGGGAAGGGTGGCGATGGGTGCTTGAACGCAAACACCATCGGCAGTACGTATCGTTACTTCGCTCCCTGGCTGAGCATCATCGGGGTGCACATAGGCAAGTCCAATAACCTTGGCAAGGGTTGGGGAGTACTCGCAGGAGGTTACTGTTCCCACAATGTCACCATCACGCAATACCAAGTGGCCTTCTTCAGGTTTGGGCGCTGAGGAGGATACAGTAAACCCTACCAACTGACGTTTTAAGGGTTGTGACATTAGGATATCAACGGAGCGTCGACCCACAAAAAACGGTTTCTTCCGGTTGATAGCCCAGGCCAACCCCACTTCCCCGGGATGGCTCATACCATCGGTGTCCTGCCCAATAATAATGTGTCCCTTTTCTAACCGCAGTAAGCGCTGAGTTTCCACGCCAAAGGGTCGTATATGGAAGGGTTCGCCTGCGATCATCAGTTTATCCCAGAGGGTTTGGGCCATCAGACTCGGTACGTGAAGCTCAAAGCCCAGTTCACCCACAAAGCCAACCCGCATTAGCCTAGCGGGAATGCCCGCGACCGTACCCTCGCGACAGGCGAGATAGGGAAAGCTCTCGGCAGATAATTCGATATTACAGCCGGCCTGCTCCAGCACATCACGGGAGAAGGGCCCAGCCACGTTGACTGCGGAGAAGGCAGAGGTTACCTGTGCAATGTCTAAGTCCAGTCGCCATTGTGCATTCCAGCGCAACATTTCGCTGTATACGCGGTCAACACCGGTCGTGGTAGCCGTCACATAAAAATGATCTTCCGCCAAGCGTGCGGCGACGCCATCATCGATGATTACGCCTTGCTCATTGGCGAGTGCGGCGTAGCGTGTTTTTCCTACGGGCTGCTTGAGGAACCCATAGGTATAAATACGATTCATAAACTCAGGAGCATCGGGGCCACGTAGATCAATGCCCCCCAGCGTACTGACATCGATCATACCTACGCCGGTTCTTACCGCGCGAGCTTCGGCTGCACTACTGGCGGCACGATGACTGATGTCCCCGTAAAAGGCGGGGCGGCGCCAGCTGCCGGCGGGGATCATATGCGCTCCCAGTGTCCGGTGACGCTGGTCCATCGGCGTTTTCCTAATGGGATGAAAGCGTCGACCTGCGAGAACACCTAATGACTCGGGCTTCACCGGTGGTCGGGCCGTCGTCACACCGGTCTCCGTGACGGTACG
>CALKNZ010000097.1 GCA_938091995.1 uncultured Luminiphilus sp. | reverse complement strand
GACCAAGTCATAGCCTAGCTGAGCATGAGTTATGCTGCCAAGCTCATTGGTAGTGAGACGGTGGGCTTGCGCGTCGTGAAATGGTTGGCCGTCGAAATCTTTTGGTTAGCCGCAGTGCGACAAAAAAGCACGCTAGATCTTTCTGAATACCGCCGCGTACCCTTGGTCGGATCCATGTGCATCACTAGCGCTTGCATAGTACTGTACACGTGTATATTCGATCGGCGTGATGTGATTGTCGGCCTGAAGTGCAGCAAAGTACGAGCCAAATTTATACTCATCAAATGCACTTCCGTTGATGCCAACCACAAAGAGCGCATTAGCTCGGCATAGATACAAGAGTTCCATTAACGCGTCGGGCCCAACGTGGCCATGGGTAAAAGTTCCTGCACTCACGACCGCCCCATACTGGGCCTTGGGTAGGTCTATCGATTGAGTCAAATCTGCCTCGAACAGTCGTCGATAGACTGCTTTACCTCTGCTTACGGCCAACATTTCGGGTGATATATCGATACCATCAATTGCCAGCTGTGAAGTGATCTCATCGTGTTCTAAAAGAGCTGAGGCAACCAATCCTGTTCCTGAGCCTACATCTAGAACGGGACTGTCATCAGGGGTTGACTGCTTGGCAAAAATATCAGCGATCAATCGAGGGTATTGATAGCCCCTGGGGCCTGCAAATTCGGAATCGTAGGTGTTGGCCCATTCACGATATAACGCGACGTTATCTTCTGGGGTTTTCACAGAGTAAGCGTCATCAAGTCCAATTTTATTGTTACCAGACATCTGGATTTCCCCCTTAGCTTGCGGCTAATTTGCGACGATTTGTGGGGCAGCGTAGCTTAAAAGTCTGCGCTGTCAGTTTAACGGTAAATTTAAAAACCTCTGTTTAGGAAGCGTTGTTCCGCGTGCTGATAGAGTTCAAGGTCAAGGGCATTGGCCCTTTCTAATTCATCGTACAGCGATGAGCCCAAAGCCTGTTTCAATTCGTCTAGACGGTTATTGAGACTGGCGCCTCTCTCGGAGCTTTTATTCTGTATTCGATAATCGCTTACG
The DNA here is from genome assembly GCA_938091995.1 of uncultured Luminiphilus sp. Classification (GTDB taxonomy): domain Bacteria; phylum Pseudomonadota; class Gammaproteobacteria; order Pseudomonadales; family Halieaceae; genus Luminiphilus. The sequence goes on along the minus strand of CALKNZ010000097.1, from coordinate 6,111 downwards.
ATTTCACCAAACTGGGGGCGGAGGTACGCCTTCATCGCGTTAATGGAGTCGTCGAAGTGTTCCACTAACCCAAAAAACGCGAGGGCAGAAATATTGCACTTGGCCTCGTCTAAATCTTTTGATGTCGCTACTTTATACGTCAAGTTGATGTGATCATTGCAAAGCATTGCGGTTTGAAAATTACGAATAAGCGCCCCAAATCGAGCATCGAGTCGCCATCGAATAAAGTCAGCTGAACTGTACTTTTTTGCCATTAGAACGTGCTCACGCTCATCCTCAATGGGCAGGGTTCTCAGGTAAGCGTAGACAGATCCAATCCGGTCGAGCGGGTGTCTCAAAAACACCAGGGGGTAGTAACAGCAGCCGTCAGACTTTGGTGGTGATACTTTGGCAAGGTGGGTGCTAATGGCTTGCAGGTTAGGCCTGTCGGCAGCACATTCAACGATTTCGAGAGGTCGCAGGGAACCTATCGCACGATTGGGTGGGTCGTAGCTTAGCCAGTTTTTGTTGAAATGACTTTCGAGGATGAAGTCTAAAGTGCTGCCCGCATTTTTATAAAGGTGATAATGAATAATAATATGACGCTTCATGGCAGGTTCATCGCTCGTGCCCCGATGAATGATTCATGGGTTGCAGAATGCGCATTTTCTTTCCCGAGGGCAACAATAGAATTTGTTGAAAGACGCAGGACGCTGCCAGTATGGGTAGAAGTCAAAAACGTTAAAAGACCTCGTGCAGTGCGCAGAATAAGACAAAAAAACCCCACGCTGGGGTGGGGTTCCAGACTATCTTTGGCCTTTAGGCACCCGCTCTGTAAATCACCCGTGTGTCGAAGGCGGCGGCATCAGTGCAATCAGCATCGGCTTGCTCCTGGCTGGAATGCTCAGATGCGCCATAGGCTGCGTAAACGGCCTCACGTTCGGCCTCAGAGGCGAAGAAGTTGGTCCACATATAATCGAAATTATTGGCCTCGGCAGGTTCAAATAGTGGATTCATAATGGTCCACCAATAGCTAGTCTCACCCATTTCCGCTTCATAGGAATCCATGAAAGCGGTGTGCATGCCTTCAAAGGCTAGGCGATCGGCTTCACCCTTACCTTCTTTGTAGGAACAAAAAAGGAATTCTGCAATACCGGTTCCGGTGGTGTTGGGTTTGCTCCACATGCGTCCGGAAGTTGGCGCAAACCCATAGGCGTTCTCAGCGGAGTAGGTAAATGTCTCACTAGTAAGGTCAAGCCAGGCGGCTTCGTGATTTTCGCCCCAGTCAGCCCAGGCGTTGTTGCGCGCATCGACCGTTGGCCAAACCATAACCCATAGAAAATCAAAATTTTCGTTTGCAACACGTGGCGTATGAATGGCCGCTAGCCTCAGGTCCCAGTTAGATTCAGCAGCAATGTTGGCCCAGTATTCGGTGTGGGACCACAGTGCCTCATCGCTGAATCCTTCAGTTTTGCTGTGCCATACGAACTCAATCATTGCCGGTCTTGGCGAGGTATCTGCTGCAGCTTCGACAACTTCTACAACAATTTCTTCAGTGGTTTCGGGCGCTGCAACGGCCTCAGGCTCTGCAGGTTTACCTCCGCAAGCGGTTAGAAATAGCGCGATAATTACTAAACTCATTGTTTTCATGATTTCCCCCTGAAAATGTCATGGCACTTAACGGTGCCCCGATCCCAAGATACTGATTTTTCATAGGTTCTCAACTGTTTCCATAGCCCATGACGGTTTTTTTGAGTGTTTGTGGTCTGGGCCCCTATGCTCATGATGTCTGCTGGAGCTGTTTTCCCTGTCTATTGCGAGCTTTAGTTCCTTGGTGGCAACACGGAGAGCTCATTACTTCAGTCATGGTCGATACGTTGATCCGATAATCAAAGTGTTTGTTCGTAGAGCAATTGCGGTTTTGCTCACATCACTCAGTCGATGGGCGGCTGTTGCAATAACTGCGACTCAGGTATCTTGTTGTTTCCAGAGTTATACGAGATTCGGTCACGTGTTTTTTTCAAGAGTGCTTCAACGCTTTTCAGGTTTGTTTTTGCTTTCTGCGGCTGCGGCTGCGGCTGCGGCTGCAGCTAGCGGGGTGCAGGCTGCGTCGAACAGCAATCCTAGCCTGCGCTTTGCCCAACTCAACGAAGCGATTCAGGAACGCTCTACAGTAAAACGATCTGAAATTGTGGCCGGACCCACTTGCACAGAATCTAATTGGAATTCGGGGACTTATTCTCTTAATCGAGATGGTTTAATTCGTGAGTTCCGTGTGTTGGTACCAGCAAACTATGAGGCAACCGTACCCGCGCCCTTAATTCTTGCATTTCATGGGTGGGGTGGGGATTCGGGCGAGTTTCTCGATAATGCGGCTGTTTCCGCTGAGTTGGAGGGCCGCGGCTACGTCGTAGTCGCTCCAGTGGGCCTCGGGCCTGAAGAATCTCGAAGATCGCCGGCTTCATGGTCCTTTTCCGGGTCCACGACAGGCCTTGATGGCGATGGTTTTAATTCGGCGGTCACGGATGACACCACGGCTATATGTGATGATATGAGAACTTCCAATTATAGCTATACGTCCTGTTCTGATGTGGCACAGAACGGCTGCTCTTGGACGCAATGCACCGACAACGATTTTGATTATGCGGTGGCACTGGTGGCGGCTGCCGAGGAGAATTTATGTATTGATTCAGATCGAGTTTTCGCTGTAGGTGGATCAAACGGCGGCATGTTTACTTGGGATCTAGGCCGAACAGCGGTGAGTGCTCAAGTCTTCAGGGCAATTGCCCCAATTATTGGTTTACCCCATCGAGGTTATTTAGACCCTCCCGTCCGATCGGGTGGCATGCCTGCTTTGTTGATTACGGGTAAGCAAGACCGTACGGTTCCACCGGGTGAATGGTTAGACACCCGCTTTACGACAACCTCTGACGGCGATTTCTTCTACTATACCGGTGCCTCAGCGATTACCGAAGTGTGGGCGCGAGCGAGTGGCTGTGATGTCGCGGTGCCACCTGCCTTGATTGATGTCGGCGTTCCCAATGTGGAATGTCGAGCTTGGGGTCAATGTTCTGAGAGTAACGAGTGGCCACCTGTTTTAGACTGTCGAAGTGATATGGGGCATGTTTACGGACTGAACTGGTCGTGGTCGTTGATCATGGATTTTTTTGACCAGTACCAGTAATGATTTAGGCGCCTCAATCTTCCGCAACCTGCAAACACCTTTTGATGAGAGTAAAAGACATTTATGCAATTTCCCATCGAGTTAGTCCGCGCTAATTTTCCTTCTCTGTCCGCCACCGATAATGGCCGGCGGCGAATCTATTTTGATAACGCGGCAGGGACTCAGGTACCTCAACAGACTATTGATCGAATTACTGACTTCTTTCAGCGTTATAACAGCAACACCGGTGTATTTAATACGACATCAGTTGAAGTTGATGCGATGTTTGCTGAAACGACCGAGGCTCTTGCTGATTTTTTGGGAACGCCGGACGCGGGTGAAATCATCATTGGGGCTAACATGACGACGCTGACCTATCAGCTGTCGCGAAGCTTGGCCCACCGCTTTGCTCCCGGCGATGAAATCATTATTTCTCGTATGGAACACGAAGGTAACGTGACTCCTTGGCTGCAGATGGCCGAAGACAATGATCTGACGGTCCGTTGGCTAGATTTTGATCGAGATAGCTGGTGCGTTGAACCGGAGGCGCTGACTGCTTTACTCAATGAACGCACAAAGCTGCTTGCGCTAAATTATGCGAGCAATATGACAGGCGGTGTCAACGATGTGAAAACCTTGGCGGGTCTTGCCCAAGCAGCTGGTGCACTCGTTTATGTCGATGCAGTGCAGTTTGCCTCCCACAGACTTATAGATGTCAAAGAGCTCGGCGTCGATTTTTTAGCCTGCTCGCCTTATAAATACTTTGGTCCTCATTTAGGCGTTGTTTATGGGCGCCGTGATTTATTAGAGTCGCTCCATGCTTATAAATTACGCTGTGCCAGTGAGGATTTACCCTATCGCTTTAGTGTAGGAACGCCGGCCTTTGAACTTATTGCTGGATTAATGGGAACCCTTGAATACTTTCAGTGGTTGGCCGACCTTGTGGGGGCGAAAGGAAGTCGCAGAGAATTATTTTTGGCGGCTTACGGTGCTATGGGTGAGTACGAAGATCACTTGTCCTCGCTGTTGCTTGCAGGTTTGCAATCGATACCCGGTCTACAACTTCAAGGGTCGAAAACTCTGGCGCGCCGCGTGGCAACTTTTTCCTTCGTGCACGACACGCATCTTCCTAGCCAAATTGCTAAGGCCCTCTCATCTGAGGGGTTGTTCTGCCATTGGGGCGATAATTACGCCGTGGAAGTGGGTAAGACGCTGGGGCTTGATCCGGTTGAAGGTGTGCTGCGCCTAGGACTTGCGCATTACAATACTGAAGAGGAAGTGCATGAGGCACTCGCAATTATTAGACGGGTTCTTTCATAGCGAGTCGACCTGAATCATACGAATATCGCATCTCGCTGTTATTGGTTGGTGTGGCGTCATTTACGGTGCATGATCGTCACGGACACGGAAAATAGTTATGACAAAAACCTTACCCTTAGAGGCGAAAGTGGTGGTAGTGGGTGGCGGTGTAATAGGCTGTAGCGTCGCCTACCACCTCACCAAGCTAGGTTGGTCCGATGTCTTGCTCTTGGAAAAAGAGCAGCTAACCAGCGGCACAACTTGGCATGCGGCAGGTCTTATCGTATCGGGTTTATTAAACGATGAAACAAGCGCCGATATTTTCACATACAGCCGCAATCTCTATGCAACATTAGAGCAAGAGACAGGACTTGCTACGGGTTTTAAATCGATCGGTTATCTGCAGATCGCCTGTGATTCAGAGCGCCTCGAAGAGATGCGTCGCGCAGCCGCTTTTATGCGTAATTTTGGAATTGACTGTAACGAGATAAGTCTTGATGAGGCTCGGGCCCATTGGCCTAGTGCAAAGTGGGATGACGTGGTGGGTGCTTTCTACACCGCCGAAGATGGTCGAGCGAATCCGGTAGACGTCACCATGTCACTGGCAAAGGGTTTCAGGCAGGGTGGTGGGACGATTATCGAAGGTGTTTGCGTCACCGATGTGCTTCAGACCCAAGGTAAGGTCACTGCTGTCGTCACCGATCAAGGCACTGTGGAGACCCAATATGTCGTTAACTGTGCAGGGATGTGGGCACGGCAGTTTGGAAGCCTGGCTGGGGTGAGCTTGCCTTTGCAAGCAGCCGAGCACTATTACCTCATTACCGACGATATGCCAGATATGAAGCCCACAACTCCGGTGTTGGAAGACCCTGATCGCTACGCCTACTTTCGAGAAGAGGTGGGCGGGTTAATGATTGGGTTGTTTGAACCCGAGGCTGCGCCATGGAATTTGAACCGTATTCCTGATGATTTCTCCTTTGGCGAGATTGAACCTGATTGGGAGCGCATGATTCCCTTCATTGAGAGTGCCTATGAGCGTGTTCCTGAGGCTAAAAATCTTGGCATCCGTAAGTTTTTTTGTGGGCCTGAAAGTTTCACTCCAGACCTAGCGCCGCTGGTGGGTGAAGTGCCTGAATTACGCAATTATTTCGTGGCTTGCGGCATGAATTCTTTAGGCATTTTATCTGGCGGGGGTATTGGTCGGATTTTGGCGCATTGGATAGTCAATGGCCAGCCAGATGTCGACGTTACCGGCATCAACGTTAATCGTTTTCATGGGTGCCAAGCTAATCAACAGTATTTGGGCGACCGGCTGGTTGAGGTGTTGGGGAAAATGTACGAGCCACACTATCCCAACTTGGGCATGAAAACGGCCAGAGACGTAAAGCGCTCAGTGCTGCACGAACGATTGGCCGACGCCGGGGCCCATTTTATTGAAAGCTCCACCTGGGAAATTGCCGACTGGTATGCACCCAATGGCAACTCGGCAGAGGTTGAATGCTATAGCTGGGGTCGTCAAAGTTGGTTTTCCTATCTCGAGGCTGAACATCGGGCATGCCGTGAAACGGTAGCTCTGATGGATATGTCTTTTATGGGTAAATTTCTTGTTCAGGGTCGTGATGCAGAACGGGCTTTGAATCAGCTTTGCTGTAACGATATTGCGGTGCCCT
>CALKNZ010000096.1 GCA_938091995.1 uncultured Luminiphilus sp. | reverse complement strand
GCACGGAGAAGTGTGGCGCGATGAGCTAAATCAATGGTTCGGCGACCAACCCGTCATGATTTGGCATCGATCATTTCACGAAATCATTGGTAACGATGCGGCTTGGGCCATGCTGGGCGTCACCGCAGAGGATGCGGCGCTGACCCCCGAGGCCAACTGGGAAAAGGGGCACTTTTACGAGGGCGGCTTAAAAGCCGTTGTGGGAAAGCTCGGCTTTCTTTTCGAACCCGCCCGCTTTGGTAGGGGCATGCAAAACTTCCTCACCATGATGCACCAAAGTGGTGTCACCACGGCGCTTGATATGGGAACCGGCATATTTGGCAACCCGGTGCAGGAAATCGCAGGAATTCGGGCTGTCGCCGAGGCTTACCCGGTGCCAACGCGTATTATTCTTACCCCCATCATCCTTGACTTCATGACACGGCAAGTGCCCCCAGAGGCCGCCCTTGCCGAAATTAAGGCTTGGCAATCGGGCAACAGCGACCGCGTCACCGTAGGGAATCATTTCAAACTCATGCTCGACGGGGCGATATTCAGTGGACTCAGCCAGTTTGGTCCCCCGGGTTACCTCGATGGCCATGAGGGTGTTTGGATGGCACCCAAAGACGTGACCTACGACTATGCCCGAACCTTTTGGGATGCCGGTTTCCAATTGCATGCCCATGCCAATGGCGACGCCGCCGCAAGCTGGTTCATCGATTTGCTGGGAACCCTATTGCAGGAGGCTCCCCGACCTGATCACCGCATGACCCTTGAACACTTCGCCTACAGTACAGAGGATCAAACCCGCCAGCTTAAGACCCTGGGAGCCCTAGTTTCAGCCAATCCTTACTACCACTACATTCTGTCGGAGCTCTATGCTGAGAACTGGTTAGGCAAAGATCGTGCGGGGCAAATGGTCCGACTGGGTAGTTTAGAGCGAGCGGGAATTCCCATAGGCCTGCACTCAGACAGCCCTATGGCCCCCTTGTCGCCCCTTACCCTGATTTGGGCCGCAACCGCGCGGGAGACCATTGGTGGAACCCCTGGCATCGCCAATGAGGCTCTCTCAAGAGCTCAAGCCCTGCGCGGGGTAACACTCGATGCCGCCTGGATTTTGGGAATGGAAGACGATTTAGGGTCAATTCGAGCAGGGAAAATTGCTGACTTCACGGTGCTCGGCGCAGATCCTATGACGGTGCCCGATGAGAGATTAAGAGACATTGAAGTGATCGGCACGGTATTTTCCGGACAGCCCTATCCGGTCCTCAAATAACAGTACCGGATCAACAGCAGGTAAAACACCGCGATGAAAACCGCGAGAACGCCGCAAAAACACCCGAAGATCACTTTAAAAACACGGAAAAATGCGCTGTTAATTAGGTTGTAGCGCATTGCCGTGGCGCGTAGGGTGTGCGTCCCGCTAGAGGACTACCGACCATGAGCACCTCAGATACACAACCCAGCCGCTTCGATACGTTGGGATTGCCGGCCTTCTTACAGGACAATCTACAAACGCTTGGCTACGAGACCGCCACACCGATTCAGGCAGGAACAATCCCCCTGTTACTGGAAGGGCGAGACGTTGTCGGACTGGCGCAAACCGGCACGGGTAAGACCGCGGCGTTCGCATTACCTATCCTCGCCAACATCGATGTAAAAGTACGCAGTCCACAGGCACTGGTCCTTTGTCCCACTCGAGAACTCGCCCAGCAGGTCGCCGAGGCTTTCCGTAGCTATGGCCGAGGCATGGGGGGGCTGAGAATTTTAAGCATTTTTGGCGGCGCCGATATGCGGCAACAATTGAAGTCCCTACGCGAGGGAACCCATATTGTCGTGGCAACCCCGGGACGATTACTCGATCACATTGAGCGTCGCAGTATCGATTTGACGGGCATCAATGCCGTTGTCCTCGATGAGGCCGATGAGATGTTGCGCATGGGTTTTATCGACGATGTCGATACCATCCTCGCGAAAACTCCGAAGCAGCGCAAAGTCGCCCTATTTTCCGCCACCATGCCCAAGCGGGTTCGCGACATTGCCAACAAGCACCTCAGTAATCCCGCTGAAATATCAGTAGCTGCAGCCGCAACAACTAACGAAAACATCGAGCAATGCTATTGGCTGGCCAAAGGTGCCAGTAAACTCGAGGCGTTAAAGCGTTTACTGGCTTTTGAGGATACCGAAGGCGTTATTGTGTTTACGCGAACCCGTGAGAGCACTACGGTGATTGCAGAGCAACTCCGGCAAAGCGGCCTCAAAGCATCGCCGCTTAATGGCGATATGGATCAAAAAGTTCGGATACGAACCGTCAGCGATTTAAAAAGTGGCATGCTAGACGTTTTAGTAGCCACCGATGTCGCCGCTCGAGGTCTAGATGTCGATCGAATTTCCCACGTCATCAACTATGACGTGCCCTTCGATGAAGAAGCCTACGTGCACCGGATTGGTCGTACAGGTCGCGCGGGGCGCAAGGGCAAAGCGATTTTGTTTATTGTCCCTCGAGAGCGGCGAATGCTGCGCAATATTGAGCGCCTTACACGCCAGTCGATTCCTGAAATTAAGCTACCTTCCGTGCTCGCCATCGATGCCAAGCGCCGTGAGGCTTTTGCCGACAGCATTCGAGCCGCCCTTGCAGATCCCATGCAGGCAGAGCTTGAAGAGATCATCGATACACTTAATCACGACCCTGACTGCGACTACCGGAGCATCGCGATTGCTCTGGCCGGCATGCTGCACAGCCCGGGCGCCAGCAAAGCCGGTAGGCACACTAAGCCTGAAAAACACTCGCCCTACGGCAAAACAGACTCGCGAGATGCGCGAGACGAAAAGGCCACTAAATCCAACCGTAAAGAAAGGCGGCAGGGTTTACAGCGCAAGGCCGGTGCTTCTGAGTCCGAGACCCCAACAGCACCGAAGAATGAGAAACATCTGGGTGAAGCACGCCCCCTGCGGGACCACCCCGATGTACCCATGGAACGTTTCCGTGTAGAAGTTGGGCGCAAGCATGGGGTTAAACCGGGTGAACTCATGGGCGCTATTGCCAACGAAGCGGGTATTGAAGGCCAATACATTGGCATGATCAATATTCTCGAAGAGTGCTCTACCATTGATCTGCCAGAAGGCATTCCCAAATCAATTCTCAAACACCTGAAAAAAACTCGGGTCAAAGGCGTGCATTTAGCCATGGGGCGCGTGGCCTAGCACGACGGCTTGGTGCCAACGTATCCTTTAGTGTATTCGGCGTCTCGCTTCAGCCGGTATCAGTCGACATAACGCCTCATGGCGACTGCGTCCCAAACCTATTGCATTGGCTCTTCAATAACAGGCCCCAATGTCTCAAAGCCTGGGCTCGCGTTTAAAGCCTGGGCTCGCGTTTAAGGGATCTATCTACCCTACCAGGCAACAAGGCTTCGATACTGCGCCCTAGGCTAATTACACGCACTGGCACTGGCACTGGCACCAACATTAGCCACTCAATTAACTCCTAGTCGCTACAACAATACAGAAACTCCCTGCCCTTTTAACAGTGCATGCTTTAACTGGAGTCTGTTGTGGACCTATACTTTCCACGGCTTGTAAGCGGCCCATGCAGACGTGAACCTGCCGGGGTATTACTGCCGACTATTTTAAGCTTTAGCCGAGGGGTTTATACCTTGGTATTTTAAATCATGACCGCGCCGCCGACGGCGCTATAGGAATGCCCATGACCGCCCAGCTATCTGATGCCTTGTCACTCAATAACGGCGCCGAGCTCAAAAATCGGTTTATGCTTGCGCCGCTGACCAATCTGCAAAGCGGCGCCGACGGCGTACTGAGTGATGATGAATACCAATGGCTGACTTACCGAGCTGAAGGAGGATTTGGTCTCACCATGACCTGTGCCGCCTCTGTACAACACTCGGGAGTCGGTTTCCCCGGACAGCTAGGTGCTCATGACGACCGACATATCCCGGGTCTGACCCGCCTCGCAGCAGGTATCAAAGCCCACAACAGCCATGCCGTGGTGCAGCTTCAGCACAGCGGCATGCGAGCGCAACTCGATTACTGCTCGGGGGTACCCCAGTGCCCATCAGACGATGAAGAAACCGGCTCAAAAGCCATGAGTGATGCTCAGGTAAAAGCCCTAATTGACGACTTTATTAACGCAGCAGAGCGTTGCCAAAAAGCGGGTTTCGATGGCGTGGAACTTCATGGCGCTCACGGTTATCTACTCTCTGAATTTTTGAGCCCACAATATAATCAGCGAGATGATCAGTACGGTGGCAGCGCCGAGGGCCGGGCAAGAATACTTTGGGAGGTCATCGCCGGGGTCAATGAACGTTGTGGGCGAAGCTTTAGTTTGGGTGTGCGCCTGTCCCCGGAACGCTTCGGCCAACGGACCGCTGAGATTCGTGATTTAGCCGGCGCATTGTTGTTAGATCCAAGGCTTGATTATCTCGACATGTCCCTGTGGGATCTCACCAAACCGGCGCACGACGACGAGTTTGGAGATCAGTCGCTGCTTCAAATTTTCACAGAGCTCCCTCGGGACGGCGTCGCTTTAGGGGCTGCAGGCAAGCTCTATAGCGCAGCCCAGTGCCAGAGTGCCCTCGATCAAGGACTCGATTTTGTCATGGTGGGCAGAGCCGGCATTTTGCATCACGATTTCCCAGAACGCGCCTTAGCCGACCCGGGATTTACCATGACCGACTTGCCGGTCAGTCGGGAGCACCTCAAACAGGAGCGCCTTGGCCCGCCGTTCATCGATTATATGGCGAGCTGGAAAGGCTTTGTGGCCGACTGAGCTTTAACCCATGCCAAGGGGGGGTCTATCCCTACAAAGGCGTATATTTCTAAAGCGAGAATCAGGGATGACAAAGACCGATGGCAGACCCTCACCCAATGCGACCTGCCGGTTATTCGTAAGCTCGGGCAACCAGCCCTCTTACCAACCCCAGGCGAAGACCAATTTCCTCACGGGTACATAGGCCCATGCCAGTTCCCAGAGCATACAGCAGGGGCTCGGGTCGCTCTGGGCGCAGTGGCGTTAATACAAAGAGGCGATTAACCAGCGCTTCACCCATGACCCTAAACTCACCCCAAAATTTGGCATCGCTCCCCAAGGGGATGATGGTTGCACACAGGTCTGTCATAGCCTCGGGGCCCAGAAGTTCCAGGGCGGTCTCACCCGCCACCGTTTCGGGGTGAGTCATAGACAGCGCATACACCAATCCCAGACACCAGCCAGCTCTTTCCACCTTCTTTTGCGGCTCCTGGCTGCCACTGCTAATCCCCAAGGCATCGGCCGCCGCACAGGCGACAGCGGTTACTAACGTCGTATAGGTTAATACCGACAACGCCTGGCTTTGCTGTTGTTTGGTCAAGGCACTAGCATGTTGATCAATGGCGCCCCAAATTAATTGCCGCAACCGCGGGTAGTTGGTGCCGTCGGGATTAGCAATTTGATCAAACATGGCCGAATAGGCCTGCTTAAACGCACCAATTTGCTCACGGTCTATCAAAGATGGCTAGCCGAAACGTTTGTCAGCGACAAACGGGTTGGAGTCGCGTTCACGACCAAAGGTAGAGTCAGGACCATGTCCGGGGATGAACTGAATATCGTCTCCCAAGGGAAATAATTTTTCGCGAATGGAGTTAATCAGATCGTCATGGTTGCCCATGGGGAAGTCAGTGCGACCAATCGACCCAGCAAAAATGACATCACCCACCCAAGCCAACTTTTGCCCTGTGTGGAGAAACACCACATGCCCGGGTGTATGACCCGGGCAATGAATCACCTGAAACTCGGCGTCACCCACCGTGACAGTTTCACCATCTTTTAACCAGCGATCGGGCTCAAACGCATCGGCGTGAGGGAAGTTGGCCATCTGGCACCACTCGGGCAGCTTATCGATCCAGAACCGATCGCCCTCCTCAGGGCCCTCTATGGGTACCTGTAAGCGCTGGCGCAAAACGTCACTGGCCGCACAGTGATCCATGTGGCCGTGGGTCAACAGTATCTTTTCAACTTGCGCGCCCATCTTCTCGACAGCCCCAAGGATCTTTTCAATATCACCGCCCGGATCAACAATAGCGGCCTTACTTGTTGCTTGGCATTTCACTATCGAGCAGTTTTGCTGGTATTGGGTGACCGGAACTATCGTAACGGCAAGTGTCATGAAACCTCCGAACTCTCGGCAGCAGCCGCTTCTGATCCCATGTCACTATCGGCGTCGGGATCGTTATAAATAGTCTCGTCTAGCTGCCCCTCACGGTAGGCTACGATAGTCGCCACGGTGGCATCACCGGTGACGTTAACCGCTGTGCGAATCATATCGAGCAAGCGATCAACACCAATGATCAGAGCAACACCCTCAACGGGAAGGCCTGCCTGAGTCAGTACTAAGGATAGCGTAATGAGGCCCACACCCGGTACAGCGGCGGTTCCAATCGATGCCAGGGTCGCAGTTAGAATCACCATCAACAGCTGCATGGCACTGAGCTCAATACCATAGACTTGTGCAATAAATACGGTCGCGACGCCCTGCATGATCGCCGTCCCATCCATATTGACAGTCGCTCCCAGGGGTACGGCAAAACCAGCAACGCTTTTGGGTACGCCCAATCGTTTTTCTACCGTGCGCAGCGTAATGGGCAGGGTAGCCCCCGATGAAGCGGTCGAAAATGCAAAAGCCCAGACACGGCGCATCTTGGTTCTAAGCATGCCTGGATTGAGGCCCGTCGTAGTCTTGAGGAGCAGACCGTAAACGACGACGCCATGGAAGATAAGCAAGCCCGACAAGGTCAGGAAATACGCCGCAAGATTAATGATTGTGCTAAACCCCATGGTAGCGAACAACTTCACTAACAGGGCAAAGACGCCCCAAGGAGCCAACTCGATCATGACACCGACCATCTTCATAACGATGGCTTCCATATCTCGAAACCAGCTCGCAACGCGCTGGCCCGCCTCGCCCGCTCGGGTGATTGAGTAGCCCACTAATATGGCGAACACAATGACTTGCAGCATTTCGCCTTGAGCCATAGCGGCAAAGGGGTTTGAGGGGAAAATATTGACGAGAACATCGGTGAGCGGAGGCGGCATTTTAGGCTCAAAGGCGGTTGGAGAATCAACCTGTAAACCTCGACCTGGCCCCAGAAGCGATGCCCCGGCCAGGCCCAAGGTTACTGCCGTTGCCGTTGTGACCAGATATAAGCCGATCGTTCGCCCGGCAATCGCACCCATTCTTGCGCTATTGCCAAGAGACGCCATGCCACAGATTAAAGACACCAAGACCAGAGGAACGACTAATAATTTTAGTGAGGCGATAAAGATTCTACCGACAACATCAAACAACCCGAAAATAAGGTAGGTGTTTATAAATTGTGCCAAAGACGAATCGGCCGCTATTTTTGTCAGTAGTAATTCCAGACCTGACCCCAGCACAATGCCGGCAGCCATGGCCATCAGGATTCGATTCGTCAAAGACATTTAGATTTCCTCGCAGGGACCGTCGGTCCAGCGCTCAACCGCAACATCGGCGCAAGCATTACATCCCGACGGGTAGGTTGCCATTCCCCCCCCTGAAAGCGTCGCGCAAACAGGTCGGTACTCCATGGTGCAAACCATGGGGCGCGGGTTACGACACTGGGTGACCTCAGCATTTACCACGTCACTTTCGTTGGCAGACACACCCGTATCCGACAGCTGTGTGCAGCTCACCAGAGCTGCGATCAAAAATATGGGCACTACCCAACGCATCATGACGTTTTCCTCTTAAACAAACGATTGCTAGCGCGTCTTTTAGGCGCCAAATCGGCAATGATAGTCAGCCCACTAAGCGGATGCATGCCCTCATGGCCTCTACTGCCTAGCCTATCACGAGGACGAGACCTTAAAGGGTTGGAATGCCTGTTAACGCCCGATAAACCCATCAATTACCCTGCAATAATCGATCGCGCTCAGCTAACAGGTCGATTTGCTGCTCTACTATTTCGGCGGTCGGTGGCGGTGCACGCCAGATCGCCATTGCCTCGGACAGCCGACGTAAGCAAGCCGACGTGGCTGGCGGCAACTGTTCTGCCAAGCCCCGCATATCCGCCATTCGCCCCCAGCAATTTAAGACGACATCACAGCCGGCCGCCAAAGATTGTCGACCCGACAGTGGCACGGGTCCCTCAAGAGCTTTCATGTCGAGATCATCGGTCATCAACAGCCCGTCAAAACCTATCTCTTCACGGATCACATCGCGAATCACACGGGGCGACAACGTAGCGCAGCGCTGTTCGTCCCAGGCGTCGTAAACAATATGAGCCGTCATCGCCATTGGCGCGTGTGCCAAAGCCTTAAAGGGCTTAAGGTCGCGGTTCAAAGCCTCGATAGACGCTGTAACTCTGGGCAGTGCCTCGTGACTATCGGCCAGAGCACGCCCGTGTCCCGGTATATGCTTGATGACTCCCACAACACCCGCTAGGGCAAACCCCTCCAGCAGCGCCCCCCCAAGCTCAGCAATAACCGCCGGTTCAGCACCAAAGGCGCGATCGCCAATAATGTCATGAGCGCCCACTTCCGGCACGTCCAATACCGGCGCACAGTTGACTGAAATTCCAAGGGCAACAAGGTCGAGGGCCAGAGCCTGATAGTTACACAGCACCGCCGCTTTCGCGCGATCAGGAGACTGGGCATAGACACGGGCAAAATCCAGAGCCGGGGGCCAAACCCGCCAATGGGGCGGACCAAGGCGAGCTACCCGCCCACCTTCCTGATCGATAAGAATGGGGGTGTTATCTCGACCCGTCAGGGCTTTTAAAGCGTCGGTTAGCGCTTTAACCTGCTCAGGGTGATCAATATTCCGTGCAAATAAAATGAACCCCAAAGGGTCGGTACGGCGAATTAGGTCCTCTTCCTCAGCAGACAGCACCGGACCCGCCAAACCAAAAATAGCAGGCAACATTAACGGTACCCCCCGTAGCGATAGCCCCCTGAAAACATAGCGGCATAGTCAAAAGTGAAGCCTGCAAAGTAGCCACACCCATTGGCAGCGCCTATACACCGATAGAGTGCTATCGGACTAAGCGTTGTGCCACTGGGCGAGGGAACCCGGTCACCCAAGGAAGCCTTCATGCATTGTTCCTTGAGAGAATCACCGACCTATTCCGCCGTAAAAAGATGATATTTTTTCTTACCTAAGCGCACAATCCAGTACTTGCCATGAAGGGCGTTTTCAGACCGAAAGCAAAGGGCGGTATCGATGGGGGGGGCGCCCTCAACAGGTACCCCATTGATGAACACCGCTCTATTCTTGAGGGCATCTTTAACCTGCTTGCCCGATGTCACCATACCGACGTCACTGAGCAACTGGGTCAGAGTAGGTGCTATCTCACTGCTCTTGAGCGGGGTCGTTGGTAAACCATCAAGGGCTAATTGCTCTAGGTCATCGGGGCCCAAGGTGTAAGCCTCTCCCACAAATAAAGCTTGGGTAATGCGCTGGGCCGCCGCCAATCCCTCTGCACCGTGAACCAGTTGCGTGACTTCGTCAGCCAGTATCTGCTGCCCCTCAGGCCGCCCTTCCCGTTGGGCATCGGCCTCCTCAATCTCGGCGATTTTTTCTACAGACAAAAAGGTGAAGTAGCGTAAAAACTTATAAACATCTTTATCTGATGTATTCAGCCAAAACTGGTAAAAGCTGTAGGGCGATGTTTTGTGAGCATCCAACCAAATAGTGCCGGTCTCGGTTTTACCAAATTTGGTGCCGTCGGCTTTTTCCACCAGTGGCATGGTCAGACCGAAGACCTGACCACCGTGTAATCGTCGAGTCAGATCGATGCCGCCAGTAATGTTGCCCCATTGATCAGAGCCCCCAATCTGCAGCCCACAGTCGTGATGTAAATACAGCTCAGAAAAATCATAGGACTGTAGAATCATGTAGGTAAATTCGGTGAAGCTAATCCCCGAACCTTCGCGCTCAATCCGCTGCTTCACCGATTCTTTTTGAATCATGTTGTTAATTGAAAAATGTTTACCCACATCCCGAAGAAAAGTGAGCACATCCATGCCCGTGGTCCAGTCAAGGTTATTCACAACCTTGGCGCTGTTTTCCCCCTCGAAATCAATAAACTGGCTGACTTGATGCTGCAACTTATTGACCCAGTTGGCGACCACATCGGGGGTATTAAGATTGCGCTCCGATGCTTTAAAACTGGGATCACCAATTAAACCTGTAGCGCCGCCCACTAGGGCCAGAGGGCGATGCCCCGCCAACTGGAAGCGCCGCAGCATTAACACAGGTACCAGTGACCCTATGTGTAAGCTGTCCGCTGTTGGATCAAAGCCGCAATACAGCGTGCGGGGCTCAGTATCAAGCCAGTCGGCCAAGGTATCTTCCCCGGCAATTTGAAATATGAGACCTCGGGCGCGCAGGTCAGAAAGTAGTGCGCTGGACATAGCGTAAAATCTGTTTGCAAAGTGTTTGTGCATTATCCCACATTTTGGCAGATGAGCCGCGCCGAACGCTCCTACCTGCGCTTTTAGGTGGCGAGGGAAGTCGCGTATACTTTATGTATTGATTAATTGGAGTGAACTTAGGTTGTTCGAACGCCGGAGACCTAAACCCAGAGGCGCTACCCCGCTAAATGCGCCGACCACGCAAACACCTAGCCGCTTCAGGCCTTGGGGGATGCTTGCTGCAACTGTGGTGGGCTTATTTCTAGTGATCATGGCGATACCCGACTCTGACACCTCAGTTGAAAAAGCTGGTAGTTCCCTCGCCGACAGCGTTGCTGAAGCCGCGCTACCCGCGCTACATTTTGTCGTTGTAGATGCAAAAGCTATTCCCCTGCCACCACCTTGGCATGAAGAAACAGTCCGAGAAGGCGATAATCTCTCATTAATTTTTTCCCGAGCAGGGTTTTCAGAACGGGACGTTTATGAGGTCAGTCGTACAGATGGCGGGCGCGGTTTGCGCAAAATCTACCCCGGACAGACCATCGCCTTCATGACCGGGGAAAACGGTGAACTCGATAAGGTTAAGCACATAGAATCCAAACTAAAGTGGACCGTGTTTACCCGAGAGGGTAACAACTTTATCAGCAGCGTTACCAAACGCAGTACCGAACTGCGACAGGAAAGTGCCATTCTGCGCATTCAGTCTTCACTGTTTCTGGCGGGCGAGCGTGCGGGGCTCTCAAATCGGGTGATCATGGGGCTTGCTGATGTCTTCGGTGGCGTTATTGATTTCGCACTGGACCCCCGTGTTGGCGATACCATTGAGCTGGTTTACGAGACTCAGTGGCTCGATGGCGAAAAGTACGCCGATGGCGCTATTGTTGCGGCTGCCTTTACGAATCGTGGCACCACCTTCGATGCCTTTCGGTACACCGATAGCCAAGGCGATATGAGCTATTACAACAGCGAAGGTGTGAGTATGCGCAAGGCTTTCCTGAAGGCGCCGCTGGATTTCACCCGGGTCAGCTCCAATTTCAACCCCAACCGACTTCACCCTATTTACAAAACTAAACGACCCCACAGAGGCACTGATTATGCGGCTCCGCGAGGCACGCCGGTCTATGCCGCTGGCGATGGCCGCGTTGTGGAAGCCGGGTACACCCGAGCGAACGGCAACTATGTCTTCATTCAGCACGGCGAAAGCTACAAAACCCATTACCTGCACCTTCACAAGCGACGGGTAAAACAGGGCCAACGCGTCACTCAGGGTGAAATTATTGGCACCGTCGGCTCTACCGGCGCCGCAACGGGTCCACACCTTCACTACGAATTCCTCGTGCGAGGTGTTCACCAGAATCCCCGTCGCGTCCACAAGTCGCTCCCTAAAGCCAAGTCACTTCCGGCTAGCGAAATGGCACGTTTTAAATCGACCTTACAAACACCGTTACAACAGTTGGCAGCGCTTCACCAAGACAATCGCTTGGCAATGGGCCAGGCCACCGGAAGCTCCGGTGGCGAGTGAGTGACACCCGGTTTTTTGTTGGCCTAATATCTGGCACCAGTGTTGATGGTGTCGATGCCGTAGTGCTGGCGCTTGGACAAGGGCAACTCGAGATTATTGCCTGCCATGATGAACCCTACCCCGAGCCCTTGCGGTTGGCAGTGCTCAGCCTCTGCCAACCGGGCATCAATGAAATAGATCGTCTGGGTGTTGTCGATCGGGACGTCGCCAATGTCTTTGCCAAAGCTGCCCTCGCGGTCATCAATGCGGCCGATCTTAATGTCAGCGATATCGAAGCCATTGGCAGCCATGGCCAGACTATTCGGCACCGCCCTGCACAGGACAAAGTATTCTCTTTGCAAATTGGTGATGCCAATCGGATTGCAGAATTAACCGGCATTACCACCATTGCCGACTTTCGAAGACGGGATATTGCAGCGGGCGGGCAAGGAGCCCCTTTGACCCCAGCCTTTCATCGCATCGCCTTTGGTATCAGCGGCAATGCCACCGCAGTGGTCAATATAGGGGGGATTTCTAACGTCACGCTGTTTGACGATAGCGACATTCTAGTGGGCTTTGACAGCGGCCCGGGCAATACGCTGATGGATGCCTACATACGTAAACATCATCATCAGGCATTTGATCAAGACGGGGTCTGGGCCGGCAGCGGTCAGGTCGATGAAGACCTCATACAGCGCTGTCTTGATGATCCGTATTTTTCAGCGTCAGCACCGAAAAGCACAGGCCCCGAATATTTTAATCTCAGCTGGCTGGAAGAACGCCTGGAGATGCTGCCGTATCAGGTCCCATCCAACAATGTACAGCGGACGTTGTTAGAACTCACAGCCAGAAGCATTGCGGCTACACTAGACACGGATACCCATGCGCAGCTCGCGGTGTGTGGCGGCGGGGCCAAAAATACAGCGCTGATGACACGTCTCAGCGAGCTGCTGTACCCGATGCGGGTCATCACGACCGATGCTTTGGGCATTGATCCAGACTGGGTAGAAGCAGCGGCCTTTGCCTGGCTCGCCTCGAGAGCCATAGACGGCTTACCAGGCAACGAACCCTCTGTTACGGGCGCGAGGGGTTATCGTGTTTTAGGGGCTATATTTCCAGCCTAGGGCCATCAAACGGCTAGACTAAAGAGACTAGGCTTAAACGATAAGACTTAGATGAAGGGTGAAGGGTGAAGGGACGTGGACATTTAACAGCCACTCACACAAGCACGCTAAATGGAAAAAGAGGCTCCGCAGCCGCAGGTCGTCACCGCGTTGGGGTTATTGACCACAAAACGCGCGCCTTCCAAGCCTTCGGTGTAATCGACCTCTGAGCCCACCAGATACTGGTAAGACATAGAGTCAATAACGGCCACCACGCCGTCGCGCTCAATAACCCAATCGTCTTCGGCGCGATCTTCATCAAAGGTAAAGCCATATTGAAAGCCCGAGCAGCCGCCACCGGTAATATAAACACGCAGTTGCAAAGCCGGGTTACCTTCATCGGTGACCAAGTCTGAGACCTTGCGAACCGCATTTTCGCTAAGGCGGATTTCATTGGGGTCAAACGCTTCTACAACACTCACGAGACTCACCGCTTTATCATTAAGACTGGAAGTTTACCCTAAGATAGGGCCCGACAAAATACGTCGAGCACCCCCTAACACGTGGCCAACAGCCCATCAAACAGACAGGGCCTCAGACTAGGCCTTATTGACCCTCTTCTGCCGCGCGCTTCTCTCGCTGAATCGCCAAGTCTTCAACACGAGCGCTGACGTGACGCAGCCCCCCGTTAACTTTGCAACCCACGGCCATCTCAATGAGGTTGTAATAAACATCCCCATCGACCTCGGCTTTGTCTGACAATTCCAAACGCTCTGCACTGTGAATGTCGCCCTTGACCGAGCCATTGACCATGGCGGACGGCACATGGATCGAGCCTTCAACCTGGCCACCCTCCATGACACGCAACATCGACTCTTTACCCTCTGCTGATGTAATTGAGCCAACAACCCGCCCCTCTACATCTAAATTTCCCGAGAAACTGATATCACCTGTCACTACCGCATCGGATGCAATCAGCGTTGTTGAACCCTGAACGCTGGTTAAAGGTCGGCTCTCTTTACGGCCCATCATAGTTATCTCCGTCATTTCATATTTTACGGCCTACAATGTATACACCATTACTTCGCTCCAGTCATGGGCTACCGATACGCTGTTTGTCTTGGGTTTACGCATCATTAGGTCGACTTCCACGCGCTCAGGCCTAAACCCTGGAGGTAATGTGAGCTCTCCCTCGAAACGTTGAAAGTATCGAAAGTTAATCGGTAAGGGCTCACCAGCAAGTCGCTCATCAAGGTCGGGAAGGTCTAGAACCTCAAGCTCATCGAGGACACGACCTACAAGTCGCAGCTTCAATTCACCAATAAAGCGATTTTCAGCGGGCTTCCCTTGCTGCACAACCAATTCATAGCGCCATCGCAAAGGATCGGCAGTTGGCATAAATCTGGGTATGCGCAAACGAACACCTTCGGCCAGTTCCTCAGGGGCCATCACCTCACGATAAAACGCGAGCTCCCCCTCAAGCTCTGTGATGACTCCGCGGCTGTTAGCCAAAGACTCCATCAGTGAAGTCAGCGCCTGCTTATCGAGCTCAGCTCGAGTTTCCAGCTCACTAATGCGCGCCCTAAAAGCGTCATTAGCATCATTTAATGGGACGCGGCTAAAAGAACCGTTACGGTAGCCTAAGCCAAAGGCCCCCAGCAGCAACGAGGCCAAAGCCAGCACTATAAGCACGCGTATCGCCAAAACCCTACGGGGATAATCCCGTCGGATAATAGTTCGAGGGTGGTGTCGCGCCACTAGCTAGTCCACCTCAAGGGGTTACAGAGATGGTTTCAAGGCCCTGTAATTCAGGCAGACCCAGCATAATATTCATCGCTTGAACCGCCTGACCCGATGCGCCCTTGGTCAAATTATCGATGGCAGCAGTCACAACTACGGTACTGCGGTCCCGAGGGACTGTGACCGACAGCTGACAGCGGTTGCTACCGCGCACATGACGGGTGTCGGGCTGCTCACCCGCCGCCAACACATCAACAAAGGGTTCGTCAGCGTAAGTGGATTCGAACAGCGCCTGACAATCGACTTCGGGGTCTTTCAACTGGGCAAATAACGTCGCCAAAATACCCCGGTTCATCGGCACCAAATGAGGCACGAAAGTGAGTTGCACAGGCGTGTGGGCCAATTGTGTAAGGCCCTGCTCTATTTCCGGCAGGTGTCGGTGCCCCATAACGCCATAGGCTCTAAAACTCTCACTGGCTTCAGTTAAGAGATTGGGTATTTTACCTTGTCGGCCCGCGCCACTCACACCTGAGGCGCAACTCGCGATCAATGGCTGTAGCTCGACCGCCTCGGCCCTTAACAGTGGCAGAAAACCGAGTTGTACCGCGGTGGGGTAGCACCCTGGACAAGCCACCAAACGGGCATCTGCAATAGCGTCTCGGTTAACCTCAGGTAACCCATAGACCGCTTCAGCGCATAACTCCGGGCTGGCATGGGGTTCCCCGTACCATTGAGACCACACTTCGGTGTCTTGCAACCGATAATCGGCTGACAAGTCGACCACACGAACCCCCGCTTGCAACAACCGGGGCACACTTCCCATGGCCACGTTGTGGGGTGTTGCAAAAAACACAACGTCGCAGTCCATTAACTCTGTAGTGTCTGGGTCGGTAAAGACCAATTCAGTATGGCCTCGAAGGGTTGGAAAGAGTGCATCAAGGCGCCGACCTACTTCAGTTCGCGAGGTCACTACCTGCACTGAAACATCTGGATGCTTAAGAAGCAGGCGCAGCAATTCGACTCCGGTATATCCTGTCGCTCCAATTATTCCAACCTTGACCATGACATCCTCTTGTTCTGATATGGTAGTGCCCATAGTAACGGAGATTATACGTCGAGGATGCCATGCTCTGGGTTCAGGCCTTACATGTTATTTTTATGGTCTGCTGGTTTGCTGGCCTCTTTTATCTGCCGCGAATTTTCGTGTACTACGCTCAAGCCGAAGATATCAACACCCAGCGCACCCTCGCCACCATGGCACGCAAACTGTTCAAGTTCGTCACGCCGTTCATGGTTTTAACCGTAATCTTCGGCTTCTGGCGGTTGAGCTATCAATGGGACTACTACCTGAGCTCTAGCTGGATGCAGCTTAAGCTGGTCGGCGTAGCCTTGTTGATTGCCTATCATGTCCAGTGCGGTATCTACATGGGGCGCATCAATCGTGGCGAGAACGATAAGTCCCATGTTTTCTATCGATTTTTCAACGAGGCTCCAGTTCTGGTGCTATTCGCCATTGTGGGTTTAGTTTACCTTCGACCGTTTTAATTCAGGACTTTCTGGACGAGTCCAGCCCTGCGATAATATCCCGCTACTAATCTAGACGAAGCTGAGTTGTTATGAATCGATCCGAAGCACTGTTTGAGCGCGCTAAAAAAACCATACCCGGCGGGGTGAACTCGCCTGTTCGAGCGTTTAAAGCCGTCGGGGGAACGCCACGCTTCATGGAGCGGTCTGACGGCGCTTACATATGGGATGCAGATGGTCAGCGCTATATCGACTACGTGCTTTCATGGGGCCCTATGATCATGGGCCACAATCATCCCGAAGTTCGTGAAGCAGTCATTAAAGCCGCGGAGACAGGCCTGAGTTTTGGCTGCCCCACCGAGATGGAATGCGAAGTCGCCGAACTGATTATCGACTATGTACCCAGCGTAGAATTGGTTCGCATGTGCAGCTCGGGAACCGAAGCCACCATGAGTGCACTTCGGTTGGCGCGGGGGGCAACCGGGCGAGACAAGATCGTAAAGTTTGAGGGCTGTTACCACGGTCACTCAGATTCACTGCTCATAAAAGCCGGATCGGGCGCCCTCACCTTTGGGGTGCCCAGTTCTCCGGGAGTACCCGAAGTCCTAGCGCAGCACACCGTGACGCTACCCTTTAATGATATCAATGCACTCGGGGTCGCCTTTGAAGAAATCGGTTCTGAGCTCGCCTGCGTGATCATCGAACCGATAACCGGCAACATGAATTGCATTCTGCCCGAACCGGGCTTTCTCGAGACCCTTCGTGAGCTTTGCACCCAGCATGGCGTGGTGTTAATTTTTGACGAAGTGATGACGGGGTTTCGTTTTGGCACGCAATGCGCGCAAGGCTGGCTGGGTATTACCCCTGACCTCACCTGCTTTGGAAAAGTGATAGGCGGTGGTATGCCCGTCGGCGCCTTTGGAGGTCGTCGAGATATCATGGAGCACATCTCGCCGCTGGGCCCTGTTTACCAAGCGGGGACCTTATCGGGTAACCCCGTTGCCATGGCCGCGGGACTCACCTGCCTAAAAATTATTGGTCGCGACGGTTTTTATGACACACCTTTTCGCCATACAGAGCAGCTTGTTAAGGGAATGCAGGGCGCCGCCGATAAAGCGGGCGTGCCTTTCACCACCAACCATGCGGGCACGATGTTCGGCGGCTTCTTTACCGATGAACCTAAGGTCACGCAATATGAACAAGTGATCAATAGCGATACCCAACGCTTCAGCCAATTTTTCCACAGCATGCTCGACAGCGGGATTTATTTGGCACCCGCATCTTTTGAGGCAGGTTTTATGTCCTCGGCACACACCGATGCCGATATCGAAGCCACTATCGATGCTGCCGCCAAGGCATTTTCCAGCTTGTGAGGAGATCAGTATGACCACGGCAAGAGGACCCTTTCCACAGACCCGCATGCGTCGCCTTCGTGCCCAACCCTTTTCAAGAGCTTTGGTCTCTGAAAATACACTAACGCCACAAGATCTGATCTATCCGGTGTTTGTTTTAGACGGTGAGCAGCAGACGCAAATTGTCGCTTCGATGCCGGGCATTGAACGGCTCAGCGTTGATCTACTGATTGAGCAAGCGCGGGAAGCGGTTGACCTTGGCGTGTCGGCCTTTGCGTTGTTCCCAGTCGTGGGGCCGGAACATAAGTCATTGCTCGCTGAAGCCGCCTGGGCTTCGGACGGTTTGGTACAGCGCACCGTGGCCGCGCTTAAGGAGGCCGTGCCAGAACTGGGCATCATGACTGACGTTGCCCTCGACCCCTATACCACCCATGGCCAAGACGGCATTATTGACGATGCGGGCTATGTGCTTAACGACATCACCACCGAGACGCTGGTCAAACAGGCACTCTCACATGCAGCAGCAGGGGCAGACTGCGTGGCACCTTCGGATATGATGGACGGCCGTATTGGTGCTATTAGAAACGCTTTGGAGAGTGCTGGCCACGTCAATACACTCATCATGGCCTACGCGGCCAAATACGCCTCCAGCTACTATGGCCCTTTCCGCGATGCAGTGGGCTCTGCGGGTAACCTCAAAGGCGGTGATAAAAAAACCTATCAAATGGATCCAGCCAACCTGAACGAGGCCGTCCATGAGTGTGCTCTCGATCTTCAGGAAGGCGCGGATATGATTATGGTAAAGCCGGGCATGCCCTATCTCGACGTCGTCCGGCGGGTAAAGGATGAGCTCTGCGCTCCGACCTTCGCCTATCAGGTCAGTGGTGAATACGCCATGCATCAAGCGGCCTTTGCTCAGGGCTGGCTAGACCGCGACAGCGTGACGCTGGAGTCCCTGCTTGCCTTTAAACGCGCCGGTGCCGACGGCATCTTGACCTATTTTGCCTTGGAAGCCGCGCGGCTCCTCAAAAAGTGATCTCAGGGCAGGATTGAACGCCGTGACACGTGGGCTGTTAGTAACGACCGTTGTGTTCAGACACTTCTTGGCTGTCGCGGCGCTGTTCTTGGTACACCCTGGGGTAGCCAATGAAAACGCGGAAGAAAATCCGATTGCCGCCTGCACCTGCCTCTGGCAGGGCAGTTTCACCGAAATCGCCGACGACGCCGACCTCATTATGCTTGGCGCTGTCACCGAACATCGAGGCAACGCTGCAGATTTTGCCATCGAAGAAATATTTCGCGGACCGGATTGGCACACCAACATTAGGGTTTGGATGCAGGCTAGAGACTACTGCCGACCCAATATTGAAAATTTCCCCCCCGGAAGTCGCTGGGTGCTTGCGCTTGAACACATTGAAGCGCTGCCCAGTGATGCCTTTGACCCGCTAACCCCTAACATTAGCTACGGCCGCCTTGATGACTGGATGCTTTCTAATTGCGGCGGTTATTTTCTGGAGGCCCATGGGGGAACTGTGCGAGGCAATCTCATCCCAGGAACCCCACGCTGGGATTTCAATCCTGACATGAACCCCGTTCTAATCGATTTACTGCGCCACCATTTGGACGGCAGCGCGGGCGTTGAGACATTGAAAAACGCCGCTCAGGAAGACCCAGAGGCCCGAGCTTTAATGCTAAACACCCGCAGCTTTTTACGCGGACAGGACACACTTTTGCCCGAAGACCCAGAGCCTAGTGACAGCCCGCCTTGATCATCGCTCTACCGCTTCGATCAACTCATCGATCATCATGAGTGACAGTCCCCAAATACGGTTTTCCTGATAAACATACGAGTCGGACTCGACTTGGGTGCCTCGCCACTCCCATTTTAGAGGCACGCGATTACTGCGATCCATCAAAAAACTCAGGGGCACCGACACCACGTCATCGACCTCGTAGTTCAGATCCAGTTCGGGTAATTGTTCAACTTGGTAGATGAACGGCGCCACCAACATTTCAGGGCGATCTGCTCGCCATCCCGTATTCACGTCACCCAGAGCGCATACTTCGCGACCCAGGACATCAAGATCCAGGGCTATTTCCTCGCGGGTTTCGCGGACAGCACAAAATCGGTCGTCGATATCATCGGGGTCGCGTCGGCCTCCGGGGAAGGCCATATGCCCCGACCAGGGATCTCCCTCACGTTTTGCACGACGAATCATGAGCAGGCAAAGTTCCTCGTCAAACTCATGCAAAACAATAGCAACCGCTGCGCGACGTGTGACCTCGCCATAGGAACGGTTGGGTTTTTTATACTGCTGCAGGCTTGGCATGAGCTGTTCGAATAACAAGGGCACCATTATCTCTCGGCAATTAAACACGGCAGGTTAACGTCTTGAAAAACATCTTCCCCAGCGGAAAAAAGTGCTGCTAAGTCTACACCCCTGGACGTTTGTGCGCTGTCCTATCCTGAAGTGTGAAGATGACAGTAATAGTGATTCGCCGCAGGGTGTTCAGCAGCGACATCGGTTATCATACTTGGACGACCCCAACCACCCAAGGACACCACCAGTGACGCAGTATTCTGTTTATGCCATCGGAGCCGCATTAGTCGATACCGAAATTCAAGTGAACGACAGCGACCTAAGCGCAATGTCGGTAGAAAAAGGTGTTATGACCTTGGTTGATCAGGCCCGCCAAACGGAACTCATCGATCACCTAAAAGGCCACCTGGTTGGCGCCAACCATGCCTCAGGAGGCAGCGCAGGCAACAGCATGATTGCCACCGCCTTGTTTGGCGCCCCCACGTTTATGAGTTGCAAAGTAGCTAACGACGAAGATGGGGATATTTATTTAGCAGATCTCGAAGCGTCAGGCGTAGACCACAGTCTGCACAATAAGCGCGGCAGCGGCACCACGGGGAAGTGTCTGGTGCTGATTACCCCCGATGCCGAGCGCAGTATGAACACCTATCTGGGAGTATCTGAAACCCTATCACTGGCTGAAGTCGATGATCAGGCGATTGCGGCTTCCAGTTGGGTGTATCTGGAAGGTTATTTAGTCACTTCACCCACGGGCCATGAGGCTGCGCTGCACACACGAAAGGTGGCTGAAGCCAATAACGTCAAAACCGCGATCAGCTTCTCTGATCCCGGCATGGTTATGTACTTCCGAGACAACATGACGCAATTGGTCGGAGACGGTGTCGATCTGGTCTTTTGTAATGAAGTCGAGGCCCTTGAATGGGGAGGCACTGACAACCTGGACAAGGCCATGGAGGCGATAAAACAGGTTGCGAAAAGTTTTGTGGTGACCTTAGGGGCTAAAGGCGCGATTGCTTTTGATGGTAATACCACCTACCAAATAGCGGCCCATACTGTGGATGCTCTCAACACCAATGGCGCCGGTGATATGTTTGCAGGTGCTTTTTTATACGCTCTCTCCCGAGGGGAGGGCTTTGAGCGAGCCGGCGAGTTTGCAGTGCGTGCAGCGGGTGAAGTCGTGAAATACTTTGGACCACGGCTGCAGGCCGAGGGCTACCCCGCACTGCGCCGAGAATTTTTCGGTGATTAGGTGCTCTAAAATCGGCCCATGAAATAACACAGCAGATTTAAGGATGAGACTGACATTATGACTGAGCAAACGACCAAACCCGCGATAAAGCCCGACCCGCTATATCAAATGCTACGACACGAAGATGTTGACGCCTTCAACGAAAGTCGTGACAGCATGGATACTAGCCATCTTAAAAGCGGTGATTATCGAGGTCGTGATTTGCGCAGATTAAACGCACGAGGGTTAGATTTTTCTAATGCTTATTTCCGCAATACCGACCTTTCCGGCATCGACTTTCGTGAGACCAACCTACGAGGTGCAAGCCTTATGGATGCGAAGGTGTCAGGCGTGTTTTTTCCAGCGGAGCTCAGCCCCGAAGAAATTCGCCTGTCTTTAGAAAAAGGCACACGCCTACGCTATGACCAAAAATCCTAATTCGATCATGGTAATGACCACCTTGCGATCTTTATGTCTGGGACTGCTGTTTTGCTGGCCACTGCTAGTACAGGGCCAAGGTTTAGGCGGCCTGGTTGCGCAATCTGATAGCTTTCTCCCGGTAGACGAGGCTTATCAACTGGAAGTAGAGGTCGTGTCAGAGCAGGAGATCCGTCTTTATTGGCAGATCGAAGATGCCTACTACCTCTATCAACATCGCTTTAAGGCCAAACTTGAGGGTGAACAAGGATTCATTGACACCAACTTCGAATTCTCCCCTGCCCTGGACAAGAACGATGAATTTTTCGGCGATGTCAGTGTGTATTACAGCTACGCCGACATTCGACTGCGCACAGACACGGAGTTTTCTAAAGCAAAATTATCGATCACCTCGCAAGGTTGTGCCGATGCCGGACTTTGTTATCCGCCCAACACTGAACACTTTATTCTCGATGGCGAAACGGGCGCCGTCGTTAAGGACGACGGTAGCACCCCCATAGCAACGGGAGTCACTACCGAGGCAGCCAGCTTTGGAGAAAAATCCGAGAATACGGCTGGCCCGACCCTGTGGCTAGCACTGGTTTTTGCCTTTATGGGCGGCATTATTCTCAACGCTATGCCCTGTGTTTTTCCCATTCTGTCCCTCAAGGTACTGGGGTTTGCCACAGGTGACCCTAGCACTCACCACCGCCATACCTGGTGGTACCTCATTGGTGTGGTAGTCAGCTTTGTCACAGTCGCTAGCGTTCTAATGACACTGCAAGGTATGGGTTCAGCCATTGGCTGGGGTTTTCAACTGCAGTCGCCTGGTTTCGTCATTGCCCTTGCCTACCTATTCACTGCTATGGGCCTGTCACTGTCTGGCATGGTGCAATTTGGCGGCAACCTCATGAATCTGGGTGGCAATCTGGCCAGCCAGGGCGGCAACCGCGGCAGCTTTTTTACCGGGGTTCTCGCCGTGGTAGTGGCTAGCCCATGCACAGCCCCTTTCATGGGCTCCGCTTTGGGTTTCGCATTAACACAGCCGGCCCCTATTGCCCTTTCAGTGTTTGCCGCCTTGGGAGTTGGCATGGCGAGCCCCATGGTGCTGCTTAGCTACAGTTCGCTGGCGCGGCGGGTACTGCCGCGGCCCGGCGCCTGGATGGAAACCCTCAAGGAACTCCTCGCCTTTCCCCTCTATGCCACAGCGGTCTGGCTGCTCTGGGTAGCCGGCAAACAGGCTGGCGTCGACACCATGGCCACGGCACTCGCAGGGCTGGTCATGTTGGCTCTAGGCTTGTGGCTTTATCGGGGCAGTCAGCTGCGCCGGTTTATGGCTTTAGTGTGTATTGGCCTCGCTGTGTTTCTTGCGACCTTGCGGGGACCCACAGCAGACCCCGGAACCGAAGCCAGACGCGAAGGTACTGTCGTCTGGTCGGAGACAACACTTCAAGGCCTGCGTGATGAGGGCGTTCCTGTTTTTGTTGATGTCACCGCCGACTGGTGCATTACCTGCCTCGCCAATGAACAGGCGGTGTTATTCACGGACGCGATGACCGCAGCCTTTGCAGAAAGCGGGGTTGTTTACATGGTCGCAGACTGGACTCAGTATGATCCAGTAATTGGCGCCTTTGTCACCAGCCATGGTCGCAGTGGCATTCCGCTGTATGTCATGTATCCGCCCAACGACGACCCTTTTATACTCCCCCAATTACTGACCCCCGGCATTGTTCGCGACGCACTGAACCGTGTCTCTCAGACAGGTAATTCGCGGTGATCCCTAGAGCATCGTCGCACCGTAACGCCGTGAGCAAGTTGAAACAGTTAATCAATGGGGGCTTGCTGGCATTTGGTTTGTCGGGCAGCTCCCTAGTCGCCGCCCAACTGCATCTCGATCAATTCTGGATACGGGCCATGCCACCCACACAAACCATGACCGCGGCCTATGGCCTAGTATCTAACCGAGGAAATGCCCCTGCGGTTATAACCGGTGCCAGTTCAGTCCTTGCAACCGACACCACATTGCATGAAAGCCGCCAAACCGGCGATCGCATGACAATGGTCCCAGTGACCGACCTCACCTTAGCACCCGGGGAAGTGCTCGAACTAAAACCCGGTGGTTTACACTTGATGCTAATGGGTATCACAGCAATGCCATCAGCGGGTGCAGAGGTAGAAATTTGCCTGTTGAGCGTCGAGGACAAAACCTGCGGAACCGCAATCGTGCAACGGGATGCCGACAGTATGAACCATCACCACCATTGAGGAATTCAACCTGATGTCAGTGACCACACGGATTGGGGCTTTCTTTCAGCAAGCCAAAGACTCTTTGGCTCTATCGGGCTTTTCCTTTACCGACAGCCGAGTAGGGAAGATGGTCGCCGGCGTAGGTGCCCTATATATTCTCATCGTCGCTATCCTCGGCATATGGTGGAGCGCGGCACCCGCCGCCTTTGACATGAAGACCAAAACTGAAGACTACGCCGCAGTCAGTGGACAACCGTTGGTCCCCGGCACTGCCACTACCCTTGCACTGATTGAGGTTATCGACACATTACTGGAGAAAGACGGAGGCTATACCCATAACGACCTGCTGCCCCCGGGCCTGCTCATGGATAACATGCCCAATTGGGAGTTTGGCGTGCTGGTGCAATCCCGAGATCTTGCTAGGGCGCTGCGTGAAGTTCTGAGTCGTTCACAAAGCCAGTCCCGGGAGGATGTAGATCTGACGCTGGCGGAGCCGCGAATTAATTTTCAATCAGACAGCTGGATACTGCCCGCCTCTGAACGGGAATACCGCAGCGCCAATAAATACCTCAAGGCCTATTTAGCGCGTTTGCCGCAGAAGGGCTCTGAAGGCGCACAATTTTATGCCCGCGCCGATAACTTAGGTTTCTGGCTGGGCATGATTGGAAAGCGCTTGGGCAGCCTTTCCCAGCGGTTATCCGCCAGTGTTGGGCAACGCCGACTGAATACCGACTTGGCAGGCGACCCCACGGCGGCGGCGTCAACTGATGAACCTGCAGATCAAGAAATCAAAACGCCCTGGTCCGAGATTGACGATGTGTTTTATGAAAGTCGCGGCGCCGCTTGGGCCCTGATCCATTTTTTAAAAGGTGCCGAAATCGATTTCGCGGGTGTCCTGGAAAAAAAGAATGCCCGGGTGAGTTTGCAGCAGATCATTCGCGAGCTTGAGGCGACACAGGCTACCGTCTGGAGCCCCATCATCCTCAATGGCTCAGGCTTTGGCCTTTGGGCTAACCACTCACTGGTTATGGCCAACTACATTTCACGAGCAAATGCCGCCTTGATTGATCTGCGAGAGTTGTTGGCCCAAGGCTAGCTCAGTGGTATTGCGTGCTGCAGACTCACAACACGACGGTCTTTAAAACGTGTGCGCACTGGCCCAAGGCATCCCACGCAACGGTCTCATAAAGAGGATAGGATCGGTACGCTGGCGCTTGCCCCAAACTATCGCTCTTTTGACCAATTCATTCATCTATGAACAAAAATGGTGGAACGCCAAGGGCTTAGTGCGGCAGCTTTTCACCGACGAGTAGCGTCCAGCCCTCTTTTTCTTGCACGGCGCGCAAAGCGACCCAAGGCTTATAAACTTCAATCAATACGGCCGCCTGCTCGGCGAGTAAACCCGCAAGCATTAGTCGACCACCCGGATTGAGTAAATCAATCAAGGTTGGCGCCAAAGCCTCGAGGGGACCTGCAAGGATATTGGCAATCACCCAATCAACTGGCTGCAAAGGCCTCTGATTATCGGCCTGAGGCACTAAAAAAACGTCGAGCTGCTCTGGGGCAATGGCGTTTCGCTGTGCGTTATCTCGTGTGGCGGTTACCGCTTGAGGATCATTGTCGACCGCAATGGCTTTGATGGCCCCCAACTTCAAACCAGCAATAGCCAAAATACCAGAGCCACAACCATAGTCGATAAGGGTTACCCCGGGCCGAATAGTGGCGTCGAGCTCGGCAAGACACATGGCGGTTGTCGGGTGCGTTCCCGTGCCAAACGCGAGTCCCGGATCGAGCTGAATATTAACGGCGTGGGGATCGGGTGGGTCGCACCAACTGGGACATATCCAAAGTCGAGTGCCCATTTGCAAGGGTTTAAAATCGGCCATCCAGGCGCGCTCCCAATCTTGATCAGGAACAAAATTAGCGGCATCCGCTGCAGCCGTTACCCACTGCTGTGGCACGTTGGCTAAGATGGGGGACAGATTGATCCCCACCTCAAACAGAGCCACCAATTTGATGTTTTGCCAAAGGGGGGTCTCACCCGGACCAGGCTCAAGAAGTGGCTCGTCGGCATTGTCTTCCAGGGTGACCGCGAGGGCACCTTGTTCAAACAACCAAGACTCCAGATTCTCAAGCTGGTCGGGGGTTGTACTGAAGCGTAGCTCTTGCCAACCCGGGTCGGTCAATGCTCGTGTTCCAGCTTACTCTCAAGGTAGTGAATGCTGACGCCACCGGCCATAAAGGAAGGGTCGACCACTAACTCTCGATGGAGCGCTGAATTGGTGCGTATACCCTCGACCACCAACTCATCGAGAGCCTGGCGCATTTTGACCAGTGCTCCAGCGCGAGTGTCCCCGTGGGTGATCAACTTACCAATCAAGCTATCGTAGTGCGGTGGCACGGTGTAGCCACTGTAAACATGGGAATCGACCCGAACCCCGGGGCCACCCGGGGCATGAAACGTATTGATCTTACCGGGCGATGGTAAAAAGTTCCGGGGATCCTCGGCATTGATGCGGCACTCCAGAGCGTGCCCCTTAAACACCACATCCTCCTGACGAATCGAGAGCTTTTCACCCGAGGCAATCAGTAACTGCTCCCTGACGATATCCACCCCAGTGATCATCTCCGTCACCGGGTGCTCTACCTGCACCCGGGTATTCATTTCA
>CALKNZ010000095.1 GCA_938091995.1 uncultured Luminiphilus sp. | reverse complement strand
CCAGAGCGGCTTCTGCTTACCCATGGCCAACGGCTGAGCCCGCTTCTCTTGGTCTTTCTGACACACCACTATTAAAAATAAGCGCCGATATCACGGCGGGCCGATATGGTTGGATAGATTCCTTTTTAGTTATCCGCCATGGCCAAATCGCGTTTGAGCAATACTACCAACACGATTATGAGGACATTTACGGCGAGGCATCTCGCACACCGGGCCCGTTAGTTATTCAAAATTTCAGTGGGCCGTACAACTACTTCAATGCGTTTTGGCATCCTTACTATAAGGGTAGTGACCTTCACTCAATGCAATCTGTTACCAAATCGATTGTCTCAGCGGTCATTGGGATCGCGATAAGTCGGGGTGATTTTCCAGATCTCGATACAACGGTCCTGTCTTTTTTTGACGTCAATCAGCTCAAAAATATTGATGAAGCAAAAAGCGCGATGACTGTACGTGATCTGCTGACCATGTCGGCTGGGTTAGCGTGGGACGAGGGTGTGCCTTACGCTGATCCCACAAACACTTTCACGATCATGGCTCGATCAGCCGATTGGGTGCGATACACGCTAAATCAACCTATGGCGAGTCAACCGGGAGCCGAATTCAACTACAACAGTGGGGCAAGCTTGATATTGGGCCAGATATTCCTGCAGGCAACAGGCAGGGATATTGAGGCTTATACCCGCGAGCACTTGTTCCAGCCCTTAGGAATCGTACGCTATGAATGGAAACGAACACCCTTTGGTCTGGCCGACACTCAAGAGGGCTTGTTTCTTTCGACACGGGATATTGCAAAAATAGCCGCGCTGTTTTTAGAGAATGGGGAATGGCATGGGCAGGTTGTTATTCCTCATGCTTGGGTGGAGGAATCTTTGCGACCTGCTTTTTTGCTTCCCGATGATGTTAGTACGGGTTACGGCTATAAGTGGTGGTCACAGTCGTACCAACATGAAGGTCAGAAATTTAGGGCGTTTTTAGGTAAGGGGTTTGGCGGACAGCGGCCCATTTTTCTCCCAGACTTTGACATGGTGATTGTTTTAACCGGGTGGAATATTCTTCCTGGCCGCCCGTTTTTCTCGGCAGCAGAGGTCATTGAAGGCGTTATGATGGCTGTCGAGAGTTGAACCTCACCCGATGCCATAATGGTTGACTGGCACACGTGTTATGAAACCGCTAATTGCCTCGCAAGAGCGTTACGCTTCGCCCTAGCGCAGCATGAATGCATGATGCGGACGTGGCATTGGACCTAAGGTGGCAATACCCTATGCGTTGTGTAAGCTGCGGGCTAAATAATAAGGCACTCAAAAGTAGGTAATAGCGAATTGACTGAGCCCACTGAAAAAGAAGAGCAGACGGGTTCGCTAACCCAAACGATGACGTCCGATCGTCAGTTCTGGATTATGAACTCGGGGGGGTGGGCGGGGTTATCTCTTGTAACCTACTTCAGCCTGACCCTTCCCTACAATCAGTTCGAACTGAGTTACCTCGCGCATAATATTGCACAATCATTAGTAGGCCTGTTGTTAACATTGCCGCTTAGACGCTGCTTCAAACGAGTGTGGAGTTGGCCAGTGGCACAGCGTTTTACGCTGGCCGTGATCGCTACGACTTTCTTTTCTATGCTCTGGGCACTGCTCCGTCTACTTCTGTTCATGCTGATGACTCAGGAGCAGGACTTGTGGTCCGACTACGGCGGTTGGCTTTTCCCTTCAATTTTTGTGTTTTTTACTTGGGCCGCGCTCTACCATGGCATTAAGTACTACCAGTTACTGCAGCAACAACGCGAGGCCATGTTGGTTCTTGAGTCTCAGCAGCGTCAACGGGCACTTCAGTTAGTAAGAGCAAAAGCCGAGGTCAAGGAAGCCGAGCTGCAGTTACTGCGCTATCAATTAAACCCCCATTTTTTGTTTAATACCCTCAATTCTGTTGCAGCTCTGGTTAGCTCTGAAAGAGCGGAAGACGCACAAGTTATGTTGAGTCGGCTGGCTGACTTTTTACGTTTCTCATTGGAGGCTGGTAAGGACGTGCTGATTCCTTTAAGCAAAGAATCTAGCGCTCTCGCCCAATACTTAATGATTGAGCAGGTTCGATTTTCAGATAGGATGACACTGGACGTGAATATACCAGCCAGCCTAGAGACGATGCTGGTCCCTAATATGCTGCTGCAGCCCTTGGCTGAGAACGCCATTAAATATGCAATAGCGCCCTCAGAATCAGGGGGTACTATTCGAATATCGGCAAAGCTTAGAGACTCCAGACTTATGCTGTCCGTTGAGGATAGTGGATCAGAGCAGATGCACAATTCTATTGATCATGCAGAGCTAATAGAGTCTGGAATGGGCATGGGTCTTCGCAATACAAGAGATCGCCTGCGAAACCTTTTTGGTAAAGATTTTGACTTGCTGGTAGATCACTCCCCTCTAGGCGGCTTATGCTACACGGTGGCAATCCCGGCAACTGAATCAATAAGAGAGGATTCCCTTTGAAAGTTGCAATAGTTGATGACGAACCATTGGCCCGTGAATTCTTGAAAACGATTCTCGATGATACGCCTGATATTGACGTGGCTGCTGTTTATAAAAACGGCCGTGAGGCGATTGCAGGCCTGAGATCATCACCCGTTGATGTTGTGTTTCTCGATATACAAATGCCAGGCTTGGGCGGCTTTGATGTTGTTCAGGCACTTCAGTCAGACACCATGCCACTCGTCGTTTTTGCGACCGCACATAGCGAGTTTGCGGTTGAGGCATTTGAGTTGTACGCCGTTGATTACGTATTAAAGCCTTTCTCCGCTGATCGCATTCAAGAAACGCTGTCCCGATGTGCCGCGCGATTATTGTCGCTAGCTGTAGATCTCGAAGAGAGTGGGGCGGACGTTACTGATCGAGCTGCTCGTCAAAAGGGTGCTGTGATCTCTGCCATGGGCGGTCAGTCTGATCGGATGTTAGATGCCACACATCCCATTACGTCTATGGATGTCGGCAAGCTGGCGATCAAAGACGGCCAGCAAACGACACTGCTGCTGATGGATGAAATTGAGTGGATAGACGCCGCAGGTGATTATATGTGCGTTCATGCTGGCGGACATACCCATATCCTTCGATCAACCATGAAGGAGTTGGTTGCACGCTTACCCGACAACTTTGTAAGAATTCACAGGTCTACGATCGTGAATTTGTCGAAGGTAGAAGTGGTAGAGGGTTTACCTAAGGGGGAGGCGCAGTTGCAAATTGCGGGCGGCGGCATTCTAAAAGTCAGCAGAAATTTTCGTAAAGAAATTCAGAACCTACTGGTCTGAACAAATTCCGCTAGGCCGGTCTGGCGTGCTCGAATACCTAGCTTGATGTTATCGCTATCAATTAATGCCTTGCCATCGTTCATGTAGTGGGCGGTTGCGCCTTGTGTTTCATCAAGTCAAAACCCGCTCTCCAAATCAGCACGCGAGGTTTTTTGTCAGACTTTTCGGCCAATTTTCGCCACGGAGTGAGCGACAGCAAGAATCTCTCCCGATTCACTTTTAACGTCAGCCTCTAAAAAAGCAATAGTTCGTGTCATGCGCCGAATCCAGCCGGTAACCGTTAGCATACTCTCACCACGAGTCACGCTCTCGTATCGCGTCGTAATTTCCAGACTAGACAGGCGCTCGACATCTGGGGCACAGCCAAAAACAGCATGTGACATGGCAGCGTCGAGCATCGCAGAGACAAATCCACCTTGCACGATATTGCCGCTATGACAAAAATCTAACGATACATTAAAGGTAAACGTACAAGAGCGAGCCTCTGGATCGACCGCAACGACCTGCCCCCCTAGCAGCTTAATAAATTCGAGGTGGTGGTTGTTGAGTCTTGTAACGATGTCATTTTGAGCGGCGAAATGAGACATAAAACGGTGTGCTCTTTTTAACTTTTTTTCAGGGGCTATGGTAATCGTAAAAGGTACTCGGATGACAAAAACTTGGAAAAGATTCGATTGCCCGGCAGCTTGTAGGCGATTGATCGGCGCTCACGGTACCACGGTGCCGGAAGTGCCGACCAGCCCCAAGGTTGCCTGCCTTACAGAGACTATTTTCACCGATCATAGGCGCAAAGCTGCGAGTTTTGTGTCTTGGCGTTGCAAGGGCGCTTCAAAGAACTTCTATCCCAAGTACCTCGGGGGGGCTGCCGGTATGTCAACCTTGTTGCTCACGTGACTGGCGAGTCTTAGTCGTTTGACTGGGAGCGGGCTTGAATTGCCAACTTTATGTGAGCGAAAAGTGGGTATCATTGCGGCCGCCAAATTGTGACAATCTGTCAACGGTAGGCGAAGAAATCTTTTGGAGACAATGAGCTATGCGTCAGGCGCTGGAAACCATGCTGTCAATGCAGCATCAAATGAACACTCGAGTACATCCGGACTGGATCAATCAGGGCTTTGAATGGTACCGGGCCATAT
This sequence comes from uncultured Luminiphilus sp., assembly GCA_938091995.1. GTDB lineage: Bacteria > Pseudomonadota > Gammaproteobacteria > Pseudomonadales > Halieaceae > Luminiphilus. The sequence continues at coordinate 12,725 of CALKNZ010000095.1, read as the reverse complement.
GGATCGAGTGCGGTGAACTGATGGATCACTTTGGTTACAAATGGTGGAAGAAGCAAGACCCCGATATGAGTCAGGTACGCCTTGAGGTGATCGACATTTGGCACTTCGGACTGAGCGCACTTTTTCGATCGGACACGAGTATTGCCCAGCTTGCTGAACATCTAATCGGAGAGCTAGAGGTAAACTCCAGCGAGGTATTGGGGGTGAGAGAGGCTACCGAAGCCCTGGCCATGAGCAGCTTAAAATCTAAGAGTTTTTCAGTTGTTCAGTTTGCTGCCCTAATGCGGGCCTGCAACTTATCGTTTGACGAATTGTATCGCCACTATGTTGGAAAAAACGTCCTTAATTTTTTCCGACAGGATCACGGCTACAAAGACGGTAGCTATCAAAAAATATGGGAAGGGCGTGAAGATAACGAACACTTAGCGGACTTGATGGAAGTGCTTGATAGTCAGTCGGAGGATTTTCCTTCCGATGTATACGCGGCACTGAAAACAAAATACCCCGCTAGCTGATGCATATTCAGGCAGGATCCAAGGATGAGTAGGTCGTATTTCCGTAACGTTCATTTTAAATCTGATGATGGTTTGAAGCTGTATGCTCGAGATTATCCCGGCCCTACTACCGATGCTCCGGTAGTACTGTGCTTACATGGGTTGTCCCGAAACAGTCGTGATTTTGAAGATTTGGCTCCGTTGCTGCAGCAAACCCATCGGGTAATTATCCCTGATCAAAGAGGTCGGGGTCGCTCCGACTTCGATGACCACGTTGAGCGTTACACGCCGCAGACCTACATTTTGGATACGCTTCGCTTGCTCGACGAGCTTTCGGTAGGCACCTTCTCCCTCGTTGGAACTTCAATGGGTGGTCTTATGGCAATGGGAATCAGTGCCTTGGCTCCAGGGCGGTTACAGCGTGTGGTTTTAAATGATATTGGGCCTGTTATCGCTGATCGGGGCCTGAATCGTATTAAGCAGTCGGTAGGGTCGAAAATGGTGTTTCCAGACTGGTCAGCGGCAGCACAGTATCTTGCCACGGTTAACGAAACTGCGTTTCCGAACTATATGGCATCAGACTGGCTGCGATTCGCAGCACGAGCGTGTTCGCAACAAGCGGGGGAGGTAGCGCTAGATTATGATCCAAACATCACCGGACCGCTGTCAGGCGCTAATGCTGAGGTGTCTCCAGATGATCTTTGGCCATTGTTCGATACATTGGCCAATACTTCGGTGTTGTTGATTCGAGGTGCTCTGAGCGACTTGCTGGATCAGAGCTGTGTCGAGGAGATGCAGCGTAGGCATCCGACGATAGAATTCCTAGAAGTCGCTGGAGTGGGACATGCGCCTATGCTCGACGAGCCGGGTGTTTCTGACACCTTGATCAGTTTCCTGAATCCCCCAATAGACCGTTAATAGCTGTAGCCAGAGTAAAGTCCTTTTCAGTCAGTCCATTTGCGTCATGAGTGGTTAGAGCGATTTCAACGCGGTTATAAACGTTAAGCCACTCAGGATGATGTTGCTGCTGCTCTGCGAGTAGGGCCACCCGGGACATAAAACCCCAGGCCATGCTGAAGTCCTGAAACTGGAGGCTCAAAGCCAGTTTGCCATCTTGTAGCCGCCAGGCAGATTGCGTCGCTAGCCATTCATTAATTTTGGTGTCGCTTAGAACACTCATGGGACTCTCCTCGTTAGTAAAACGCCGCTTTCAAGATGATGGGTATAAGGAAATTGGTCAAAAAAGGCGAGCCGGGCTATACGGTGAGTCGGTTGCAGCGCCTTAAGATTGGTGAGTAGGGTTTCAGGATTGCAGGAGATGTAGAGAATGTTTTTAAAGCCACCTGCCAGGGCTAAAGTGGCTTTATCCAGCCCGGCTCGCGGGGGGTCGACGAGCAATGTATTCAGCTCGTAATTGGCAAGAGGTTCGGGTAAATGGGCCAAGCGTCGGAACGGTCGTGTCCCGGACATGGCCTCGGTCATTTCTTCTGCCGAGAGTCGGGCGAATTCAACATTACGGACGTTGTTGCGATTGCGGTTTTCTAGAGCGGCTGCTGTGGCTACTTTCGAGACCTCGGTTGCAAGAATTCGATTAAAGCGATGCGCTAGTGGCAAAGTGAAATTGCCGATACCGCAGTAAAGTTCGAGCAGATCAAAGGATAAACCTTCACAGGCACTGTCTGCCCACTCAATCATATGCTGGTTGACATGGCCGTTGGGTTGCGTAAAAGCCTGATCAGGCTGCTTATAGTGGTATTCGAGGCTGTTAATACAGAGTGTTTCGCGAACACTGTCGTCTCCGATAACCCTTTTCTGCTTGCGGCTGCGACCTATCAACTTTATGCCTAGATGCTGGGCCAGCAATTTGGCCTCACTTTCCCAGTTGTCATCGACAGGCCGATGATAGATCAGTGTCACCAGCATATCGCCGGTTAAGGTGTTGAGAAATTCAACTTGAAAAAGCTTTCGACGTAGCAAGCTACTACGACGAAGCTGCTCTAACAGCTCGGGCATGAGTTTTTGAATGGGCTGTGAGGCTATGGGAAAGCTAGTGATAGCCACAGGATCTTTGGGCGCGCCGGGTCTGAACATGGCGTAGTACAGGTCATCCGCATCGTGCCATATACGGAACTCGGCACGCAGCCGAAAGGCCAGTGGTGGCGATGGAAAAATGTGGGGTTGTGGTGCCCCAAGTGCCATGAAAGTTTCCGTCAGCGGCGCAACTTTCAACGCCAGCAGCTGCTCGTAATCATCAGGTTGAATGGCGCTTAGGGGCATGAGTGTTGGGCCTACAAACAGTTCTTGGGTTTTGGCAGGCCCGCAATACGACTTCCGACACGAGCAGGGCTACCGGGAAACAAGTGCATCAGGTAAATAGAGTTACCTTTGTCAGCGCCTTTATGGCGCTTAACCCAGTTAACAAGTGCACGATTTGCTGGAGACTCTTCGAACTCATCGTAGTATGACCTCAGCAAGTGCAGTATCTCCCAGTGCTCTGGGGTTAAATTAATGTTTTCCTCGGTGGCCAGCGCTTCTGCGATTGCATCAGTCCAAATCTGAGAATTTTTAAGAAACCCCCGCGCGTCACAGAGCAATGCTAGGTCAATATCAGCCATCAAATCAGACCCAGCTAACCTGTTGAGCGTGCTGCGCAGCAAGTTCAACCCAGTCAGCGAAACTGATTTCCATCACGCCCTCATGAGCGACATTCAGGTTTTGTTGCCGGCCTTCATCTCTAAGTGCATAAACAGCGTTGGTCAGGAGTGTGGCCGAAGCCGAGTGGAGATCTGGCCACTGTTGAAGTGCTTGATCGAAAAGGATTATCGCGTCACCTTCTTGGCAGGTATCAATGAGTGGTATCAACCGCAGCGGGTTATAAAGTAGGTGAAGCGCCATCAGAAGCTCAGTACGTGCTGGCTATCAGCGATCAAACTCGCAAGCCCTTTGTTGGTTACGGGGGTAATTTGTAACCCATTAATGTGTGTTTTTGTAATGCCACTTGAATTCTCGGCCAGATAATATACGCGATCAATATCATACAGTGGCAAGGACGTGATCAGTTTGAAAAGATTTCGTCCCCCCACTGCGGGCTCCTCAGGGGGCTGCAGTAATGCAACGCCGGGACCCTCTAGCACCAGCGTTACGCTCTGCCCAAAAGCGCCGCAAGCAAGCGTTGCGTCAATAGCCAATGCGGCGCTTGAACTAACGTAAGGTGCTGTGTGAAGGCGTATTAGCCATGTGCAAGCATTAGTCAAAACTCATAATCCTGTCGCAATCATGACCTGCTTCCATGAGGGCGCCAAGTCCCATCAGCGTAAAAGGGGCAGGGGGCAGCAACACGCCGTGGCTTTCAGCTGAAGCGCTGCATAGGACGAGCTCACAGTCTTGGGATGCCGCTATTTCGGACCACGCTTCAATACTGGTTACGTTTTCAGCAGCAGCAGCGCGTACACCGTCGCCGTAAAAAAAGACGCGGGTTAACCGGGCATTTGCCGCGCCAAGTGCACGTGCAAAGCCCTGAGCACGAAAATGGCAGAGTCCCGATTCGGGGGCGCCCAACACCACTAGTGCAAATTTCATAGGGTTTTGCGTAAGGAGTGACGAAGGTTTTCGATTGCACTACTCACATAAAAAAACCCCGGCAATACCGGGGTTTTGAGTTCTTCATGCACTTTAGTCGTCACCACCACCGAAGGCGCCAATGAGATGTAGCATGTGTATGAATAAGTTATAAATATTGAGGTATAGCGATACGGTCGCGCGAATGTAATTCGTCTCCCCGCCGTTGATGATGCGGCTGGTATCAAACAAAATAAGCCCAGACATGATCATAATAATCGCAGCAGAGATGGTCAGTGATAGCGCAGGAATCCCGAGAAAAATATTTGCGATGCTTGCGACTATGGCCACGATGAGCCCCGTCATGAGGAACCCGCCCATATAGCTGAAATCTTTGCGGCTGTTGAGCGCGTAGGCTGACAAACTAAAAAATACTAACGCCGTGCCGCCCAGAGCCTGCATAACCATGCTAGGACCTCCAGGAAGTGCTACGTAATAGTTCAGCATTGGGCCCAAGGCGGCGCCCATAACACCGGTGAACGCGAAAATCGCGGGCAGTCCCTTGGCGCTATCTGCCATACGGTTGACCACAAACAACAGCCCAAAGCCCACGAGCATCAAAACGAGCCCTGCCATGTGAGACAGGCCAATGGCCATCGCGGTGCCGGCGGTTGCAGCGCTAAACGCTAGTGTCATGCCTAACAGCATGTAGGTATTTCTCAGAACCTTATTCGTGCTAACCGCACTGTCTGCGCCTAACACGTCGACTTGTGATGAAAAAACTGGCTTGTCGCTCATTTCACGCTCCATTTACGAATATAGGATCCTCTGAAGTAGATAATAAGGATCAGGACGTCAGTTTCCAAGTGTAGCAAGTAACTAATCTTCATTCAGGGAAAATTGCAAAGACCACGTCGACAGTAGCAGAAACGAGCAGCTCACCAGGCTGGTATGCCGCTTGGGGCGAGTCTGATTCCATGGCTCTCATCATCATAGGCGGCTGGGGTCGGTATGCGGATTGCTGCGTGCTCATGCTAATTACCGATCCCAAGCTGACGTTGGCTGCCTCTGCCAGTGCGAGCGCCCGCTCTTTAGCTTGGGCAACGGCAAGTCCTAAGGCGTTTTGATAACTCTCTTCGTACAGAGAGCTCGATAGCTGTGGTGGGCTAATATTATTGATACCGGCGTCACTGGCCTCGCTCATCACCTGGGCTAGCAGTGTTAGGTCACGCACGGTCACGGTGATATCACGCGAAACTTCATATCCGTCGGCGACTGATTGCTGGCGCACTTTGTCGTAGCGGTATCGGGGCGAAATGCGAATATTAGTAGCAGCAAGATCTTTGTCTTCAATGCTTAGTACTCTCATCTTTGTCAGAATGTTGCTTACCGTCGAGTTTGCGGCGGTTTGCAGCGTGGACAGATCGTCGCCTCGAACATTGATGCCCATACTGATTGATGCGGTATCTGGCACTAACGTCAATGTCCCCGTACCCGTTAACCGTATGACAGGCGTTTGCTCTGAGGCATAAGTCGCCGCGCTGAACCCAACGCTTAATATGATGATTAGAGCGAGAGCGGCTAAAATTCGGTAAGTGGGTGTATTTACGGTTCGTTGATGAGTTTGCATGGTGAGTCTCGTTGAAAAAAGGTGAGGGAGGGTCGGGTCATTTTAGATTGGCTTTGCAAATTACCCTTACTTGGAGCCTCTGAGATTCTGAGAGTTCCTTACATGGGGGTCTCCTGCCAGTGAATATTGCCGTATATTTGCCGCAGTTGCTGAAGACGTTCTTACTTGCGGGGGCTTTTAGGGGCGTTGTCCTTTTGGCTCGGGACGTCCTAGGGTATTCTCATCGCTTGCTCAGACGCTAGTTACGTTCAAGCCGCAAGCTACGGCAGAGCGCTTGTCGTCCCGCTCACCACCTAGAATTCTCAAGAGTGAACTCACTATGCATGTAGCGCAAAAGTCGTCAGGCCTTTCATCTTCCTGTTTGTGGGCCTTACGCGTAATGGTTGTCATCGGCCTTTTGCTGCCAGTGTTGGGATATCCATCATCTGTGGCAGATGCAGGATTACAGGCTGCTACGGTGAGTGAGGCCCAGACATTACGAGATGATGCCTTGAGGGGCACCGAGGCATTTCAATGGGTTGAAAATCTTACGACTGAGGTTGGACCTCGATTGGCGGGCTCTGATGCTGAGGCAAGAGCTCGAGCCTGGGCGGTTCAGACGCTGAATTCCTTCGAGTTTGATCGGGTATGGGTGGAACCTTTTCCACTGCAGGGCTGGGAGCGAGGTCTTGAAACCGGCCATGTTGTTTCGCCTTACCCGCAGCCACTAACCTTAACGTCTCTGGGCGGCTCTGTTGCTACGCCAGAGGATGGGGTCGAAGGTGACCTGGTGATTTTTAGTAGTCTCCAAGCGCTGGAGACCGCGGTTCCGGGCAGTCTTAACGGAAAAATAGCCTACGTAGGGCACGCAATGCGCAGCACTCAAGGCGGTTCACATTACGGTTATTTCGGACGTTTGCGTCGTGAAGGTGCCAGTATAGCCGCCAGCAAAGGTGCCAGCGCGTTGTTGATTCGATCTATTGGCACCGACAGTCACCGTATGCCTCATACTGGCTCAATGCGTTACGACCCGGACCAGCCCCGCATCCCAGCGGCAGCAGTGTCTAATCCGGACGCTGACCAACTCGAACGCATGGCGGTTCGGGGAAAGGTACCTAGAATCAAACTTTTACTGACCCCGCGTTTCCTGGGCGAAGTGATGTCGGGTAATGTCATTGCGGACATCCGTGGGTCGGTTAAACCTGAAGAGATCGTTATTATTGGCGGTCACCTCGATTCGTGGGACCTTGGAACCGGCGCTGTTGATGATGGCGCTGGGGTTGGTATCACCATGGAAGTAGCTCGCCGCATACTCAATCTCAATAAACGTCCTATGCGAACCATTAGACTTATTTTATGGGGCGCAGAAGAGGTGGGTCTGGTGGGTGGTAAAGCCTATCTAGAGTCTCGTAAGCAAGACTTAGATAATCATATTATCGGTACAGAAAGTGATTTTGGTGGAGGTCGGATCTGGCAGGTTACAAGTCGGGTAAGCGACCAAGCCCAACCAGTTGTTGATTTGATCAGCGAGCTGGTGGAGCCTATGGGCATCGCTCCAGGGCCGGTAAATGTGGCAAGTTCTGGACCTGATTTGACCCCCATGGTGTCGATGGGAATGCCTGCCTTTCGCTTCGTTCAGGACGGACGTGATTACTTCGATCTGCACCATACCCCTGACGACACTTTAGACAAAATTTCACCACAGGACCTCGATCAAAGCGTTGCGGCTTATTTAGTGTTTGCTTGGATTGCTGCCAACACCGAGATTAATGATTGGGGTTGGTTGCCCGTTGAGTAACAGCTTAGAGGGTATTGAAGGTTGGGTTTTACCCGGTAAGAGAGATAACTATTTCGACTAAAGCAAATCAGGGTGAGTGAGATGGCGCCGCTCAGCTAATATTTCCTGTTGCTTCTTTGATACAAAATGGACGATTTGTTCAGTTAGCGAATCCTGTCCCGGCTGGTATTGGGCCCTAAGTCTGAATTGCTCGGGATCCTCATCCCGCTCCTTTGGGGTGCGTTTGCAGCCCACAACATTGGCGAGCACCGTTACCGGTGTATTAGTCGTGGGCAGCACGAGTGAGATCTCGACTTCACTGCCTTTCTCCGCTGCTCGTGTTGTCGTAAACGCAATGCCGGATCCGCTGATATTGACGCGACGTTTTTTGCGTTTGAATTCAGAAGGCGACAGTTCATCGCGAATAGCATCGAGCTTATTGTTTAGCAAAGTGATCAGATGGGCCAGTGTGGGGTGATCCGGGGCACACTCAATAATGCCACCGCTAATTTGCTGGTTGATTTCTGAAAGCGGATCTTCAACTTCAGGGTCATGGAGTGCCAACTGCCAGCCCATAACTAAAGTCGTATCTACGCGAAAATAATCCCGACGCTCGATGCTCATGGCGTCTTGCCCTCACAATTTTTATACGGCCGCAGTTGTTATTGCATTGGCGACCGGGTGATTTACCGCAACGCTAACTGAATGACAGTACTTTGCACAGCTGACAAATTTACACGAACTGAGGAATTGCCGTTATTTGAATAGCGCCTGGGCGCCAAGAAAAAACTGATTATCACTGAATAAAAAAGGCTTGTTCCGTTAGTTAGGCCGTATCGAATGTAGGTTGGCTACCAATCTTCGCTACTTGCTCCAGGGTCGACCTTGGCAAGTTGCCCGATTTTTGCAGGATTCTGTGCAGCCTCTACAGGGCATCGACTCTGTAGGTGGAATTGGGTTTGCCATGGGCTAGGCTCCTTTCTCTATTGGGCAACTTTGCCGTTTCTTGACTCAGTGAGCGGCGGCGTCGTCTGCCGCGGCGGCTAGTTGGATTGGAACAATGATTTCGTTTCGGCGCATGAAAGGTAAGGTCCAGGGTGGGTTGTACTGATTTAGTGTGGGGCGACCGCTTGTTTGTATCTGCTGGGCATCAAGAAAGCGGGTCAATAACGCCCACTGTTCATCAACACGGCTATCGGTTGCGCGCCCGTTAAATCGGATAACCGCGGCATGATAGGCCGGTTCTTGTCGAAATTTAACACGGTCATCGTCAGGCACGGGCAGCTCGGCCATGCTGTATTCAGCAGGTAAAACAAATGCCATTTCGCTGTTACTGACTCCGGGCATGCTCCGTTGCACTGGCGCCGTCATCGCGATTTCTTGCTTTGAGCCGTTGCCTCCAAATATGTATCCCGCGAGAACCCGAAAGCCCGTGTTTTCCCCGGCGGCCATCTCGGTCATGGCTAATATTCTCGGCTCGTAGTGTCGTATTTCTACGTCCGGCTCATCCCAGGCTTCAACCAAGTCGTAGGCGGGTTCTTCAATGGCGGTGGCGGTCAACGGCAGAGCTGCGGCGAGGGTCAACAGCACAAATTGAGCGATTTTGATCAAATTCATAAGACGCGGGCACTTTAGCTTCGATGCTGATAGTACGCTCAACCACACCGTTGGATCATTGGTATTAATCGAGTCGAGCAAGTTAATGCTTTACCCTTACACTTTGACCTTCTCGAGTTACAAGGATCTCGATCTCATGATAACGGATGATCTAAAAAGGTTTATGGTCGCAGCCATGGTGGGTGTAATGCCGCTAGCTTGTGATGTGACACATCAGATAGAAGAGGGAAATATGCAGTCATCAATCGACACCTCGGAGTTACACCCACCAGCGACACGTACTGAAACTATTGTTGATACCCATTGGGGGGTAACGGTAGAAGACCCTTATCGCTGGCTCGAGGAAGAGGACAGTGAAGAAGTCCGGTCTTGGTTTGAACAACAGGGCGCGTATGCCTCAGGGGTGCTAGGCGCCTTGCCAATGCGCCAACAGATGCTCGAGCGACTCACCCAGCTCGATCAGGGGGCTCCCTATAGCACCTATGGTGTTCGTCAGATGGCTAACGGTGATCTTTTTTACCTGCGTCGAAATGCCGGCGATAGCCTCGCCAAGCTTTATCAGCATCCAGCGGGCGCAACGGAAGCAAGGTTACTTGTCGATCCCGACATGCTGTCAGATGACAATCAGTCACACGTTTCGATTGAGGGCTACATGCCGTCTTGGGATGGACTCTTTCTGGTATACGGCGTGGCACAAGGGGGTTCTGAAGAAACGACCTACCGCGTGATCGACCTGGTGTCGGGAACAACGCTACCGGATAAGCTGACAAATATTGAGACGGCCTATAATCGGCCGCAGTGGTCGCTTGACGGCAATGGATTTTACTACGCTCGTCGCAGAGATTTATCGAGTGATGCTCCGGAAACCGAGGTTTATAAGCGAACTCAGGTGCGCTACCACGCACTGGGTGACGATCCAGAGCATGATGCCGTGGTGGCAGCTTATGGCGTTTCTGAGCGATTGCCCCTACTGGAAACAGACTTTCCCAGCCTAGTGGTTACTCCGGGGTCGGATTACGCCGTGCTCAAGGTTAAGCATGGAGATAACAATGAGATTTCACTGTTTAGCGCACCTTTAGAAACCTTGCGGTCCAAGGACATACCCTGGGTGAAAATTTCGCAGGAGTCAGATTTAGTCACAGACTTCGCCGTAGTTGCCGATGCGCTTTATTTAATTACAGCAAAAGATGCACCACGCTTTAAGCTGATAAAAACAGCATTGAGTTCCTCAAGTTTAACCGCTGCTGAAGAAATTGTGCCCGGGGGTGATTTAGTTCTGGAAGGTATTGCCGCCGCGGCTGATGCGGTTTATGTGAGTGTGAAGAGAGATGGCGTGAACAAAGTATTGCGTTTATCTGCCGAGGGCCGCGTCGAACCACTGAAAACACCGCGTGATGGTGCTGCCTATATCTCCTCAGTATCGCCGCAGGTACCGGGAGTGCTTGTCTATGAAACCACATGGATTCAAGGTGGTATTCGTTACGCTTACGACCCCGATGAAGGCAGTTTTAGCGACACGGGCATGGTTCCCAAAGGCAAGTTTGATAATCTCGAAGGCTATATTGCTGAGGAGGTCCTGGTGACCTCCCATGACGGTGTCTCAGTCCCCGTGTCTATTTTACGCCGCGCAGACCTTGTTTTAGATGGGACCAATCCTACGATTGTTTACGGCTACGGAAGCTATGGAATCAGTCAAGATGTGTCTTTCTCACCTATTCGTCTGGGGTGGATTGAGCAAGGGGGCATATTTGCGATTGCCCACGTTCGTGGTGGGGGCGAGTACGGACAAGCTTGGCACTATGCAGGCCGTATGCAGAATAAACCCAATACTTGGAAAGACTTAATTGCGACGGCTGAATACTTAATTGATAAAGGGTACACCCGGCCAGAGCATATGGCGCCTATGGGCGGCAGTGCAGGTGGGATTTTAGCGGGCAGATCGGTAACCGCCCGTCCTGACCTTTTCGGTGCGGTCGTGATGCAGGTAGGTATGTTAGACGCCATCCGTGCTGAGACGACAACCAACGGGGTACCCAATATCAAAGAATTCGGCACCGTTACCAATGCGGCTGGCTTCGAAGGCCTGCTCGCTATGAGTGCCTATCACCATGTTGTGGAAGGGGTGCAATATCCAGCGGCACTGCTGACTCATGGCTTCAACGACCCCAGAGTGAACCCCTGGATGTCGGGCAAAATGGCCGCACGTCTGCAGGCTGTAAATAAAAGTCACGGGCCGACATTACTACGCGTGGACTTTGACGCAGGTCATGGCATTGGTTCTACGCGTGAACAGGTGTTGGCACAATACGCCGATATCTACAGTTTTTTGTTGTGGCAGTTGGGTCATTCTAAGAACGCTGCGGGTGGCTGATGCTTGCCAGCTATGAAGCGGCTGAAGGCGGTAAAAGTAAAAAGCCCCCCTTTGAAAAAAAAGAAGATGGTCAGCACAAGTCTACCAGGGTAGGCGGAGGCGGCTTCACAGTCGCCTGGCTATCTCGCCCCTCAAGCGTAGCTCTGATATACCGCACTGAATACGCGATCAAATATTTCTAGGTCTTCCAGCTTACCCATACTGATCCGAATATACGTTGGATAGTCCTGATACCCCCCTTGAATTTGCACGTTACGCCGAGCCATTTGCGCAACAAACTCTGTTGCATTTAGGCCAATATCTGCGAAGACGAAGTTGGTTTGGGAGGCTATTGGTGTCACGCCAGCGCGTTGCAAGGTGCCGGTAACCATGGCGCGGCCTTGGAGTATTTTTTTTCTTGAGAAGGCGATAAATTCATCATCTTGGTAACTGTGATAGGCCGCTGTAAGGCCAATCCCATTGGGCCACGCCATCAGTGCATTGTTGACCTTAGCAATGATTTCGGGGTGCCCAAGCCCGTAACCAACGCGCATGCCGGCCATGCCAAAGATTTTGGAGAAAGTGCGGGTAATCAACACGTTCTGGTTGTCTCTGACTAGATCTACCATGCTCTGGTCTGCTGGATTCTCGGTTAATTCATTGTAGGCCTCGTCAATAATGACCACGGCCTTCTTACCGACCTCCCGACAAAAATTTCTTAGTGCGGTCGCATTTAACGGTATGCCAGTGGGGTTGTTTGGGTTAGCGAGATAGACGAGGGATACCGTGTGGTCTACTTGCGCCTTCATGGCATCTAGGTCGACCTGTAGGTCGCTTCTAAGCGGTACGTTAACAACATCAATGCCCAAGGCTTTTGCATAGTTCAGGTGTGCGTCGTAGGTGAGGGTGGGAGCAAGAATCTTGCCCTTTTCACCGTAGACAAGTAGGGCAGCCTGCAAAGCTTCATTTGACCCCGAAGACACCAGCAGGTTTTCGCGATCGACATTATGTTTTTTTGAAATGGCGCTCAGCAAGTCGTCAAGAATGGGCGAGTCTGTGGGTGAATCGGGGTAATAGGCTGATAAAGATAAAATTTCATTAACAGCGGCGAGGGCTCTTGGGCTAGGCCCATAGGGATTTTCATTGAACACCAGCCGAACCTGTCCCTGAGGTATGACATACTGTCCAAGGGTATTCTGGCTGACCACAGAGGCCAGAGCACCGCCCAGTAAACCTAACGCCTGCCTTCGTTTCACTAAATTCTCCTCAACTCGAGAGTGGTTTTCCTACACACATCTGGTTTGCACGCATTGCCTGAGC
>CALKNZ010000094.1 GCA_938091995.1 uncultured Luminiphilus sp. | reverse complement strand
AGTCAGTCGACCTCCGACTCTTTCAGCTGGGTCGCAATAGGCAAAGCGGTCGTATTTTTGATCTCAGTAACGGCCATGTGGGAGTGCAACTCCCCAATCATCTCCATAGTATTCAATGTGTTACGCACGAAATCCTCATAGTGCCGGATATCGCGAGTGACTATTTTCAGGACATAATCCCAGATGCCCGTCATGGTGTAACACTCCAAGACTTCTGGGTGATGGATAATATCGGCCTCAAAAGCGAGCAGATTTTGTCGGCCAGATTGAGTCAAATTGACCGTGGCAAAAACCACCACATCCATACCTAGCAACTGCCGATCCAGCAGTGCCACCTCCCCTCGAATCACCCCAGATTCGTGAAGGCGATTAACTCTTCGCCAACAAGGCGACTGCGACATATGCACCTGTTCTGCAAGATCTGCCGTACTGATGCCCGCATCGGTCTGCAAAACCCCTAAGATCTGGCGATCAATTTTAGAAATTGATTGCATATATTTACCTCTTATTTTTCATATTGAAGAATATATATCCAATAAATTACACAGAAGGTCAAATATAAGATAAAAATTTCCCTGAATCTTGGAGAAAATTCACAGGTCGATATCCCGATAAGGCCGCCTTCATGAGACAAGCACCTGTAAAGCCAAACCGGCGGGTCCGGCTAGACGATAAGTACACGATTCAACACGGCCGAGCCTACATGACGGGTATCGAGGCTCTTGTGCGTCTACCCATGCTGCAACAACAGCGAGATCAACAGCGCGGACTCAACACTGCAGGCTTCGTATCCGGCTACAGGGGCTCGCCACTAGGCGGCGTCGACCAAGCCATGTGGCAAGCCCAGAAATTTCTAAAAGCCCAAAACATTCACTTCCAACCCGGGGTTAATGAAGAACTCGCCGCTACTGCCGTATGGGGCAGCCAGCAAAATCAGCTGTTTAAAGGTGCTCGATTTGACGGTGTTTTCGGGCTTTGGTACGGCAAAGGCCCGGGAGTCGATCGTTCAATGGATGTCATTAAGCACGCAAATGCATTTGGCACGGCACCCCTTGGCGGAGTGCTTGCGGTAGCGGGAGACGACCACGCCTGTAAATCTTCCACCCTTCCCAGCCAATCCGAGCACATGTTCATCGGCGCATCTGTTCCCGTATTAGCGCCAGCTAGTGTTCAGGAGGTTCTCGACCTGGGACTTTTGGGCTGGGAATTATCTCGCTTTTCTGGCTGCTGGGTTGCGCTTAAAGCAATTACAGAAAATATGGACTCTGCCATTTCTGCCAGCATAGATCCCGATCGAATAACACTGGAAATTCCAGAAGGGTTTGAGCTGCCAGAAGGCGGTGTTAGCGCGCGCTGGCCAGATAAACCGCTAGACCAAGAAAGACGACTGAATAAATATAAAATTTATGCCGCCCGGGAGTTTGCGCGGGTGAACAATCTGAACCCTATTGTCATCGATAGTCCCAACCCGCGTCTGGGCATTATCAGCTCGGGCAAAGCCTACCTCGATGTTATGCAGGCGCTAGAGGATATGGGCATCACTGCAAGCTCTGCCGCCGAAATTGGCATTCGCGTTTATAAAGTCGGCATGCCCTGGCCACTGGAACCTCAACAAACCCATCGATTCGCTGAGGGACTGGAAGAAATTCTCGTGGTTGAAGAAAAGCGCTCTATTATCGAGGATCAATTAACCTCACAGCTTTACAACTACCCCGTTGGTTCACGCCCAAGAGTGGTAGGAGAGTTCGACGAATCTGGACTTGATTTACTGCCCAATTTGGGGGAGCTCACCCCAGCCATGATTGCGCTGGCTATTGCAGGACGTTTGCGTCGCTTTTTTACCAGTCCTACTCTAGAAGAACGGGTTCGATGGATTGAAGAAAAAGAAAAATCTCTCGCCGCGCCGGCCGATACCATTGAGCGCATACCCCACTTTTGCTCGGGATGCCCCCACAACACCTCAACCCAAATTCCTGAAGGCAGTCGTGGTCTGGGCGGTATTGGCTGTCACTATATGGCCACCTGGATGCCTGATAGAGAGACCCACACCTTTACCCAAATGGGTGGTGAGGGCGCGACATGGATAGGCCAAGCGCCATTTACCGACACGTCCCACGTTTTTCAGAACCTTGGCGATGGCACCTACTTCCATTCGGGTGTTCTGGCAATTCGTGCCGCGGTCGCAGCAGGCGTGAACATCACCTATAAAATCTTATATAACGAAGCCGTCGCGATGACCGGGGGCCAGCCCATCGACGGAACCTTAAGTGTCACCGACCTGATACACCAGCTACGAGGCGAGGGTGTACGGCGAATAGCTTTGGTATCAGACCAACCCGAGAAATTCAAAGGTCAATTCAAAGACGTTCCGGGATTTAGTTTGCACTCTAGGACCTGCATGGAGGCAGTCCAAGTCGAGCTTCGCCAGTACACAGGCACGTCTGTCATCGTCTATCAACAGCTCTGTGCTACCGAAAAGCGACGGCGACGCAAGCAAGGCAAAATTGCCAGAGCATCTCGGCGAGTCGTCATTAATGATGCCGTTTGTGAGGGCTGTGGCGACTGCGGCGCCGAATCAAACTGCCTTTCCGTTATGCCTAAAAATACTGTTTTGGGTCGAAAGCGGCAGATTGATCAAAACGCCTGCAATACCGACTTCAGTTGCCTAAAAGGTTTTTGCCCCAGCTTCGTGTCTGTTGTCGGTGGAGAACCGCGACATCCAGCCTCCTCCGCAGAGCCCATCACCCTATTGCCATCGCTACCAGAGCCCAAACTCCCCGATCTTGCTGTGCCTTGGAATACAGTCGTCGCGGGGGTTGGCGGCACGGGCGTGCTCACCATCTCTTCACTTTTGGCTATGGCGGCACATATTGAGGGCAAGGGCTGCGCCACCATGAACCAAACAGGGTTAGCTCAAAAATTTGGTGCCGTGACCAGCCATGTACGAATAGCGCATCGACAAGAGCACATTAAAGCTGTGCGCATTCCAGCTGGCGAAGCTGATTTATTACTTGGCTGTGATCTTGTCGTAACCGCGGGCTATGAATGTTTAGCAAAAGCCGCCGTCGGTCGTACGCACGCCCTCATCAATACTGCTGAACAGGCTACGGCCGCGTTTATTCATGACCCCGACGCAAAATTTCCCGTCGAAGGCATGAAGCGCAAAATATCTCGAGAAGTGGGGACTGAGCTATCCTTCGTCGATGCTTCAGACGTCGCGCGTGAATTGCTGGGAGACACCATTGGCGCCAACCTCTTTCTCATGGGTTGTGCCTGGCAAAAGGGTTGGATACCCGTCTCTCGAGAGGCGCTGATTCAGGCGATTGAGATCAATAACATTGCCGTAGATTTTAACAAAGAAGCATTCGAATTGGGGCGCCATTACGCCCACGCCCCCCAATCTGTTTATCAGAGGTTTCAGCGGCCTCCCCTAACTGAATCCCAGCTTACGCCGATGACACTCACTAGCCTAATTGAAGATCGTGTCACTAGACTGACCGCTTACCAGAGCACAAGCTATGCACAACAGTATCGCGATCACATAGACGCTCTGCGTAGTCGCGATTCACACGCTGAAGAAACGGACTCATTGACTTGGACTGTGGCTAAGCAGCTGTACCGACTGATGGCTATTAAAGATGAGTATGAAGTCGCACGTCTGCATGCCGATCCCGAATTTCATAAACAGCTTGCCAGTCAGTTTACGGGAAACTTCCAGCTGCGATTTCATTTGGCACCGCCCCTTCTCTGTCGACCCGACCCCAGCACTGGAAAAATAACCAAGCGGGAATTTGGCGGTTGGGTGCTGCCATTTTTTGGCGTGCTTGCTCGGCTTAAATTCCTTCGCGGGACAAAATTTGATGTGTTTGGCTACGGCGCGGAGAGAAAAAATGAACGGACTGATCTGATCAGCTATTTGAAGCTGATCGGGATCATTACGGCTGAGCTCAATACCGACAATTATCAAAGCGCCGTCGCCCTCGCGCAATTACCCGAACGGCTTCGGGGCTTTGGCTATGTGCGCGCAAGAAATCGCTTGAACCTTGTTGTGGAGCAAAAAAATTTACTGGCGGCCTTTAGAAACGGGGACTCGAGTGCCGTCATTAATGCAATAGCGGTCGCCTAAGCACAAAACCTCAGAACAGCTAATTCAGAACACCTAAGAAGCGCTCTTTTTGGAGAAAATGTACATGCCACAATTGACCACCCATAACTTCACCGGACATCAAAAAGTCATTTCGACCACAGATGCCAACAGTGGCCTGAGCGCCATCATCGCCATCCATAATACCGATTTGGGGCCCGCTGTAGGTGGCTGCCGGATGTTTCCCTATGCACAAGAAGCCGATGCTTTCAAAGATGCCCTGAGGCTTTCTCAAGGAATGACCTATAAATCGGCCCTCGCGGGGCTACCTTTTGGCGGTGGTAAATCCGTCATTTTGGGCGATCCACGACAGCAGAAGACGCCGGCTTTACTGCGGGCCATGGGGGAATTCGTCGATAGTCAGGCAGGGCGTTATGTGATTGCTGAGGACTCCGGAACCTCCCCAGACGACATGCGGATTATCGCTGAAACGACACGACACGTTTCAGGCACTAATGTGGCGCGCAGAGATGACCCCTCCCCCGCCACGGCGAGGGGCGTTCTCCTGGGTATCAAAGCTGGGCTCAAGCAGGTTTTTGGTACAGATTCTTTGGCCGGACGGTCTGTCGCCATTCAGGGCTTAGGCCATGTTGGCTATTATCTGGCGCACTACCTTACCGAGGCCGGTGCCGAAGTGTTTGGCAGCGATATTAACGTCGATAATTTGGCTAGAGCTACCAATAACTTGGCCATAACTGCAGTGCCACCCCATGAAATTCTATTGCACCGCTGCGATGTCTTAGCTCCCTGTGCCATGGGCGCCATATTGGATAAAA
>CALKNZ010000093.1 GCA_938091995.1 uncultured Luminiphilus sp. | reverse complement strand
GCCTGATGCAGCACGGCGGTCACCACCTTGAGCCTCAGGGTTCAAGGGCGACACCGTCAGCGGTACGCTGGGTTGCCTTCCAACTAGGGCTATACCATGAGCGCCACCAATGCCAAGACGACTTGGCGCCGAGACATGCGGCAACTTAGGAACCGGCGGGGCCCCCAGGCGTCGCCCCCCCGGGTTCATGAGCTAACCGCCTCAGGCATATGGGCCAGCGCGTCAACCATTGCGAGTTATTGCCAAGCAGGCTCAGAACAGACACCATCGTTGATCGAGGAGGCCGCTAAAAAAGCAGGCAAAGCCATCGTTTACCCTCGCGTTATAGGCGCGGGGAAAATGGTTTTCAAAGCCCCTGTGCCGAGAAGCAGCTTTGAGATTGGCCGTTACGGTATTGCTGAACCTCCCGCCACGGCGGAAACAATCGATGTAGCTAAGATAGATCTGTTTCTCGTGCCACTACTGGCTTGTGATCAGTACGGAACCCGGCTGGGTTACGGCGGAGGCTATTACGATAGGTTGCTTGAGCAAGCACCGGGCTTCAGATGCGGGCTAGGATTTAGTTTCCAGCGGGTGGCAGACCTGCCAAGAGAGCGGCATGACGTGCGAATGCAGGGCTTGCTAACGGACTTGGAGTTTGAGATTTACACGGCGAACTAGTGGGCCGCTGTCTTACTGGACGATAATACCGGCCTGCTGCGGCGCCATGCTGGGCGCGGCGTCAGTAATAAAGGATCCGGTAATTGCGCCGAGTATTACGACCACAGCCAGTATGAGTAGAATATCGGGTTTATTGCGACCCATGGTTTTTAGCCCCCAGAACAGTCTTTCTTAGTGAGCCTAAACCATTTAAAACGGTGACACGGACCACAAATTAGCTTAAAGAATGCGTCCTTCTTGATAATTTGTCAATATTTCACAAAATTAATTGCCAGAGGTAGCGTTGGGCTTAAGGTAAGCCGCGTAAGCAGGATTGTTGGTTTCTTCCCAATGAGGATAACCCACGCCGGCCAAAACCTTTAGAAGGGCCGAACGACGCCTTTCTTCTAACCTGAATCCAACGAGAATTCTGCCGTAGGCGGCGCCGTGGTTACGGTAATGAAATAATGAGATATCAAAATCATTACCGAGGGCATTTAGAAATTTAAGTAAAGCACCCGGCCGTTCGGGGAATTGAACTCTAAACACCAGTTCAGTCCCTGTAATACAAGGCGTCTGACCACCCACCATGTGTCTAACATGCAGCTTGGCCGTCTCATTATCGGTTAGGTTGTCGACGGAATACCCTTTTTTCTCAAGCTTCAGGGTCAATTGCTGCAAATCTGAACTGTTAGGAATTACCGATAAGCCGACAAAAACTTGCGCCACGCGATTATCAACATAGCGATAATTGAACTCCGTGATATTGCGCTTTCCCAACTCATTACAAAATCGACGAAAAGCACCCGCACGCTCAGGAATAGTTACCGAAATAACAGCCTCTCTGCGCTCTCCTATTTCAGTGCGCTCAGAAATGTAGCGCAGACGATCAAAGTTGGTATTAGCACCACTCACCGTCGCTGCCATCGTGGCACCTTGGATACCATGCTGCTCTGCATATTTCTTCATGCCAGCCACCGCTAATGCGCCTGCAGGCTCAGCGATGGCACGCGTGTCTTCAAAAATATCCTTAACCCCCGCACAAATCTCGTCGGTACTCACCGTAATGACATCGGTGACGTGGCGTTTTATCAGGGAGAAAGTCTCTTTACCCACCTGCGCAACGGCACAACCATCGGCGAATAAACCGACTTCCCGTAAACGGACACGTCGCCCCTTATCGAGCGCAGCACGAACACAGGCAGCATCCTCTGGCTCCACACCAATGATTTTGGTTTTCGGCCATACATAACGTAAGTACGTTGCCATACCTGCAATTAATCCGCCGCCGCCCACACAAACGAACACATAGTCCAGAGGAGCCGGCGCCTGCCGAGATAACTCGACGGCAACCGTACCCTGACCTGCAATGACATCAGGGTCATCAAAAGGGTGAAGGAAAGTCATACCCTCAGCAGCCACCAGTTCGGCCGCGAGATGTGCCGCCTCATCAAAGGTATCACCGTGCAAAATTACCGAAGCCCCGTAATTACGAACCGCATCGACCTTAATCGCTGGGGTTGTTACCGGCATCACTATTTTGGCTTTGACCGATAATTTTTGTGCCGCCAACGCCACGCCTTGTGCGTGATTTCCCGCAGAAGCGGCAACTACACCCCGTTGGCGGGCGGCCTCATCGAGGTTAATCATCTTGTTGTAAGCGCCGCGCAGTTTGAATGAGAAGACGGGTTGCAGGTCTTCTCGCTTTAAAAATATTTGATTGCCCAAACGCCGGGTCATGAGGGGCGCATCGCTCAAAGGCGTTTCATGCGCGACGTCATAGACCCGTGCATTTAGGATTCGTTTGATATAAGCATCTGTCATAGCCGCTGTCCCGCGGGAGTCGAGGAAGGGATAATACGTGTAAATCAGTAATTACGTCATGATGTGTTCGAGTTTCATTTGCCCGGGAACGCTCCATCACCGACAATAGCGCTTTTGTCCTCGTTAGCCTCTCGGAGTCACTATGACGTCACGCTTGCAACTCGCCAATGCCATTAGGGCGTTAAGTATGGATGCCGTGCAAGCGGCCAATAGTGGTCACCCCGGGGCCCCAATGGGTATGGCCGACATCGCAGAAGTTCTTTGGAATAGCTACCTCAAGCACAACCCCAATAATCCCGACTGGCCCGACCGCGATCGGTTTGTACTCTCCAATGGCCATGGCTCCATGTTGCTCTACAGCTTGCTGCATCTGTCGGGGTACAACCTAACCATTGAGGACCTAAAGAATTTTCGGCAGTTTCATGCCAAGACCGCTGGCCACCCCGAATACGGCTATGCTCCCGGTGTAGAGACAACGACCGGGCCTTTGGGTCAGGGCTTGGCTAACGCCGTTGGTATGGCACTCGCCGAAAAAACCCTCGCCGCTCAATTTAATACCGAAACACATCAACCGGTTGATCACCGAACGTGGGTATTCCTTGGGGATGGCTGCCTAATGGAAGGCATTTCCCACGAGGCCTGTTCACTAGCGGGGACTCTGGGGCTGGGCAAACTCGTAGCTTTTTATGACGACAATGGTATTTCCATTGACGGCGAAGTTACCGGCTGGTTTACCGACGATACAACAAAGCGCTTTGAGAGCTATGGCTGGCAGGTGATTCCAAATGTCGA
>CALKNZ010000092.1 GCA_938091995.1 uncultured Luminiphilus sp. | reverse complement strand
ATGAACAGGAGCTGCGGGATTTTCTGGGTGGAATCCATGGCTCGGTTGAGCGCTTAGTGAGTCAGTTACCGGAACATCAGCGGTTTATCGATCATTATTGTCGCGAGGCCTAATGTTGTTCCATTTGGGCCTAGGTTTTATCCCTCTCATCGTATCTTGCTAGAACAAGCAGACAGCCCACAATAGCCTTCTCCATAAGTATTATTTGTTCAAAACAAACGCTCGGTCATCAACATTTAGGTAGAAACAGATCATGAGAATGCTTCACACCATTGCGATAGTAACGCTGAGTATTTCATGTGCAGGGGTGCTGCTGGTTGGTTGCTCCAGTGATCAGTCGCAAGTGTCTGAAGCCAGCGATGCAGAGCAAGCGGCCAAGGCATTGTTGGAAACGCTTACCTTAGAGCAGAAAGTAGGTCAGATGGTTCAGGGTGAGATTGCTCATGTCACGCCTGATGATCTGCGCAAGTACGGCTTAGGCAGTGTTCTCAACGGCGGCGGATCATTTCCAGGCGGCGAAAAGAACGCCTCCATCGAAGATTGGCTGGCGCTTGCCGACGCTTACTATCAGGCGTCAATTGACACGAGTCAGGGCAGCGCGGGAATACCCGTGATTTGGGGTACCGACGCTGTTCACGGTCATAACAATGTCATTGGCGCCACGCTTTTCCCCCACAACATTGGTTTAGGTGCAGCGGGCGATCCCGCTTTAGTGGCGGCGATTAGCGGTGCCACAGCCAGAGAAGTGAAAGCTACGGGTATTGATTGGATTTTTGCACCTACGGTTGCGGTTGCCCGGGACTATCGCTGGGGACGCACCTACGAATCTTACAGTTCTGACGCTCAAGTGGTGGCGTCTTACGCGGGTGGCATGGTCGAGGCCATGCAGGCAGAGGGCATTGTCGCGACGACCAAACATTTTGTGGGAGATGGTGGGACGTTTGCGGGTATTGATCGAGGAGATACTCGGGTTCCTCTTGAAGTATTGATCGAAGAGCATGGCGCCGGCTATAAACCGGCGATCGCTGCAGGCGTACAAACCGTCATGGCGTCGTTTAACAGCTGGAACGGCGAGAAGGTGCACGGCCATAAAGAGTTGTTAACCGATGTGTTGCGTGGCGACCTCGGGTTTGACGGGTTCGTTGTTAGTGATTGGAACGGGATCGGCGAAGTTGATGGCTGTGCTGATGATGACTGCCCTCAAGCGATCAACGCCGGTATCGATATGGTGATGGTGCCTGAAGATTGGCGATCAACGTTGGTGAACTTGGTGGAGCAAGTACAATCCGGCGTTATTTCCGAGGCTCGGATTGACGAGGCCGTACTGCGTATTTTGAAGATCAAGTTTGAGTCAGGTCTTATGCAGCGAGGTTTGCCATCGGCAGAAGGGCGTCCCCTGCGTTCACAGGTGGGAAGCCAGGAGCACCGTGACTTGGCACGGGAAGCCGTGCGCCGATCCTTGGTATTACTCAAGAATGAAAACCAATTGCTGCCACTCGATCCGGCTGGACATTACCTAGTGGTGGGACAGGGAGCGGATAACATAGGCATGCAATCGGGCGGCTGGACGATCAGCTGGCAGGGCACGGGTAATTCCAATGCTGACTTCCCATCGGGTTCTTCATTGCTCGATGGTTTTGTCGAGCAGGTCGTCAAAGCTGGCGGTAAGGTTTACCACGATGAGGCCGTGCCAGAAGGTATTGAGCTGGACGCGGTGATAGCGGTTTTTGGTGAGACACCTTATGCAGAAACGCAAGGTGATATCTCGTCACTAGCTTGGCAACAACCCAACTTTACGGACCTTGAGTTGCTGAAGCGGTACCAAGATATGCCTATCGTCTCAGTGTTTTTGTCGGGTAGACCGCTCTGGGTTAATCGTGAAATCAACGTTTCTTCAGCTTTTGTGGCGGCCTGGTTGCCAGGCAGTGAGGGCGCAGGGGTTGCCGATGTGTTATTCAGAAACGCAGACGGTTCCATACAATACGAATTTTCCGGCCGTCTTCCCATGGCGTGGCCGAGTGCTGATATCAATGACAGCAATAGAGATCTACCTGTTATCGATGAGGCCTTTCCTCGTGGCTACGGATTGACCTCAGAGAGTTCTTTGGAAGTCGCCGCTTTACCTGAAGAGCCCAGGGGTAAGCCGCTGTCTCTTGATCGTCCGGTTTTTGCTGGTGGCGCAAGAGGTCAATGGCGGCTTTACTTAGGTAATCGTCTCGATTGGGCGATAGCTGCCGGGCCTCGAGGTGGAACCACCAAAGATGATCAACTCTCTGTCTCTGCCATTGACCGCCGCGTTCAAGAAGATTCAAGACGCGTGGAATGGTCGGGTGACGGCAAGCGCTCCAGTCAGGTCTACTTTCGAGCCGATATCCCGATCAATATCGAAAGCATGAGTGCTACCGGTGGGGCGCTTGTCATGGACGTTCGTTTGATTGACCAGCCCGTTGACCGGGTAAAAATGCGCATGGATTGCACATGGCCATGCAGTGGTGAACTCGATGTGACACAGCATTTGCAAAGCTTGGAAACCGACATGTGGCATCGATTGGCCATACCACTGGCCTGTTTCGAGGCTGCGGGTACCAATATGAGCGCCGTAGATGTACCTTTCCTAATGAGTACCAAAGGTGCCTTCACCATCGACGTAGCAGAGGTCACGTTGGTTCAAAAAAATGCTGACGCAAAATTATTGAGCTGTTCCACTCCCGAAGTAGCCAGCCTCTATTAGATTGGATCTAAAGTTATGTTGTCATCACTTGATATCACTATTGTTGCAATCTACGCGATTGCCCTGTTCGGGCTGGCTCAATGGGTATCTCGTGAAAAACCTGGGCACCAAAAAGACGCTGCAGATTATTTCTTGGCGGGCAACTCACTGCCCTGGTGGGCGATCGGCGCGTCGCTTATTGCCGCTAATATTTCTGCAGAACAGATCATTGGCATGTCGGGGTCAGGCTATGCCATTGGCTTAGCTATTGCGTCTTACGAATGGATGGCTGCGATTACGCTGATTCTCGTGGGTAAATTTTTACTGCCCGTTTTTTTGAAAACGGGTATTTACACCATGCCTCAATTTCTCGAGCAGCGTTACGACCAGCGTGTGCGCACGGTGATGGCTAGCTTTTGGCTGGGGGTTTATGTCTTTGTGAACCTAACCTCTATTTTGTGGCTGGGAGCACTTGCGATTAATACCGTGGCCGGGGTTGATTTGACGTTGGGCCTAGTACTGCTGGGCCTATTTGCCGTGTCATATTCTTTGTATGGTGGACTTAAAGCGGTTGCCCTGACTGATATTGTTCAGGTGGTGCTGTTAGTGGCGGGCGGCCTGATGATAGCGGCCATTCTTTTGGACAAAATATCGGGCGGCATGGGCGTAGTGAGCGGGTTTGCGACCCTCATGGATACCGTCCCTGATCGCTTTGACATGATCCTGGCGAAAGATCATCCGCATTACATGAGTTTGCCCGGGATCTCAGTATTGATTGGTGGCATGTGGGTCATGAATGTTTCTTACTGGGGTTTCAATCAATACATTATTCAGCGCGCTCTTGCCGCTAAAAGTGTCAGTGAAGCTCAGAAGGGCATTGCTTTCGCGGCTTTCCTTAAGCTCCTTATGCCGCTGATCGTGGTCTTGCCCGGAATCGCCATGTTTGCTCTAAATGCTGACCTGGCTACCCCTGATCAAGCGTACCCTTCTGCTATGGCTTTGTTGCCCACGGGTATTAAGGGGCTGGTGTTTGCGGCCTTGCTAGCGGCTATTGTGTCCTCGCTGGCCTCAATGTGTAACAGTATTTCAACCATCTTCACCGTTGATCTCTTGCCTTCTATGGTCTCTAAAGAATGGCTGGATCGTAATCTTGTCTTTAGTGGTCGCGCCACAGCGATAGTTGCAATGGTCATCGCCATGGCAGCTGCACAGCCATTGCTGGGAAATTTTGATCAGGCCTTTCAATACATTCAGGAGTTCACCGGATTTTTTACTCCCGGCATAGTCGCGATCTTTCTGCTGGGTATGTTCTGGGGTAAGACCACAGCGACGGGTGCCCTGTTGGCTGCTGTTGGGTCGGCGGTGTTGTCTTTGGGTATGAAACTCTTGCTGCCCTTGCTGCCATTTATCGATCGTGTAGGCATTGTTTTCTTGCTGTGCGTGGGCATTGCTGTGGTCTGGTCCCTCGCAAGACCCCAGCCACAACCTGGTTACATCGAGCCCTCGGGCGTGAGCTTTTCTACGTCAACCGGCTTTAACGCCGCGGCTATCGTTGTGACATGCATATTGGCGTTTTTCTATACCACTTGGTGGTAAGGTGCTGGCGCAGCTCAATATGACCTTGCGGCTTATGTGCCTCAGCGCGTTACTCGTTGTGAGTCAAGGCGCGTCGGCTGAGCCCGTACAGTGTGAGCCTACCCTAATCTCAAACTTTGAGGGCGAACTAAACGCTCAAACCTGGCGCGTTGTCGAAGGTGACGGCTGTGATGTGGGCTTGTGTGGCTGGGGCAATAACGAGGTTCAGCATTACTCTAGTCAGGCCGTGCAAATTGTAGATGGGGCACTGTCTATTACAGCCTCTGAAAAAGAGGGTCATATTACGTCAGGCAAGCTGGTTAGTGACGAAGGCTTCAGCCAACAATATGGTCGGTTTGAAGCGCGCATTAAATTGCCCAGCGGACGTGGTTTGTGGCCAGCGTTCTGGATGATGCCTCAAAGTGACAGCCGATGGCCCTTGGCGGGGGAAATCGACATTATGGAGTGGACTGGAAACGAGCCCAATCGGCTCATAGGTGCCGCTCACTTTGGGCCTTTACCTCCAAATAATGTGCACTATAGTGAAACCTTGCGGTTGCCCGACCCTTGGAATGCGGATTGGCATGAGTTTGCAGTAGAGTGGGGCCCTGACCGTATTCAATGGGAGGTTGACGGACGAACTCATAGCACTATGACCCCCGACAATATATTGCCGCATCCCTGGGTTTTTGATCGCGTGCCGTTTTATTTAATACTCAATGTGGCCGTCGGAGGAACTCTGGGTGGCGAGGTATTTGTCGAGGATTTGCCAGCCACGATGCTGGTTGATTGGGTCAAGGCTTATCCTGCCAGCTGTGCTCCCGAGAATGGCTGAGTCCGTCAAGATATAGCCTGAGTGATTCAACTGAGACCACCAAGCCCGTTGTTGTTGCGAAGGTATTGAATGGCGCCTGTGGATCTGGCTGGCACATTTGTCACCCCAAGCATCGCCAACACGCCTATCTTGATTGTTGATTTGAGGCTCTGGGCTAATGTTCCGCAGAGGTAAAATCCCGCCATAGTCACGGCAGCCATGGGGGGTGCAGCGCAGCTTTTGACTCTTGAGAAGTCTCACCTTCAAGGAAGCTTTTTCGCCCGTTGTTTTTGCCCACTTATGAGGTGACCTAAGGATGAGCTAGAATAGGCTGTGGTAAGGGACGCGAGGGGCTTTGGCCGCGCATTACTGAAGGCGTAAGATTGCCTGCCTAACCACATTTAATGGCCGTTCTCGGCGCTATTTATTGATCTGTCAAATCAGGATATTAACCATGAATCAAGCGGCATCTCAGCCTTCGAACTTTTTGGATGGCGACGTGCAGTCCATTGAAGCTTTTGATCCAGACCTGTGGAAGGCCATGCGTTCAGAGACGCAGCGGCAGGAGGACCACATAGAGCTTATTGCATCGGAGAATTATGCAAGTCCTCGTGTGTTAGAGGCGCAAGGTTCGGTGTTAACCAACAAATACGCAGAGGGCTACCCTGGCAAGCGCTATTATGGCGGCTGTGAGTTTGTCGATGTGGCAGAGGAATTGGCAATTGAACGGGCTAAAAAGCTCTTTGGTGCTGCCTACGCTAATGTCCAACCCCACTCAGGGTCTAGTGCCAATATAGCGGTATATCACGCCTTGCTCGAGCCCGGTGAGACCGTCATGGGAATGAGTTTAGCTGACGGCGGCCATCTTACCCATGGTGCCTCAGTTAACTTTTCTGGAAAAATTTATAATGCGGTGCAATACGGTATTGATCACGATACCGGTCTGATCGATTACGATGCCTTGATGGAATTAGCTAAGATCCATAAGCCCAAACTTATTATTGGCGGTTTCTCGGCATACAGCCGCATTATGGATTGGTCTAAGTTTCGTGACATTGCAGACAGCGTTGGTGCTTGGCTACTCGTGGATATGGCTCATGTCGCCGGATTAGTTGCTGCTGGCGTATACCCGTCACCCATGCCTTATGCCGATGTTGTGACCTCAACCACGCATAAAACCCTCCGAGGGCCTCGCAGTGGGATTATTTTGGCCAAGGATGACGAGGCGCTGCACAAAAAGCTCAATAGCGCGGTATTCCCCGGCGCCCAAGGTGGCCCGCTGATGCATGTCATTGCAGCCAAAGCCGTGGCTTTTAAAGAGGCAATGGCGCCAGACTTTGCAGATTATCAGCGTCAGGTGGTTAAGAACGCTCAGGCAATGGCGGCTACCTTCATGGAGCGCGGGCACAAGATTGTGTCTGGGGGCACCGACAATCATTTGATGTTGCTGGATTTAATTGGCAAGTCCTACACCGGGAAAGATGCCGATGCTGCTCTTGGTGCAGCTTTCATAACGGTTAATAAAAACGCAGTCCCCAACGATCCCCGTTCGCCCTTTGTCACCTCTGGCTTGCGCTTGGGAACGCCCGCGATTACCACTCGGGGATTCTCAGGGGCCGACACGGCGGCACTGACTCACTGGATCTGTGATGTTCTTGCTGCGCTTGAGACTGACACCGGCGACAAAGTGATTCCCGAGGTTCGTCAAAAGGTGCTGGAAATTTGTGGTCGTCTACCCGTCTATTCACGTTAGAGGTCTGCTATGCAGTGTCCTTTCTGCACCATTGATGAAACTAAGGTGATTGATTCTCGCCTGGTTGCCGACGGCGGTCAGGTTCGCAGACGTCGCGAGTGTCTCGGGTGTAAAGAACGCTTCACAACCTATGAGCTCGCCGAATTGGTCATGCCGCGCATTATCAAACAGAACGGGAGTCGTGAGCCTTTTGACGAAGAAAAACTGCGCGGTGGGTTTTTGCGAGCGCTGGAAAAACGTCCGGTATCGGTCGAAGAGATCGAAAAATGGATTACTCATATCAAGCATCAATTGCGTGCTACAGGTGAGCGTGAGCTGCCATCGGATGAGGTTGGCAGTCACGTTATGGAGGCTCTGAAAGCCATGGATCAAGTCGCGTATGTCCGTTTTGCTTCGGTCTACCGCAGCTTCCAGGACTTATCAGAGTTTAGAGACGCTATCGAGAGTCTGGAGGCGGAACCCCCCGCAGAAATGTGAGCAGCGCCCCGGCACTTTCCCAGGACGCCATTTTTATGGAACTGGCCCTAGCCGAGGCTCGTAAAGCGCGTTTTTGGGCCTCGCCGAATCCTCATGTGGGCTGTGTCATTGTTGCTGACAACGAGGTGCTGGGGAGGGGTTTCACCCAGCCTGTAGGGGGAGCTCATGCTGAGGTGATGGCGCTTTCTCAGTGTCCCTCGTCACAAGGTGCAACTGCGTATGTCACCCTGGAGCCTTGTGCGCATCAGGGACATACCGGTCCTTGTGTCGAGGCCTTGATAAGTGCCGGTGTGAGCCGAGTTGTCGGCGCACTGAAAGACCCTAATCCCAGCGTATCGGGGAAGGGCTATGAGCGCTTGGAGGCGGCTGGCATTGCCGTAACTCAAGGGGTCTGTACCGAGGCCGCGACCGCAGAACTAACCGGGTTTTTACTGCGTATGACCCGCGGCTGGGGCCGAGTGCGCCTCAAGGTAGCCTGCTCATTAGACGGACGCACGGCTATGGCTTCCGGTGAGAGTCAATGGATTACCGGTGCTTTGGCTCGCCAAGATGTTCAGCGTCAACGCGCTGCCAGCTCGGTGATCATAACGGGTATTGGTACCGTGTTGGCTGATGACTGTTCCTTGACAGTTCGATCTGACGCGTTGGGCTTTAAGGGTGATGAGTTGTCTAGGGCCACGCACCGGCCGCCGACACGTGTCGTGCTCGATAGCAACGGCCGTACGCCACAAGGGGCTCGCATACTGTCAACCAATGCACCCACTTGGGTAATCACTTCACCCGAGGCACAGCCGGTAGCGGGGGCCGTGCACAAGACGGCAAAGGTCACTGGGGCGGGTTTAGATCTAACAGCTATACTGAAAACCTTAGGGTCTGAGGGCGCCAACGAGATCTTAATAGAGAGCGGTTCCCTGTTAGCAGCAGCGTTTTTAAAAGCGGGGCTTGTTGATGAATTGCTTATTTATCAAGCGCCGCTGCTTTTAGGAAGCTCTGCTCGGCCTCTGGCTGAGCTTACTTTCTCAGAGTTGAAAGAGGGCATCCAATTGGCTTATCAAGATATCAGCACCTTGGGTTCGGATCTGCGTATCATTGCTACTGTTCTTAAGGAAGATTAGAGACGTGTTCACAGGAATTATTCAGGCCGTTGGCGAAATCGCAGCCATGGAAACTCAAGGCGGTGACCTTCGGTTGCGGGTGCTTTCTCACAAGCTTGATCTCAGCGATGTGCAGTTGGGTGACAGCATTGCGACTAGTGGAGTTTGTTTAACCGTCACAGGGTTACCCGGCGACGGTTACTGGGCCGATGTTTCTATCGAGTCTTTGAATCTGACGACACTGGGAGACCGCAAGCCGGGAGACCGCGTCAATTTAGAAAAGTCTCTAACCCCCACTTCACGCTTGGGCGGCCACATCGTGAGCGGCCACGTTGACGGTGTCGGTACCGTCGTGTCGGTAGCTCGAGAGGGTCGATCTTGGCGTTATGTCATCGCCGCCCCACCCGAGCTTGCGCGTTACATCGCACACAAGGGCAGCATCACCGTTGATGGCACTAGCTTAACGGTCAACTCGGTTGACGGGTCAGAGTTTGACCTTAATATCATTCCGCAAACCTTCGAGGAGACCGTGTTTGCAGAATATCGCGAGGGCTCTCGCATCAATCTTGAGGTCGACGTTATTGCGCGTTATTTAGAGCGGTTACTCCAGGGAGACAGTGCGTCTCAGAGCTCAGGCCTTTCAATGGACACGTTGCGTGCTTCGGGATTTATTCATGACTAACACACTAACGTATCGCGATCCCGAGGGTCTAATTAGTGACCTGCGGCATGGGCAAATGGTGTTGCTGTTACTCGAGGATAGTAGTGGTGGTGTCACGGGTATCGTAACGATAGCCGCAGAGCTCTGTGAGGCACGCCACATTACGTTTATGGCGCGTCAGGCCCGGGGGCTAATTTGCCTGGGACTCACTCGAGAGCGCTGTGATTATTTGCATTTACCCTTAATGGTTGAGGGGCAGGGAGATACTGCGCCGTTTACCTTGTCTATCGAAGCGGCAGAGGGTATTGAAACTGGAATTTCGGCCAAGGATCGTGCCCATACAGTGCGTGTGGCAGTGGCACCGCAAACCACAGCGGCGGACTTGGTGCAGCCAGGACACATCTTTCCGGTGGCGGCAGAGGACGGGGGTTTGCTTACCCGTGCTGATCGAGCAGAAGCCACTACCGATTTAGCCCGGCTTGCGGGTTTGTTTCCAGCTGCTGTTTTTACTGAGGTTTTGGATGAAACAGGCAACATGGCGAGAGGCGATGCGCTTGAGCGTTTCGCCGCGTTGCATGAGCTGCCTGTGGGTAAAGTCTCGGAGCTCATTGATCATCGGTTGACCACCGAGCGTACCATCGAACGTGTTCGACAAGGGATGATCCAGACTTCCCACGGTGAGTTTGAGTTGACCGTCTACCGTGAGATTCATCAGGGATCATTGCAGCTGGCTTTAAGCCGGGGAACTTTGCGCAGTGATGAAACCACAGTCGTACGGGTACATGTAACCTCAGCCTTGAGGGATTTGGTAGGAACCACTCTTGAGGGGCACGCCACTTGGCGTTTTAATACCAGTTTGGCTGAAATTGCGGCATCAGAGCGGGGAGTGCTCGTGTTGATATCCCGTCCCGAAACTGCCGATGAGTTACTGGCCAGTGTAGACCGGCTTTTGGGCTTACCTGTGGCAGAACACGTGGCCTCACAGGCGGGCTATGCCTCTATCGGCCTGGGTGCCCAGATCCTCAATGATCTGGGGGTAGGAAAGATTGAACTGTTAGGTGCGCCACTGAAGTACAATGCCCTTGCCGGGTTCGGACTGGAAGTGGTTAATTTTGTCGCGCCCACGTAGCACGCTCGAAATTTTTAGGAGATTAAAATGAGTAGCCAGGGAATACGAACAACCGAAGGGACGCTGGGGCCTAACCCAGGACGCTATGCCATCGTCGTGGCTCGATGGAACAGTTTTGTCGTTGAGCACCTCCTAGAAGGCGCGTTGGACACCTTGCGTCGCCATGGCATTAACGATGATCAACTACATATTGTGCGAGTGCCCGGTGCTTTTGAAATTCCAATTGCCTGCCAGAAATTGGCGCAGCGCGATGACTGCGATGCCATTATTGCCCTAGGTGCGGTTATCCGTGGCGGTACACCTCATTTTGAATATGTGGCAGGCGAGTGCACCAAGGGGCTTGCCCAGGTGCAAATGGAAACCGGCAAGCCCATCGCGTTTGGTGTGCTGACGGTCGACTCCATTGAGCAGGCTGTTGAGCGTTCCGGAACCAAAGCAGGCAATAAAGGCGCCGAGGCGGCCATGAGCGCTTTAGAAATGGTGAGCCTGAGTATAGCTCTGGGAGCTTGACGGTAATGCCACCGGTTAATGCCCTGGCAGCGCAGCGGCGACGTGCTCGACACTTTGCGCTTCAGGGTCTGTATCAATGGTCTATGACCCGCGCTAACCTCGCGGAGATAGAGGCTGAATTTCGCATCGACAACGATTTTTCCCATGTCGATGGTGAATACTATCGCACGCTACTTACGGGTGTTGCACACAATGCGGGGGATCTCGATAGTCATTTTGAGCCGCTATTGGATCGCCCGCTAGACGAGCTTGATCCCATTGAGCGCGCGCTACTGCGATTAGGCACTTTTGAACTTAAAGAGCGCATTGATGTTCCCTATAAGGTGGTGATCAATGAATCTGTAGCGCTTGCCAAGAAATTTGGTGCTACCGATAGCTACCGATATATCAACGGCGTGCTCGACAAAGTTGCCCGAAGTTACCGCCAGATTGAAATCGATGCACAAGGCTAACTAGCAACCCATGGCGGGTCGTGAATTTGAGTTTATTCATCGCCATCTGGGTATTTTTGGTGCCGGATCGCAGGTGCGATTAGGGGTCGGGGATGACGGCGCTGTGCTGGCACTGCCGCCCAATTCTGAGTTGGTTGTGTCTTCTGACACCATTGTTGAAGGTACTCACTTTCCCAAGTTAACCCTACCTGAATATGTGGCAACCCGCGCTGTCGGTGCGGCTGCTAGTGATTTGGCGGCTATGGCCGCTGATCCTTTGGCAATGACTTTGGCACTGACCTTACCCGAGCCCGATGAGCTTTGGTTGCATAGCTTTAGCCAGGGTTTAGGTCGGTGCGTGCAGTCGCTGTCCCTGCCTCTAGTGGGGGGAGATTTGACCCGTGGTCCTCTGTCAGTCACCGTGACAGTCATGGGTAGTGTGCCCACTGGCTGCGCATTGCAGCGCGCCGGTGCTAAACCTGGGGATCGACTTTGTGTGACTCATACATTGGGCGATGCCGCTGCGGGGCTAGCGTTGATTATGGGCGAGCTGCAGGGTGAAACTGAGATTCCTCTAGAGGATGAGGCCTTTCTAGAGGCCCGATTTTACCAGCCGACCGCGCGCTTAGAGTGGGTGCCGTGGCTGCGTCAACATGCTCACAGCGCTATCGATATTTCAGACGGCCTTTTGGTTGATGTTGCACATATGGCAGAGGCATCGGGTTGTGCGTGTACTATAGATAGCTCTGCATTACCCCTGTCACCCGCCGTGGCGCGCTTAGCCCTAGAGTCGCGATTGGACTATGCCCTCGCTGGCGGTGACGATTACGAGCTCGCGGTAGCTGTTCCCTCAGGTGTCGCCTTACCGGTGGGTTTAATTCAGGTGGGCGAGTTCCATGAGGGTTCGGGTGTGCAATGTGATTACAGTCCAACTAAGATTGCGGGTTTTGACCACTTCGGGACTTAAATGAACAGTCAATCGCCCAAAATTACTCAAGTCATAAAGTCACCGGTATTGCTGCTAGCGACCTGGTGGGGCACAGGATTGGCGCCCCGAGCACCGGGCACCGTGGGCAGCTTAGCGGCCTTACCTTTTTGCTGTCTCTGTCTCTTATATTTGCCCGGCTGGGCTGTGGCCGGAATGACATTTATCGTGCTTTTTTTGGGTGTATGGGCAGCTCAGCAGGCGGGAGAGGCCTGGGGCAAGGTTGATCACGGCGCGATAGTTATCGACGAGGTATTGGGTCAGTTCTTAGCGTTGGCGTTGCCTTTTTATTTTCTGGACATTAATGCGATCAACTTCGAATTAGTTCTGGTCGGTTTTCTGCTGTTTAGGCTTTTTGACGTTCTCAAACCTTGGCCGGTCAGTTATTTTGATACCCACTGGAAATCGGGTTGGGGGGTCATGCTGGATGACGTGGTGGCAGGTCTGCTGGCAGGTTTGGGCGCTTTACTCATTCTGCCACTGCTAGCTTAAGCGCCTAGTGTTCACGCCTGACCATGGCTATAGCCAAATCTAATAAGGGTTTAGCTCGGCTACCATAAGGTTCTAGACATGCCAGCGCATTCGCCAATAATTTTTCGGCTTCATCTTGAGCGCCCTTTAGGCCAAGGCAGCTGACGTAAGTCGATTTCTCAACGGCAATATCTTTGCCTGCGGTTTTTCCCAGGGTCGCGCTGTTTTGAGTGACGTCCAAAATGTCGTCAGCCACCTGGAACGCTAGACCAATAGTGCCAGCGAACTCGTCGAGGCGTTGCATGTCTTGCTCGGTGGCATTGGCACAGACTGCACCAGAGAGGACCGCGGCTCTGATGAGCGCGCCTGTTTTCTGTTCGTGAATTAAGCGTAGCTGATCAAAGCTAGACGCTCTGCCCTCTGCAGCCATATCCAAGGCCTGTCCCCCGACCATACCCTTGAACCCAACCGCGTTTGATACAAGGGTGATCAGTTTTAAGCGAGTGTCCGTGGATAGTCGGTCGTCTTCAGCGATGAGAGCAAAAGCGGCAGCCTGAAGTCCGTCGCCGATGAGTATCGCTGTTGCGTCGTCGTAAACGGTATGAACCGTGGGTTTACCTCGGCGAAGTTCGTCATTATCCATGGCCGGCAAGTCATCATGGACCAGTGAATAGGTGTGCAGCCATTCAATGGCGGTGGCTGCTGAAGTGGCGCTGTCTTCGGCCTCCTCTGAGAGCATGCGAAAGCTGGCCATCACTAAACGCGAGCGTAGCCGCTTGCCACTATTTTCAAGAACATACTGTAGGGCCGCAGTGAGACGCGGATCATCACAGTAGAGCGGAGTCGCGGATAGGTTCACATCATTCATGAATCATGAATCGACTGGCTGGATCTGACCATCCTCTGTCACCATGGCGACGCGCTGCTCAGCGGCATCGAGAACCTTGCCTGCGGCCGTCACTAGCGTCATACCTTGCTCGTAGAAGTTCAGTGAGTCTTCCAAAGACACGTTGGGGTCTTCTAACTTCTCCACGATATCGGCCAGAGTTTCCATCTGCTCTTTGAGTGACGGCGTGGCATCATTTTTATTGGCAGCCTTAGGCAAAGCATCGCTCCTGCTGGTTATGGTATGAACACGGTTGGTTCATTCAACTGCGAGTTAAACAATTTGTGTAAGAGCTTCCGATGAAGAAGCTGTCGATAAAGTTCCAGCCGCCACAATGGCATCGCTGGTTAGTCCGGCCGCTTGGCGATTCTCTGCCTGACTACCATGATGAATAAAGGCATCGGGTATGGCGATATGACGAATCTCAATATCAATATCTGCGCCAGACAAAAACTCGGCCACGGCACTGCCTGCGCCGCCAGCGAGAGCGTTTTCTTCTACCGTGATAAGCCGATCATGAGATTGCGCCACTTGCAGAAGCAGGTTTTCGTCAAGGGGCTTGGCCCAACGCATGTCGATTAGGGTGGCTTTGAGGGCTCTTGCGGCGATTTCCGCCTCCTCTAATAGCACGCCAAAGTTGAGAATTGCCACTTTATTTCCGGTTCTCAGCGTGACCGCCTGCCCTACCGGCAGCACGGTCATCTCATCTTCGATGAGAGCGCCGGTTCCCACACCGCGTGGATAGCGAATAGCTGCGGGGCCTTGATGTTGGTAAGCCGTATAAAGCAGTTGGCGGCATTCATTTTCGTTAGAAGGGCAAGCGATAATCATATTAGGAATGCAGCGCAAATAGCTTAGATCGTAAACGCCGTGGTGGGTGGCGCCGTCTTGTCCCACCAATCCCCCACGATCAATGGCAAAAGTAACGTCTAAATTTTGCAGGGCAACATCGTGTATGAGTTGGTCATAGGCGCGTTGCAAAAATGTGGAGTAGATCGCCACCACAGGTTTAAGCCCATCGCACGCCATACCCGCTGCCAGGGTGACGGCATGCTGTTCGGCTATGGCAACATCATGGTAACGGTCGGGATATTCTTGAGAGAACCGTACCATTCCCGAACCCTCACACATCGCAGGAGTGATTCCAATCAAGCGACTGTCGATCGCTGCGGTATCACACAGCCAGCGACCGAAGACGTCCTGATATTTTGGAGGTGAGGGTTTTTTGCTGATCGAGGTATCCGGATTTGCTTCAATTTTATTAATAGCGTGGTAGCCCACTGGGTCGCTCTCCGCGGGGCTAAAGCCTTTACCTTTAACAGTGCGAATATGGAGTAGCTGGGGTCCCTTGAGCTCTATCATTGCCTCAAGTGTTTGCACCAATTGTGGCAGGTCGTGGCCATCTAGTGGGCCAACATAATTAAAACCCAGCTCTTCAAACAACATGCCGGGAGCCACTAGGCTCTTCATTTGTTCTTCAGTCTTTTTGGCAAAATCCCATGCGGTCCGCACATGTTCAAGGATGCGTTTGGAGCCCTCTCGCAGCGCAATATAGGTCGGGCTTGCCCAAATTTTAGCGAAGTATGTGGCTAACCCGCCGGTGTTGTGGCCGATAGACATTTGATTATCGTTGAGTATGACCAGCATATTAGGTCTGACGTGCCCTGCATGTGCGAGAGCTTCGAAAGCCATGCCGCCGGTGATAGCACCATCACCGATAACGGCCACGACTTTGCGTTGTAGCCCTTGTTGACTGGCTGCAATGGCCATTCCCATGGCCGCAGATATGCTTGTCGAGCTATGGCCAACACCAAAGGTATCGAAGCTACTCTCACTGCGCTTTGGGAAACCTGATAACCCCTGCGCCTGTCGGATAGTCGCGAGTCGTTCCATTCGTCCGGTGAGAATTTTGTGCGGATAAGTTTGATGACCGACATCCCAGACGATTCGATCTTCAGGGGTGTTCAGCACGTGATGCAGTGCAATGGATAGTTCTACAACACCCAGCCCTGCACCAAAGTGGCCGCCTGTCTGACTGACACTAAACAGCATGTATTGGCGAACTTCATTAGCCAAGCTCTGCAAGTCGTCCTCGCTCAGAGATCTAAGCACTGCGAGGTCAGAGTTGATCTGTTCCAGTAGTGGAGTGACAGGTTTTACTGTAGGGAATGTTGTTGTCATTTTAGGATGATACCCCATCTTTGGGGATTCCTGTGGTGGGGCTTTTGACTCCGGCGTAACCCAGTAAAGTATTCTGAAGACGTTCGCAGCCCTCGTTACCCAGCGTTTTTCCATCCGGCCAAAAGAGTAGTGGGTTGACTTCGCCGCGATCGTTGGCGAGCAATGTGTTGATATCCAGCAGTGACGTGCCCGTTGCAGTTTTGGTCCAGGCCACTAATCGGCTTTCAAAGTCCCTAAGTTTCTTTGTTTGGGATTTGAGTGCGGGTGTGATTGCCGCTGGTACGACGATGAAGCTTGGCGCCACGCTCCAATAAGCACGCAGGGCATTGATCTCGTCGAGCGCGTTGAAGGTCGCCTCAGCATGGCGCAAGCCGTCGCTGTCATCCAAAAACAGCACCAGGGTAATGGGCCTATAGTGTGCCACTGTCCGCTCAAAGCATTTGGCGATGGTTGTGGGCGTTAATAAAGGAGAGGCCTTTACGCGCAGCAGATTTTGCGCCAGCTCTTTCGTTGAGCGTAATTTCCACTGCGAGAACACTGAGCCCCCCAAAATAAGGGTGGATGAATCCTTGCTCACCCTAATTTGATCTGTTTCTTCTAAGAATATGCGGACGTTTTCACAGGATGCATCAGCAGACTGTGATTTCCAATCAGTAGAAGTGATAAAGGCGACGACTAGCGGCAGCGCAAGTATGGGTATCAGCAACCACGAGAAGCGCATCGTATCGTCTTCAGAATAAAGCTGCTGTTTCATAAGCCCCCTGTGTTTTTTCAATTAGGCCCCAATAGGCATAAAAAAACACTATTAATGCGTTAATTCTGCCATTTATTTGTGATTAATGTGCAGACCTGCGCTAAAGTTTTGTTTAGCGAAGATATAGATAAGCAATATGCTATACCAAAGAAAAATCTCCAAAAGCGATGCGTTGTCAGCGAAGCTGGGTTACCAGCTTCAAACCACACGTTATGTGTTGGCAGGCACCCAAATGCTGGGCGTTTGTGGAGGCATGTTTTTACTGTGGTACCAGCCTGTTCCGCTGCCAACGTCGGTCTGGGGTATTGGCATGCTGATTCTGTCTTTCATTCAGTCACTGCACATGAGTCAGGCCCTAGAAAGGCAGCGTCATATTACGGCTGTCGGACCGGTACTCAGAGAGTTGCTAGTTTCTGCGCTAATCGGCGGTTTTGCCTGGTCTGCCACCATTATCTGGATGGGTGACTACCTATCGGATGAAGTGCTGTATGCACTGATTATGATCATGGTAATTATTACGGTAGCGACGGTCGCTGCCACGGCAGTTGTTCGAGAGTTTTATTTGGTCTGGCTTTGCTCTTCTTTAATACCGGTGGCCTGTTGGCTTGCGTGGACCACAGATGCCAGGCCTTTTAACCTAATCCTCGCTTCGGTGCTTTGGGGTCTGGCTATTCTGATGGCAATTTTGAGTCATGGCATTAGCCGGTCCTTCAGCCAGATGGTTGAATCAGGGCTTGAACGTGAAGCTATGGCTAAAGATATGGCCGGATTTTCCGAGACGCTTCGAGCTAAAAACACTCAACTTCAGGAAGCGAGAAAACAGCTCGCAGACCTTGCCAAGCTTGATGAGCTTACAGGCCTTCGAAATCGGCGGGGGGCAGATAGAGCCTTCGATATGGAGGTGAGTCGCGCGCAACGTGGTGGCACTCCGATCGCCGTTATCATGATCGATGTGGATCATTTTAAAGCTTACAATGACACCTATGGCCACCCGGCAGGTGACGATGTTCTTAAGCGTATTGCCGGTGTCTTGCGGTCTGTGACAGCGCGGGCCGGGGAGTTGGCTATTCGCATGGGTGGTGAAGAATTTTTGTTGCTGCTGCCAGGGGCAAGTCAAGCCGATGCGCTGGTTGCGGCCGAGCGAATACGAACTCGTATCATGGCTTTGGAAATAGAGCACTCAGCGTCACCCTCTGGTTCCATAGTGACGGTATCTCAAGGTGTTGTAGCGTGTATCCCCTCAATGACGACTGAGTTCAAACAACTCTTGGAAGCCTCTGATAAGGCACTTTACTCGAGCAAGGAAGGGGGCCGTAACACCGTAACACTCTCGTCCTTAAGACCTTAATCACTTTCGGAAAAGGGGGCACCATCGCGTCGCAAGCGACTGATCTGTCTTCGTTCATGTTTATCGGGGCGGTGGCTCGGTTTATTCAAACCGCCGGCGGCTCGACGCAACAGGGCCTCTCGCTCTCGCCGCGCAACGCTCTCTTTTGATTCTTCATATAACCCTTGAGCCACTGAGGCAGGCCCCCGTTGCTCGGTCAAACCCAGTATCGTGATGTCTTTTTCGTCCCAGCCTTGCCTTATTGTCAGGCGGTCCCCAAGCGTAATTTCTCGACTAACCTTAACTCTTTGTCCTTCCAGTTGGACCTTTCCCCCTTCGATGGCGGCTTTGGCAAGACTGCGAGTTTTAAAAAATCGTGCAGCCCAGAGCCATTTGTCCACGCGCACCTTAGCCAGTGTGTCTTGTTTATTTGTCACAATTAGGTAGTCCCTCAAATAACTCGTCAAAGTGAAGCACGGCAGGGTATTGTGTTTGGGTCCGCTTGCTTTGACTGCTGTCAGGCTGTCGAAGGGTAATTAAGTGTGCCACCCCGTAGTGCTCAGCTGACGCTAACACGGACTCGGAGTCATCAATAAATAATGTGCGTTGCGGCTCAAATGCACTGGCAGCTTGGAGCTTTTGCCAAAAGGTTTGATATTCCTTGGGTGCGCTGAAACTGTGTGAAGTAAAGATTTTGTCGAGCCACGGCTCGAGCTGAATTTGCTGTAATTTAATGCGCAGGGTGTCAGGGTGAGCATTGGTGATCAATATAACTTCGCAATGACTGGCTCGTAACTTTCTGAGGAAGTTTTCGGCTTCCGGTCGCCAGCTGATTTTAGCGGCATGTGCTTGCTTGAGCTGTGCAATATCAAAGCCCACAACCTCTGACCAAAAGTCTAGGCAGTACCAATTCAGGTGCCCAGTTTCTCTGGCATGAATCGGGTTTAAGTAGGCTCTGGCTGCCTCGAGACCAATACCTTCCTTTTGGGCATAGGTTGTAGGAACGATCTCGGTCCAAAATTCGGTGTCAAAGCGTAGGTCCAGCAAGGTGCCGTCCATGTCGAGCAGCACGGTCTCAATCTTTGCCCAGTCAACGCCCAGAACAGATTTGTCGGTATGCACATTCAGTGCCATGGCAATGTTACCCTCTTTCTCAATGAAGATATTAAAACACGCGTTACCTTCCCCACCGAAGTTGCCTGCAGGCTTTGACCCCTTGCCGGTGGACCTGGTGACCAATGCACTGACGCTTCTAGCCCGCACCTCTGAATTATTGACAGGTTACTACCAGCAGTTTGAACCGGTGGCAGTAGAGCAAAAGGCAGACCGAAGTCCGGTGACCACAGCCGACCGCAGCGCTCATGCATGCCTTGCCGAGGGTTTTGCAGCTTTGACACCCGATATTCCCGTTTTGTCTGAAGAGTCTTCCAGCGAAGAAATACGCGAGCGTCATAACTGGCAGATCTGCTGGATGGTCGATCCCCTCGATGGCACCCGGGAATTTTTGGGCCGCACCGGCGAGTTCACGGTGAATGTGGCGTTAATAGTCGATCAAACTCCAATATTGGGTTTCATCGCGCAACCACTAGCCAAACAATGTTATTTGGGCATGCCTGATTCTGGTCTTTGGTGCTGTACCGGTGATAACTTTGAGCAGCTGACCGTGCTCACGCCCAGTGCCACGCTGAGTGACACTGTTCGCATGTCGGCTAGTGAGCGACACAGCCCCAAACGTGTTGCGGCGCTCACTGAGCTGTTGATGGGGTCGGGGTTACCGGTAGAGCGAATCAATTCTGGCAGCGCTCTAAAATTTTTTGCTCTCGTTGATGGGCGGGCCGATATTTATCCCCGGAGTTCGCCTTGTTATGAATGGGATGTCGCCGCAGGAGACGCGTTGGTTCGGGCTGCTGGCGGGCAGGTGTTGAATGAGGAGGGGGTACCGATGGCCTATAATAATCGCGACACACTGCTGGTAGACTATTTCGTCGCAGCTGCGCCTTCGGGTTTGCCCTTGCTGCCCCTGCTTGAGGGGGCGCATAATTTGTTTAGAGAGTCACGGAATGCTTATGCGTCCAACGCTGTAGAGGGCCCTGCTAATGGCTAAAGAAAACGATGCTGCGAACGAGGAGATGACCCCAGCTATGCGGCTGATGGTACTTC
This sequence comes from uncultured Luminiphilus sp., assembly GCA_938091995.1. Classification (GTDB taxonomy): domain Bacteria; phylum Pseudomonadota; class Gammaproteobacteria; order Pseudomonadales; family Halieaceae; genus Luminiphilus. The sequence continues at coordinate 4,426 of CALKNZ010000092.1, read as the reverse complement.
AGTCTAAGCATCGTGGCCTTGATCATAAAATTAATGAACTGCAGCTTCAGCCCTATCACAATCAACTGCTTATTCAACGATTGAAGAAAGAAAAGCTGCGGCTGCGCGATGCTATTGAACGTATTAAGGACGAAATGATTCCCGACCTTAATGCCTGATCTAGCGGCTGAGTGAGTTCAGCATAAGATTGAACCCTCATGGGTGAGTAGCCATTCTTTGCGTTCTAAGCCTCCGGCAAACCCGGTCAGGTCACCACGGCTGCCAATAATCCGGTGGCAGGGCAATACTAGAAGAATCGGATTACGACCCACCGCGCTGCCAATTGCTCTTGGACCTGAGGGTGGTTGAAGTGTTTGGGCGAGCTGTCCATAACTTAAAGTCTGGCCAAAAGGTATATCCATCAATAGTTGCCAAACGCTCCGCTGAAACGCCGTGCCCGCAGGTGCAGTGGGTATATCGAAGGTTGTCAATCGCCCATCAAAATAGGCCCGAAGTTGCTTAGCGCATTCATCAATAACTGGACAGGATTGCGTTGCGGCTTGTGGCGCTGAAGCTTGATCAGAATTCCAGCCGATACTTTCGACAGCGTGCGAGCTTCCCCAAATACTTAAAAGCCCCAACGGGCTGGCCATTCGGGTGCCGTAAAGCTCTATTTTACCCATTACTCAACGAAATCCTGAGTCGGATGCATCGCTGGCGTGCGCGGCAAATCCGGCTCCCGCTTGAGCGTAAAGATTGAACGCGGAAATACCCAAGGCTTGCAGCTGTTCCGAATGCTCTTCATGTCGCACCACCGAAGCGATATCACCGGAATACCCCATAGATCGAATGAGCTCTGCGACCAGAATGTTTTCAGGGTGGTTGGTCAGAGCGAGCATAATAAGTTGTACCTCGGGCAGATTTATTCGCACCCAAAAATCAGGATCGGAGGCGTCGGCACATACCACCCTCCGCTGCTCTCCCAGATGATGAGCAACCTTTTTTACAGAGGCTTCCACACCCAGTAACTCCCTACCCAGGCGAGGTGCTAAAGCTTCATAAGCGCCGGTGCCTACCCGACCCATACCCAAAATAATGGTGTGAGTGTTGTCGGTGTTTTCATAGGTTTTCATCAACTGCGCGGATCTATGCCTGAGAAGTTGATCACGATGCCTTCGATAAAAGCGGTGCGAGAATTTACTCATGGGTGCTGCGAGAAAAAAACTAATGGCCAGAGCAATCGACAATGTGGAACTCCAGACGGGCGCAACCCAACCCAGCCCTGCGGCTACCGAGATAACAATAAGCCCAAATTCACTGTGATTTGATAGAGAGCTCGAGGCTAAAACTGCTGTTCTGGGTGTGGTGTGTAGTCGTGTCATCAGGAAAAAGTAGAGCAAGGGCTTCAATGCAGAGACACAGCCTAAAACAATCGCCACACCGATGAGTAATGCCGGGGGCCAGCCGCCAAGACCAATAGACAAGAAAAAGCCCACCAGAAATAGGTCTTTGAGTTGCATGAGGTTCGTCGCCAGGGTCTTAGTCTTTTGTTTGCCGGCCAGCATCGCACCAATCAGTAACGCCCCGAGATCGCCTTTTAGCCCCACGAGTTCCGAGACTTCAGCAGCACCAATGGCCAGCGCTAAGCCCAGTAGCGTCAGTAATTCGCCGTAGCCACTCACCGACAGCAGTTTTAGTATCAGTGGTCTTGCTGGAATGATAAGGAGTAATCCCAAAGCATAAACGCTGGGTATTTTGCCGGCCGTGAAAGCTAGAAAGCCTACGGCCACGAGATCTTGAACAATTAATATACCGATGGCGAGGACAGCGTGATTCGATTGCAGTTCACCACGCTCCTGCAAGGTTTGAATGACAAAAACGGTACTTGAGAAGGTCAGCGCAAAGGCAACTATAGCGGCGCCTTCCATCGATAGTGCCAGTGCTGGGAAAACCCTCGTAAGCGCAATAAGCAGCGCGATCAGAAAGGCTTGTGAGACGAGCATGTGAATCAGTGTTGTGCCCCACACAGTGGGTCTCAATAGCGCTTTCACGTCCAGTTTGAGCCCAATGCTAAATAGAAGCAGGGTGATGCCCAGATCGGCCAGTTGAGCCAACCAAGTGCCTGCGGTTACGCCCATCTCATGAAGGACGAAGCCTGCCGCGAGATATCCTATCAGGGCGGGCAGACCTATTGCTCGGCTGGTTAAACCGCAAAGAAGTGCGATTAAAATGATGAGTGGTTGCGAGAAATCAGCCATGGCGCGTTATAACTCGGCTTATCGGGGGCTGACTAGCGCGAAGGCAGCGGTGGTAATGAGACAGACGTCTATGACGGTAGTTATAGCTGGCGTGTCTGTATTGCCCGTGAATATATCCAGCCCTGCCGATGCCACGAGCAGCGTCAAGAACAGGCTAAGTCTCGCGGTGCCCATTAGGCCAATACCCAGAAGTAACAAAATCACGCCACGGCCAGCTTCCAAGAGGCTGGCTCCGCTAAGTGGTACCAGCCACAGGTTCGCTACGGCTAAGCAACCAGCCACTATCGCAAAAGCGGTGGCACAGTGGCGAGATACCCGACCGAAACCCAAATTTACACCATGGGGGTGCTCGCCAGAATGCGTTGGCGTTGGGCTTCTGCCTATATCTAATTTAGCCTTGGACATGGGGTATAGCTTAGACTGACTTGGCCTTGTAGTCAGTGATCAATATCAAAGTGGAGTTTTGATGGTCGATACGTCCGAAATGCATAAGGATGATGGGTTATCCGGTGCTGCTATACGAGCCAACTTGGGTGGCTTAGAGCTGCCGAACCTGCGCATTGAGGTTGAGGGGGAGATTGATTCTACGAATGCGGCCCTAAAACGTCGGGCTGTATCTGAGGATTTACACGGCTTGGCCTTGTTTGCAGAAACACAAACCGCAGGCCGGGGCCGGCTTGGTCGACCTTGGGTCAGTCCCCCTAAATGTAATATTTATATGTCGCTGGGTTGGCGAACGGGTCTCGAGCCTTTGGAGCTGGCGGGGCTTAGTCTAGCGGTGGGGTGTGTTATCGGCGATACCTTAGAGTGCGAATGGGGGCTCAACATACAGTTGAAGTGGCCCAATGATCTGTATTTGGTCGGTAAAAAATGCGGTGGCGTGCTGATTGATCTAGTTCACTCAGCGAATCAGGGTTGGATTGTTGTTGTAGGGGTAGGAATTAATGTCGCGATGCCCGGAACCGGTGGCAATGACATTGATCAACCTTGGACCGATCTGGCTTCTCATGCAGATGTTTCATTGTCGCGTAATGCGCTGGCGGGGCAACTCCTTGGGGCACTGGTACCGTTGTTGTCAGGGTGGCGGGTTAACTCCTTTAGCCAGTGGCAGGAGTCTTGGTGTCGCCGAGACCTAATGGCGGGCCATCAGATCAGTGTTCAGCAAGGGCAACACACTATTTCTGGAAGAGCTGAGGGTGTCGACCCCTTGGGTGCGCTGCGCGTGGCCACCCAGACAGGCTTAGTAGCGGTTCAATCGGGAGAGGCGTCCATGTTGCGCAGTACAAAGCTATGAGCGAGTTATTAATCGACGTAGGCAATAGCGCGGCCAAGTGGGCTCTTAGCGAAGATCTTAATGTGAAGTCGCAGCGCCATAGCGGCAGTTTTTCAGAATTGGCCGAGGTGCTGTGGGGGGCTACTAAAGATGATCCTGCTGTATGGATCGCCAGCGTCAGAGATGAGCAGTCTGATCAGGCTTTGGTATTGGAACTGCAAGCCGTAGGCTTTTCTAAAATACACCTTTGTGGCACAGCTTTGCGCGAGGACGGTTTGCTGAACAGTTACGCAGAGCCTGCTCGTATGGGGGCTGATCGATGGTTTGCCATGCTGGGCGCCAGAGTTTCCAAACCGGGCCCTCTCCTTGTTATTGATGTGGGAAGTGCCGTCACGTGCGATTTGGTGGCAGCTGATGGACGTCACCTAGGAGGTTATATTTTTCCTGGACCGGCTTTAATGGAGGCGGCGCTTCAGTCAAGCACCCGCATGGTGCGTTATTCCGACACTCTTAAACCCACTGTAGACCCTGGCCAGAGTACCGCGGCCTGCGTGGCCTCGGGTATTTCCGTGGCGATGTTGGGCGCTATACGCCAAGTTTGTGATCAGTACCCAGATCATCAGGTGATTTTTACGGGCGGGGGTGCCCCAGAGCTCAATGCTGTGGGCTTAGTCGGAGAGTGGCGACCCGATTTAGTGCTTGAGGGGTTATTAAGGCGTGCTCTGGGCACACAAGTGGCCTTTGCCACTTGACCCGAGGGGTCGCTATCAGCACAATCTGCGCCCCGGATGGGGAAATAGATCCGGTGAAGCGTTTTAGGCTGGCGTAGCTCAGTAGGTAGAGCAGCTGATTTGTAATCAGCCGGTCGGGGGTTCGATTCCTCTCGCCAGCTCCATTCTCTTTTTAGACCCCTTTG
>CALKNZ010000091.1 GCA_938091995.1 uncultured Luminiphilus sp. | reverse complement strand
AAGTACGGCTGTATTTGGGACGCCGAGTTTTTTAATTGGTTACTGGAGCAGCGCGATGCACTTCGCGGTCGAAACAATGCGGTACTGGCTGAGGCGATTCAAAGAAGCTGCGCTATAAAAGCTGAAGTTGTCACTCAAGATGAGCGAGAAGGGGGGCTGCGAGCTATCCTTAATTTTGGGCATACATTTGCCCACGCCATTGAGCATGTTATGGGGTATGGCGTGTGGTTGCATGGCGAAGCTGTCGCTTGTGGAATGGTGATGGCCGCTAAAATTTCAGCCGCAAGAGGCCATATTTCTCATGAAACGACTGATCAGTTAACGCGATTTTTGGTGGACTTTGGTTTACCTGTAAAGCCGCCACCCGCCATGTCTGCAGAGGTCTTTTTGGACGCTATGGCTGGTGATAAAAAGGTCGTCAGGGGAAAAATACGGTATGTTTTACTCGAAAGGCTTGGCACTGCTTGTCTGGTCGACGATGTCACGATCGAGGAAATCTCCCAAATCACCGCTAAATGATCTTCAAGATCATAATTGTTCCGGTGATCTTAGATGTGTAAAATACCCGGCCTTTTGCCTTGACCGTGACGGGCAGGCTTGTTTCCGGTTTACAGTGCCGACTTATTTGAGTGTGAGTGTTTATGACCCCTACTGATATTGCGGGTGTCGCGTCAGTCTCGACCGACCTGCAGGGCCTTTACCGCCCTGAGGAATTCCGGGACAACTGTGGTTTTGGCTTGATCGCTCACATCAAAGGTCAGCCTAGCCATCGTTTGCTGGAAACCGCCATTGAGTCATTAACCTGTATGACCCACCGCGGCGGGATCGCGGCTGACGGTAAGACCGGAGATGGCTGTGGCCTATTATTGCAAATGCCAGACAGCTTTATGCGCGCTGAAGCTCGGGCACACTTTGCTAAGGATCTGGGGCAGCATTACGCGGTTGGAATGATTTTCATGGGCGCGGAGGCCGACGCCCAGCGTGCTTCCAAGGACGCACTTGAAAACGCTTTAGCAGTTAACGAATTGCAGGTTATTGGTTGGCGTGAAGTGCCTCTTGACCCGGATGTTTGTGGTGAAATTGCTCTTGCACAGCTGCCGCATATCGAACAGGTTTTTATTGACGCCGAAAAACTCGATCATGCTCAAGTCACCGCGCGATTATTCATGGCGAGGCGTCAGGCTGAAATCGCCATGGCTGGTGACCCTAATTTTTACATTTGCAGCCTTTCTGATCAGGTGGTCTCTTACAAAGGGCTGGTGATGCCCGCGGATTTGGCGCGGTTTTACCCAGACCTTAATGACGAAGGGCTGCAAACGGCTATTTGTGTTTTTCACCAGCGCTTTTCTACCAATACGTTGCCCCGTTGGCCCTTGGCCCAGCCTTTTAGAATGTTGGCGCACAACGGTGAAATCAACACCATCGAAGGCAACCGGAGCTGGTCTCGTGCCAGAACCTCTAAACTGGCTTCTCCTTTATTGCCAGAATTGCAAAGCGTTGTCCCTTTGGTAAATACCGCGGGGTCTGATTCCTCCAGCCTCGACAATATGCTGGAGTTATTGACCACTGGAGGCATTGAATTGCCCCGTGCCCTGCGGATGCTGATTCCACCTGCTTGGCAAAATATTGAAGGCATGGATCCAGACCTCAAGGCATTTTATCAATATCAGTCAATGCACATGGAGCCTTGGGATGGTCCAGCGGGCATCGTACTGACCGATGGCCGCTACGCCTGCTGTCTCCTGGATCGTAATGGCTTGAGGCCAGCGCGCTGGGTGACGACCACCGACGGCTTTATAACCTTGGCTTCTGAGATTGGGACCCATGCCTACTCCACCGCCGATGTGATTGCCAAAGGGCGCGTGGGTCCGGGGCAGATGCTGGTCGTTGATACGCAAGAAGGCAAAGTTCTGCATACCGATGACATCGACAACATGCTGAAGTCTCGTCATCCATATAAGCGATGGTTGCGAGATAACGCGCGCTACATTGAGGGGAGTTTTGATGGAGAGGCTGCTCCCGGTATTACGGCATCTGAATTAGATGTCTATCAAAAAATGTTCCAGGTGAGCTTTGAAGAACGTGATCAAGTTCTTCGGCCACTGGCAGAATCCGGTAATGAAGCTGTTGGCTCCATGGGAGACGATACGCCGCTGGCGGTTTTGTCAGCCAGAGACCGTTCGCTCTATGATTACTTTCGGCAAAAATTTGCTCAGGTCACAAATCCACCGATAGACCCACTCCGTGAATCTATTGTGATGTCACTAGAGGTTGATTTAGGTGCTGAGGGCAATATCTTTGATGAAATTGAAGCGCATGCGTATCGGGTGAGTCTGACGTCACCGGTTTTGTCACAAGGAAAATTCAACACGCTGCTAAATATCGAAGACGAAAAACTGAAAATTGCGGATATCGACGCGACCTATGATCCCGAAAATGGCAACCTTCGAGCAGCGGTTGAGGGGCTCTGCCTGACGGCGGAAACGGCAGTTCGTAATGGCGCTACGCTACTGATTTTGTCGGACCGAAAAATTGGTGAGAGTCGACTTCCTATTCACAGCCTGTTGGCGACTGGTGCCGTTCACCACCACCTTATTCGTTTGGGTCTACGTGCAGACGCCAATCTTATTATTGAGAGTGGTAGTGCCCGGGACTCCCATCACTTTGCCTGCCTTTTAGGCTTTGGTGCGACTGCGGTATATCCGTACTTGGCCTACAGCATTCTCGAAGGGCAGTTGCGTTCGGGAGAGCTGTTAGGAGATCCAACGCGCTGTTACAAGAATTACCGCAAAGGCATTAATAAAGGGTTATTGAAGATCATGTCCAAAATGGGCATTTCTGCGGTGAATTCTTATCGGGGCGCCCAGCTCTTTGAAGCAGTAGGGTTGGATAAGGAAATTGTAGAGGCCTGCTTCACCGGTGTTGCTTCACGCATATCGGGGGCGGGTTTTGATGAGTTGGAGCGCGATCTCTGGAAGGTGGCCGCTAAAGCCCGCTCTAAGCGTAAAACGCTGGATCAGGGCGGGTTGCTGAAATACGTACACGGTGGCGAGTATCACGCGTTCAATCCAGACGTGGTCATGACACTTCAGCAAGCTGTGGCGACCGGCGATTATGCCGACTATCAGCGTTATGCCAAATATTGTACGGATCGCCCGGTGGCTGCGCTTCGCGACCTGTTGGAGCTGGATTTGTCCGGGGAATCCATAGCGATCGATGAGGTGGAGCCCATTGAAGCTATTTTGAAACGCTTTGATTCTGCCGGTATGTCTTTGGGCGCACTGTCCCCAGAGGCTCACGAATCTCTGGCCATGGGGATGAATCATGTCGGTGCGCGTTCTAATAGTGGTGAGGGTGGTGAGGACCCCGCGCGCTTTGGCACCAATCGCGTTTCTAAAATCAAACAAATTGCATCGGGACGTTTTGGCGTAACCCCCCACTATTTGGTCAACGCAGAAGTTCTGCAGATTAAGGTAGCCCAAGGTGCAAAACCTGGTGAAGGAGGCCAGCTCCCCGGGGGTAAGGTCAACGATTTGATTGCCCGGCTCCGGTACTCGGTGCCCGGTGTGACACTGATATCTCCGCCGCCACACCACGATATTTATTCTATTGAAGATTTAGCCCAGCTTATTTTCGATTTAAAGCAGGTCAACCCTACCGCTTTGGTTTCGGTGAAGCTCGTATCTGAACCCGGGGTGGGCACCATTGCCGCCGGCGTTGCAAAAGCCTATGCAGATCTCATTACGATTTCTGGATATGACGGCGGTACTGCTGCGAGTCCGTTGACCTCAATTCGCCACGCTGGATCTCCCTGGGAGTTGGGACTTGCTGAGGTGCATCAGACGCTGCGGGGCAACCGTTTGCGAGGCAAAATCAGGGTTCAGGCTGACGGCGGCATGAAGACCGGCCTTGATGTAATCAAAGCCGCGATTCTTGGGGCAGAGAGTTTTGGTTTTGGCACAGCGCCCATGGTTGCCATGGGCTGTAAGTATCTACGCATCTGTCACCTGAATAACTGTGCCACTGGCGTTGCCACACAAAACGCGGTGCTGCGAGAGGAGCACTTTAACGGCGATGCCGAGCGGGTGATTAACTTCTTCAGCTTTGTTGCTCGGGAAACCAGAGAGTGGTTGGCGCAACTGGGCGTCGCTCGATTGGAGGATTTGATTGGACGCACTGATTTATTGAAGCGCTTGCCCGGAAAAACCGACAAGCAGGCTCGATTAGATCTCGGACCTATTGTTTGGGTCGATCCGGATGCGGTCGATCAACCTCAATTTTGCGAGGTGACCAGTAATGATCCTTTTGATCGTGCCGAGATGGCAGAGCGTATGGTGGCGGATATGTTGCCCGCTATCGAAGGTAAAACCGGTGGCGAGTTTCATTACAGTATTACCAATTGCGATCGTTCTATCGGTGCTCGGATTTCCGGTGAGATCGCCCGGCGCTACGGTAATACCGATTTTGATTCCACCCCCCTTGAAATTCGATTAACCGGCACTGCGGGACAGAGCTTTGGTGTTTGGAATGCCGGTGGCGTTCATATGTATTTAGAGGGTGATTGCAACGATTATGTCGGTAAGGGTATGGCCGCGGGGAAGCTGGTTATATACCCTCCAAGGGATTCGGTTTTTGCCAGTCAAGATACCTCGATCATCGGCAACACCTGCTTATACGGTGCTACCGGTGGCAAGCTGTTTGCGGCAGGCGTTGCCGGCGAGCGTTTTGGGGTTAGAAACTCTGGCGCATTTTCGGTTATTGAGGGCGCAGGCGACCACTGTTGTGAGTACATGACCGGTGGTTGTATTACCGTACTGGGTCGCACAGGCGTTAATTTTGGCGCAGGTATGACCGGTGGATTTGCTTATGTCCTTGATGAAGATCGCGGTTTCATTGACCGTATCAATAGTGAGTTAGTCGAGGTTCATCGTGTCAGTAGTGAAGCGATGGAGGCTTATCGGCATTATCTGCGGGATAATATTCGTGAGTTTGTGGCAGAAACCCGGTCAGCTTGGGGCCAACACTTGCTGGATAATTTTGAAGATTACGTGGGTAAATTCTGGCTCGTGACACCCAAAGCCGCTGACTTTGAAAAATTGCTATCACGTTTACGTGATACAGATTAAGGGAGAGCGCTATGAGTGGTCGACTTGCTAATAACTTCCAGTTTCTCGATGTCCGTCGTGAGGATCCACCGAAGAAAGATATGGAGACTCGCACTGAGGCTTTCGTAGAAATCTATGATGCTTTCGATGCTGGCGAAGCTGCTGAGCAATCCCATCGCTGCCTATCCTGCGGCAACCCCTATTGCGAATGGAAATGCCCAGTACACAACTTTATCCCTGATTGGTTAAAGCTGCTCTCTGACGGCAATTTATTTGAGGCGGCAGAATTAAGTCATCAAACCAATACCCTGCCCGAGGTTTGTGGTCGAGTCTGCCCCCAAGATCGTCTTTGCGAGGGTGCATGCACGCTCAATGAAGGTTTTGGTGCCGTGACCATTGGCAATGCAGAGAAGTACATTACCGATACCGCCCTAGCGATGGGTTGGCGCCCCGACCTGTCAGATGTCGTACCGACTGGAAAGTCGGTGGCCATTATTGGAGCGGGACCGGCGGGCTTGGGTTGCGCCGATATTTTAGCCCGGAACGGTGTCAAGGCTGTCGTCTACGATCTCTACCCGGAAATTGGTGGGTTATTAACCTTTGGCATACCCCAGTTCAAACTTGAAAAGCAGGTCATGCAGCGGCGTCGCGAAGTGTTCGAGGGCATGGGTATAGAATTTAAGTTGAACACCGAGATTGGTGTTGACGTTGAAATTGATACCTTGATGGCAGAGCATGACGCCGTTTTTCTGGGTATGGGCACTTACAAAGCGATGGAAGGAAAGTTTCCAGGCGAAGACTTGCCAGGAGTTCACAAAGCCCTCGACTACCTTATTGGCAACGTCAACGAAAAAATGGGTTATCCCCAGGACCCGAATAAATTTATCGATCTGTTTGACAAAACGGTTGTGGTCCTTGGGGGTGGTGACACCGCTATGGACTGCGTGCGCACCGCTGTGCGTCAGCAAGCCGACAAGGTTTACTGTGTGTACCGCAGGGATGAGGTCAATATGCCGGGGTCACGACGGGAAGTACAAAACGCCAAAGAAGAAGGCGTTGAATTTTTATTCAACCGCCAGCCGGTCGAAGTTATGGAATACTTTGGCGAAGCTATTGGCATCAAGGTTGTGGAGACCCGCTTGGGAGAGCCTGATGCTGACGGGCGTCGACGCCCCGAGAGTGTTGCGGACAGTGAAACGGTCATTCAGGCCGATGCGATCATTATGGCTTTTGGTTTCCAGCCCAGTCCTGCAGATTGGTTTGAGGGGCAGGGAGTGGCCGTCAACGACTGGGATGCCGTGGTCGCTCCGGAAGAACAGGTCTTCAAATTTCAAACTGCGAACCCCAAAATTTTCGCCGGAGGTGATATGGTTCGCGGCTCAGACTTAGTGGTCACGGCGATTTGGGAAGGGCGCCAGGCTGCTGAGGGAATTCTCGACTACTTGGGCGTGTAATCTATGTCAGACCTCAAAAATGATCGGTTTCTTCGAGCACTTTTGCGTGAGCCGGTCGATAGAACACCTTTATGGATGATGCGACAGGCGGGGCGGTATTTGCCCGAGTATCGCGAGATTCGGCAGCAGGCCGGCAGCTTTATGAGCTTGTGCAGTAATCCTGAACTGGCCTGTGAGGTTACGATGCAGCCGCTGCGACGCTACGCTATGGATGCAGCCATTCTTTTTTCCGATATTTTGACCATTCCCGATGCCATGGGTCTGGGACTTTATTTTGCTGAAGGTGAGGGCCCGGGTTTTGAACGGCCCCTTCAGGGTGCTGCCGATATTGAAGCGCTGGAGCCCAGTCGCGCAGTTTCTGAACTGGGTTACGTCATGGATGCTGTGGCGTTGATACGTCGAGAGCTTAAGGGTGAGGTGCCGCTCATAGGATTTTCGGGTAGTCCCTGGACGCTGGCCACTTACATGGTTGAGGGCGGTTCATCCAAGGATTTTGCGAAGGTAAAATCTCTCGCGTTTAACGACCCAGCGATTATGCACGTGTTACTAGAGAAGCTCGCGGATGCCGTTGCCATGTATCTGTCTGCACAGGTCGAGCATGGCGCTCAGGCTCTACAGATTTTTGATACCTGGGGTGGTGCATTGAGTCATGGGGCTTACCGGGAATTTTCTTTGCAGTATATGACCCGAATTATTGAGCAGCTGCCCAGGGAGGCAGACGGGCGTCGAGTTCCTGTGATTGTCTTTACCAAAGGTGGTGGCCAATGGTTGGAAGCTATCGCTGATTGCGGTGCCGATGCTGTGGGTCTCGACTGGACCACGGATATTGGCAATGCTCGTCAGCGTATCGGTGATCGTGTGGCGCTACAGGGTAATATGGATCCTTCAATGCTCTTTGCGACGCCCGAGCGTATTCGCGGCGAGGTGGCCAGCATTCTGGATAGCTTTGGTCAGGGTACGGGGCACGTGTTTAATCTCGGGCACGGCATTACCCCAGGCGTTAATCCCGATCACGTATCGGCCATGGTCGATGCCGTGATTGAGCTGTCACCCAGCTATTCCTAGTCTGATTCAGGAATGCCGTGATCCATATCGAGTGCGGGTGTCTCCGAGCCGGGGATACCCACAACTTTTGCAGGTACGCCTGCCACGGTGGTGTGCGGTGGCACATCATTGAGCACTACAGAGCCTGCACCGACCTTAGCGCCCTCCCCAACGATAATATTGCCCAGAATTTTGGCACCGGCTGAAATGAGCACGCCATCGCCGATTTTTGGGTGACGATCACCGTCTTGCTTGCCTGTACCGCCTAAAGTGACTGACTGAAGAATAGAGACGTGGTTACCGACCACCGCTGTTTCACCAATGACTAAGCCTGTGGCGTGATCGAGCATGATGCCATGACCAAAACGTGCTGCAGGATGAATGTCTATACCAAACTTCTGTGATACCTGACTTTGTAGAAATAAAGCCAGCGAATGTCGATTTTCCTGCCAAAGCCAATGGGCAACACGGTGGGTTTGTAAGGCTTGAAACCCTTTAAAATAGAGGAAGGGCAGATGGTACTCCTGACAGGCTGAATCGCGATCAAGAACTGCCTGTAGATCCTCACGGATCGCACTGCGCAGGGTAGCGTCACTGCTAAAAGCAGCCAACATGATTTCGCGGAGCATCATGGCCGGTACGGTTGGACTATCGAGCTGGTTCGCCAAGTGAAAGCTAAGGGCGCATTCGAGTTCGTCATGGTGCAGAATCGTGGCATGTAGAAAGCTCACCAGAACGGGTTCCTGGCTTGCAGCGCGTTGGGTTTCTGCCCGCATTTGCTCCCAAATGGGGTCTCCGCCTTGGAGTGCTTTCATGGGTACTGAGTGAACTGCCGTCATAACGGTCACCATTTTTGGGTGTTAAATCTTCCAGCGCCTAGGGTAGCGCAGGATGCCAGCCTGCTCTAGCTGGAAAAAACCCCTTGAAAGCGCCATAAAGTCTGAGCGCGCTCACTATACTTCTTTTCGAAAAGCGTCCAAGGCTGATTCACTTTAAAGCATTCAAGCTTGCCTTTGAAACCGATGAGTTCACAGGCGAGGGCGAACTCTTGGGCATACACCGGCCAATTACTGCGCATTTCTAGGGTGCCGCCTAAACGTGCCAACACAGGAAATGCTGGGTGGCCATGCACACGTCGTTTTAGGTGCGACGATTTAGGCCATGGATTAGGGTAAAGCAGATAGTGGTGAGCAAGCTTAATATGATTTGCTTCTAGTAGCTGCCAAAAGGGTTCACACTCGGCGCGCAGCAGCAAGTACTGGTCCGAGGGGTTCGCATGCTTGGTCAGTCGGTGTGCCGATTTATCAAGACCGATGACCGCGGCCCCGCCATATTGTTCCGACAAATGCCGGGTACTCATGCCGGTGCCGCAAAAGGAATCAAGGATGAGTGGCGGGTTACCTCGCTCAGCGAGCCAGGCCTTGGCATAATCAAAGGCTTCTCGTGTGTGCACGGGAGCGGGTTTACGCCAGAGGGTGGTGCAATGCTTGGTGACCAGCGCCTCGAGATCGGGGTGGGGCGCCTGTTGATCACTCTGCACAGGGGGTCGTTGCGTTTGCGTGTCTTCATTCACCTTGCCATCATAACGCGCTTACAACAGGAGTTTTAGATTATGCGCGCAGATTTGCGCCCCTATTGGGTGAAAAAAGCCTGGCTAAATTGTCGCGAAGCCTGGATAAATTATTTTTTGCGCCCACGTTGTGCATCCCTAGGTGCCTACCCCAACATAATGAACCCTTGGTGGGTCGACATTGCGGGCAATAACATTCATATCGGTCACTCTTTCACTGCCGTAGGCGAGGCCGCTCAGCGCATTAAGATTGGCGTTTGGGGGCGAGCCCAAGGGAAAGGGAAAATTACGATTGGCAACGCAGTGCTGCTCAGTCCTGGCGTGCGCATTGCCTGTAGTGATGAAATTACTATTGGTGATGGCGTGATGATGGCTAATGGCGCTTATGTCACAGACTCGGATTGGCATGGACTTTATGATCGCGTGGCAAGGTCAGAGTCGGTTACCCCCGTACACATTGGAGATAACGTCTGGTTGGGTGATGGTGCCAAGGTGCTTAAGGGAGTGACTATTGGCGAAAATAGTGTCGTGGCCGCTGGTGCCGTGGTGACCCGGGACGTCCCTGCTAATACGGTCGTTGCGGGTAATCCAGCGAAAGTTGTCAAGACGCTTGATCCAGAGACGCGGCGACGTACCCGTGCAGATTTATATGAGGATCCCTATGCGACCGCCGATTTTTATGATGTTGTTGATCGAGACGTGTTGTCCGAGAACACGTTTCTTCGTTGGTTTTGGAGCTGTATTTACCCGGCAGCGCGCCGGGAAAAATAGCGAGTTAAAGTAATCGCAGGGGGGCTTCGTTCATGGCCGCCATCTGCTCTCTTAGCTCGAGAATGTGATCACCCCAGAAGCGCTCTTGTCCAAACCAGGGAAACGCTTTAGGGAACGCCGGGTCATCCCAGCGCCGCCCTAGCCAGGCGGCGTGATGCATGATGCGCAGCGTTCGCAGAGCCTCCACCCAGTGCAGCTGACGTGGATCAAAATCGTGAAATTCCTCGTAGCCTGCAATGAGCTCTGCGAGCTGCTGTTCCCGATGGTGGCGTTCGCCATTAAAGAACATCCAGAGATCTTGAATAGCGGGTCCGGAGATGCAGTCATCGAGGTCGACGAAGTGCGCTGTGTCGTCTCGCCATAGAATGTTACCGCAGTGGCAATCGCCATGGATGCGCTGTAAGTCAGATGGTGTCATGCCCGATAGCAGTTCTCGCGCCGCCTGTTCGCAGTCTAGGGCTAGGGTGCCATAGGCGGCCTGCAGGTCTCGCGGAATAAAATGCTCGCTGAGAAACTCCCGACTTGCCGTAGCCATGCGTTTAATATCTATTGCGATGCGATGCTCAAATGCTTGCGCCGCCCCCACCCGGTGGATGCGCCCTAGTACATTACCCAGTTGATACAAGTGCTCTAGATTGTCGAGTTCGGGGGGATGTCCGCCCCGGCGCTTAAACACAGCAAATCTCTGGCCATAAGCTTGATGCAGCGTTTCGCCACTGCTTATTTCTGGGGCGACGACCGAAATATCATGGTCGGCGAGTTCCAGGGCAAAACGGTGCTCTTCCAAAATCTGTGCATCGGACCATCGCTGTTCTCGATAAAATTTAACGATGACGGGTACCCCATCTTCTATGCCGACCTGATAAACTCGGTTTTCATAGGAGTTAAGAGCAATTAGTCGCAAATCGCAGCGATAACCGACTGTTTCAACGCAGTCAACAACAGCGTCGGGGGTTAGGGCGTCATAAGGATGGGACATGGCATCAGCGTCACAGTAAATACCTAGCATACCCCAGCCATAGGCTTGACGCTGCGATCACTTCCCGGTTTGGGGTGCCCGGGCCAAACACCAGGCGTCAATATGATTTGCACCGGCCTTAGATAGAGCTTCAGCGACTGCCTCTAGTGTGGCGCCCGTGGTAATAACGTCGTCGATGATTAGAATGGATTGGTTGGCGAAAGATTGATGTGTCCTATAACGTCCCTGGCTATTGATACGTCGCTGCTGACGACCCATATGATGTTGTGCTTTTTTTCTGGGGCTAGTAATGAGGCCGTCGGTTACGGGTGGTCGCTGTTGAGCTGGCTGCTCCAGTCTCCTGCTCACCACCTGCGCCAGCAGCCGGCTTTGGTTGTAGCCACGCCGCCAGCGGCCGCGCCAGTGCATGGGCACAGGCACCAGAGCATGGTATTGCCTCTTGATAGGCGCAGCCTCCAGAGCCAGTTGCACCAGCAAATGGGTCAGTTCTAGGGCGCCATTGAATTTCCAGCGATGAATGAGGTCCCGAGTTACTCCGCTATATTCCAGTCCGGCCTGCAGGAAGTGCGGTGCTGTTTCATGCCGGCAATGTCCCGTCAGAGCGGCCCCTGGCTGACCGCATTTTCTGCAAGCCCAGGAGTTTTTTCGAATGGAATTGAGACAGCCATTGCACAGCAAATTTTGAGATTCACAGGCATCGCGGCAAATTAGGCAATAACTAGGCAGAAAATCTTGCTGGAGGGTTTTCACCAACCGAGATACCCACAGCGGCATTTAGCTTCCCCAAAAACTGACAATGTGCACCGGTGTAGCGGCCTTCTGGAACATCTCAAATAATCATGTGCGACTTTTGCTAGGATTGGACCTGTTCCCAGAACAAGGCAAGTGTCATGACTGAGTCTATGCACGCATCAAAACCGGAGGGCCCTGACGATAACGAACGGCGTCTTCACCCAGAAGATCAGGCCAAGGTCGATGCCTTTTTGAAATCCGGCGTTAACTCGGTGGAGCGTAAACCCTTCAGACCCATAATCATGATTTTGTTACTGGTTGCGGTGGTTACAGGGTTTAGTTTGCTGAGTCAGGGCATTGCCCTTTGGGCTGGGATTTACTGATTTTAGCTCCACAGAGATTGTTGAACGCTGGCGTTAATTCTACTTGGCTCGTTGGGCAACCCGGACCGCTTATGCAAGTTCGTGTAGAGGTAGAACGCTCATACTGTCAATCTCCCCGACCCACTCGTTAGGTTAGATCACGGTTGTTGTTACAAGGTGATCTAGAGGGCACTGAGCAGAGCAAGTGGTAGGTTTGCGGTATGAGCTTTCAAAAAGAACAAGAGGCCCATCCCAAGCAGCCCTTCGAGGGCCACTGAGCGATGGTTTTTTGCAGTTTACTCGTGGCTTAGAGCGCTGCTCTAGATGACCCAGTCATGCGTGGTTTCGGCCCACTTTTTTGCATAGGACTTTTCGGTCACTGTAATCGCAAGAATCATAGCCAGACTAAAGGATAAAACTTCTGGGGCTTTTTCGCCGGTTATGGAGACTCCTGAAGCGAAACAGCTTTTACTAGAGTGCTCACTCAAATCAGAATATCCACTGCTCATTCGGGGACGGCTTAGGGTAATGTAGTGGTCGTCGTAGGACTCAAAACGTCCAACGATCTCGCTATGTGCGGTAACCAATGTCACGACGGTTCCAATATCCATGGTAACGCTCCAATGTTGCCGAAGGTTTAAATAAGTTAAACCTTTGTCCCTTGTTGGGTAGCTCTTATGGGCCTGTTCTGTGATGAGGATTCACTTTTCATCAAATAAACTGCAGCTTTGATGTCTGAAAGTGGAGCAGCTGCGGGTGGTACACCACTAAACGTTGCTGTGGCAGACCACCGGTAAAGGGGAGGGGTGGGCTTGAAAAACATAAAAACACAGGTAACGGCGTTATTGTCCTGGTACGCATTTCTGCATGCCTTGACGTTGCTAGGGATTCTTTTCATGCACTTTGTACTCAATATTGATATGAGGATTCTTGGGGAGCCGGGTAAGTTACTAGAGGCCTACTTCCTCGATTTTTTGGGAAGAGACCTAGCGCTATGCCTATCACCTATTCTTTGGCTGGGACTGCGTATTGCGACGGGCAGTGCTCACTTGCTGCCTTGGAAAGGGTAGCGGGTGCAGGGGGCTTCCACGGCATCGACTATTGCGTCAATGGGTGTTGAACCCTGTTGCTATCCGTCTGGCTGCTGTTACAGGGTGGAACCCCGAGCTGGATCAACTAATGAACGTTCTATTGGATCGGCGGCATCTACAGTTTTGTGGGCTTGCACAATAAAGGGATTAGGTAGAGCCACCCTAAAACGGGTAAGGGCAGTACCCACAAGGCGGCCCACCAGCCTGATCGTCCAATATCGTGTAGGCGCCTGACTGTAGCCGATGTGGTCGGAATTGCCATGACGGGGCGGTACAACAATACGAGCAGGCCAACCTCAGGATCAACCATTCCCATGGGAATGTACTTGCCAAGAGGTAGATCAAGAATGCTAATAGTTGTGACTGCCGTCACTTCATCGACTATGGCGACGACCACATATAAAATCATGAAGAAGAGCATAAAAAACCAGAAGTCCGCCCTTGAGGTCGAGCCCTTAAAGTCAAAGGTTCCTTTGATGCCCTCTATGATTGCAATGAAAAATACTGGCATGTGGCACTCCTCAGTCGTAAATCTGCTTTGATCTAAGGTTGTGTAGGTCAGCGCACTCCCAAGAAGTTGCAAGCTGCAGAATCAGCCCCTATCTTAGCCGGCCATAGATATACCGTCATCGGGATGTCAGATACATCATTTCTGGGACGGTATAACAATTGAGTGCGGACTGACCGATTTGATAGGGCGTAACAAGGTCACCACTTCGCAAGCGTTATGCGTCTTGCACAGTTACTGACATCTATTTTAATAGCACAGACAGCCTGCAATACTGGTTACTCAGTTAAGGCTTAAAGTTTTGAAAATTTAAGGGGCAAACTATGCGCTTCATCATGACCACAATCTTTAGCGTGCTCATTTTCACCACCACTGTTTCTGCCGCCGAAAATAGTGCGCCTGCACCAATGCGCGAAATAGAAACTCAGGTGGGTAGCTTT
Source organism: uncultured Luminiphilus sp. (assembly GCA_938091995.1). Taxonomy (GTDB): domain Bacteria; phylum Pseudomonadota; class Gammaproteobacteria; order Pseudomonadales; family Halieaceae; genus Luminiphilus. The sequence goes on along the minus strand of CALKNZ010000091.1, from coordinate 806 downwards.
TACAGCTCAGCGTTGAGCCTTGAAAAAGACTTCCCGTTTTCCGATATGGTCTATACCGCGGGGGGATTGGTTTTCTTATCAGGGTTAGTTGGATCTGATGCAACGGGTCAACTGGTTTCCGGCGGCCTCAAGCCCGAGACTCACGCGATCTTTCAGCAGATGCAAGCCCACCTCGCTCACCTTGATCTGGGTCTTCAGGATATTGTGAAGTGTTTGGTGATGATCGACGATATAGAAAAATGGGGTGACTTCAACGCTATCTATACGAGCTACTTTGAGCCGCCCTATCCTGCAAGAAGTGCCATGGGAGCTGACGGCTTGGCGTTAGGTGCGGCACTAGAGCTTGAATGTATCGCTGTGAAAAAATAAATCGTTAGCTGATCGACAGGCTGCTAACGGTTAATTCTCAAACGTCATACGGACAATCAAAAACCGTACAGAGGATGCCAGCAAGTACCCCACAGGGATAAATATGGCAGCCATTGCCCCGTAGGGCCACTAGTTTGGGTCTGTGGCCGCAAGAACTGTAGCCACACCACTGAAGCCCCACCACGAGTTGTGCCCATGACGTCGCCATAGATCATGGCCGATGTTATGCGGTGTTTAGGAACTCTAGAACGTCGCTAGCATAGAAATAATCCCCATGCTCTACTGTTATCATCAATCTTTACGGTAGGACGCATATCATGTCGCTAAAGATCATAGGTGCTGGACTCGGTAGGACGGGAACGCTGTCACTCAAGACAGCACTGGAGCAGTTGGGTTACGCGCCTTGCCATCATATGCAGTCTTGCTTTGAGGGGCGT
>CALKNZ010000090.1 GCA_938091995.1 uncultured Luminiphilus sp. | reverse complement strand
TTAGATTGCGCCAAGAATTTTGCGGATGTTGTTGCGGAATTTTTCGCCAAAGGGCGGGCGGGCACCAATAATGGGTAAGACATCGATCATGGTTTGACTGTAAATCGCCCGGGGGTGGCTTAGGGTTTTAAAGCCTTCGGGGCCGTGATACGCCCCCATACCTGAGGCGCCGACACCCCCAAATGGCAGATCCTCTTGCACGTAGTGCAGCGTAATATCATTAATGCAAACACCACCGCTGGGCACGTGACTCAGCAAGTACTCTTGCTCACTTTTATCTTTGCCAAAATAGTACATAGCGAGGGGGTTGCGGCGGGGTTCTACCTGATCTGGAACCTCTGCGATGTCAGCGTAGGTCATCACTGGGAGAATGGGTCCAAAAATCTCCTCGTGCATGACCAGCATGTCTTCATTAACGTTTTGTAAAATGTGGAGGGGCATACGACGGTTGTTTTCAGACGCCCGGGTCTGTTCAGCACCCACAATGGTGAGTTTGGCCCCCTTGGCGACGGCATCATCAATGTAGTTCTGTAATCTGGCGAAGTGTCGTTCGTTGATCACACCGGCGTAATCTTCATTCTCGGTAACGTTTGGATACATTGACTGCGCCTCATGCATTACTCGCGCAACGAGTTGTTCCTCCAGTTCCCGCGGCACAATGACGTAGTCGGGGGACAGACATAACTGACCACCATTTAAAAACTTACTGAATGTCAGGCGTGTTCCTGCCAGTTCAAGATTTGCGCTGCGCCCAATAATGACCGGTGACTTGCCGCCAAGCTCTAGCGTAACTGGCACCAGATTTTTTGACGCGGCTTGCATGACTTGTGCGCCAACTCGTGTGGATCCGGTAAAAAGAAGGTGGTCGAAGGGCAGCTCCGCAAATTTCTGACTAATTTCTGCGCCCCCAGTGACAACTGCGACTTCATCTTTTGAGAAATATTTGGGAACAACCTCGGCAAATAAGGCCGCTGTCTCAGGAACAAATTCCGAGGGTTTCAGTAATGCTCGGTTACCAGCCGCTAGCGCACTGGTCAAAGGGGCTACGGTTAAGCCGAAGGGGAGGTTCCAGGGAGAAATGATGCCAACAACACCCTTTGGAAAGTGCCTGACCTGACCTTTTCCCCCCAAAAAATTCATGGGTTTGTTGGTTTTTCGCTTTTCAGGCTTCATCCAAGCCTTCAAATGCTTAATGGAATAGTCGATGGCTTCTACCTTTGACCCGAACTCTGAGAACAAGCTGAATTCATAAGATCTTGCACCGTTAAACTCACGTTTTGTCGTGTTGGCGAACTCCACTTTGTTTTCCAAGATCAGCGCTTTGAGTCGCTTTAGGCGGTCAATTCGTGTGGCATAGGTGACCTCACCTTCAGCACGGAACTTGCTTCGTTGCAGTTCGATTAATGCGTCTAGATCTTGTGTGTCCAATCCGGTGACGTTGTGGTGTTCTGCTGCGCCCATGGTTTTCTCCGAGGTTGATCTGTTTGTTTTCTATTGAGTGATTCGTTTTGATTTACCTGCGACTTTGATTCGATTAGACGCCGGAAATGCCCTCTGCGCGTATGCCTTCTATGATGCGCGCTGCGTTTTTTGTGAAGAGCGGTTCTGACGAAAAACTGGTAATTAGGTGCTGAACATCCGTAGGCAGCTCTTCGTTATCGAGTGCTGGGCTTTGATCGGTTTGTGTCGCTCCGATTAGAAGCACGCCCATCGTTTTGACGACCTCTAATGCTTGCTCTGTGTTCAATCTGAGTGCCGAGGACGTGACTTCTGCAATGGCCTCTACTTGATGTATGAACACACGCTTCGACTCAACGAGCCTAGGAATAGATACGTTGTGCTCAATGACATGTTCAAGTCTGATGAGTAACGGTAAAAACACGCCATCGGCTTGAGTCGTTTTGTAGAGCGACTGGGCATACGCCTTACTGGTCATCGTGTTGGACAGAGTCTCGATAAAAGTTTGACTCCATCTAATTAAGCTTTGCTCATAAAGGGTGAGAAAAAGTTCTTCTCGGGTTTTGAAATAAAGGTACAGCGTGCCTTTGGCAAGGCCTGCCTTCTTGGCGAGTTGTGCCATAGAGAAGGTCTCATAGCCCACCTCTTTAAAATACATTTCGGCCGTTTCCAGTACGGCGTGACGCCGCAGCGCCTTTTGTTCGCTGCTTCGCGCTCTGTGATTTATAGCAACGACTGAATTCATGAGTGTCTCTACCCTGCGGCTTCTGGGGTTGCGGTGCCCACCTCGATGCGAGCTTCAAAATATTAAATGACCGGCGGTCAACTATATAGCTGACCAGCGGTCATTACAACCGTGGGTGCAATCTTTGACTTGGCTGGGGCGATGAAAGCGAGGATCTATGGCCCATCCCGATCGCCAGCGTCTAAAAGAAAGCAGCTGACGCTGGTAAGCTTAGCTCTAGTGATATGGGAGCGACGCGCTAATCACGTTTGGACGGGTAGTGATACCCGCCCTGCAGCGCAAAAGGATACTCGGGGACAGCAGATGGCAATCGATTTCGACAAGGAAATGGTCGGCACCGTAGAGGTGTCTGACAAAGACAAGCTCGATATGGAGGCGCTCACCGCTTGGTTTGAGGCCAACGTTGAGGGGTTTAAGGGCCCGATCAGCTACACCAAATTCAAAGGTGGCCAATCAAATCCGACTTATAAGATTGATACGCCGTCCACCAATTACGTTCTTCGCCGTCAGCCGTTTGGCAACTTGCTCCCATCGGCGCACGCGGTTGACCGCGAATATGCAGTGATGACGGGGCTGCACCCAACCGGTTTTCCCGTGCCCAAGACCTATGGCCTCTGCGAAGACTCTGCAGTACTAGGCTCCAAATTTTTGGTTATGAGCATGGCTGATGGCCGATCACTATGGAATGGCGCTCTCCCCGGTAGGGAACCTGACGAGCGCCGGGCCATCTACAACTCGCTGATCGACACCATAGCCGATATGCACCTCAACAAGCCTGATGAGATTGGTCTTGGGGACTATGGCAAACCGACCGATTATTGCGCTCGCCAGATTGGGCGCTGGTCTAAGCAATACAAGCTCTCGGAAACCGAGCACATGCCCAACATGGAGCGGTTGATCGAATGGCTGCCTGAAACCATTCCGCCGCAGCATGGAAGCTCTGTCGTTCACGGCGATTATCGCCTCGACAACGTGATTTATCATAAGACTGAGCCATGCATTATCGCTGTACTCGATTGGGAGCTGTCAACACTTGGCGATCCAATTGCAGACTTTTCATACCTCATGCTCAACTGGCTGCAACCTGCTGAAGGCCGCGCGGGCCTGCTTGGCCTGAACCTCGAAGAGCTGGGCATTCCGTCGGTGCAAGAGGCGGTCGATCGCTACGTTACGCGCACTAATTACCCCATGCCGCCAATGGAGTGGTATTTCGCCTACAACCTCTTCCGCGCGGCTGGCATTACCCAGGGCATTAAAAAGCGCGTGATTGACGGAACCGCTTCTTCGGCTCACGCAAAATC
>CALKNZ010000089.1 GCA_938091995.1 uncultured Luminiphilus sp. | reverse complement strand
TCGACCAGCAGCATGGTCCCACCGGGACCAAACCCTTCATATCGTGCAACATGATAGTCCTCGCCTACACCTGACTCGGCCTTCGCAATCGCCTTATCAATCACATGAGAGGGAACCTGATCTTTTTTGGCTCGATCTATCAGTGAACGCAACGACAGGTTGGCAGAGGGATCGGTACCGCCAGCCTTAGCACTGACGTAAATTTCACGGCTGTAGCGAGAATAAACCGCGGTCTTTACGGCGGCTGTTTTTGCCATAGACAGTTTGCGGTTTTGATAGGCGCGACCCATTTAAGACTCCAAGACAGTACGCTGAGGCTTTAGTTTACCGCGAATTATAGAGGGCAGAGCAGTTCGTGTGCCGTTAATATTATGTTGACGAACGCGACATCAGCCAAACCGCAGCGCCCACAGCAACACCACCTACCAACTGCATGGAGGTAACTGTGGTGTCCAAAACGACAGCAGAAATCAATGCGGTAAACAAAGGAATCAGAAAGAGATACCCACTTGTAACCGCAGCGCCACCCAGTTTAAGGGCCGTAAACCAATATCCAAAAGACAAAATAGACGCGGGAACTACCAGCCAGGCAAACAACAATAGGTCACTTATCAAGACCCATTTAATGCCCGGCAAATCCATAGCCAATGCGATGATCAGCACCTCAACACCACCCACCAACATTTGCCAGGCATTGAGACTCCAACCCGCTACCGACAATCCCGCTGCTTTAGTAAATACTGTCGCTGAAGCCCAACAGGCTGCACCCACTAGCGCCAGTGCAAACCACCGTAGCTCCCCCACGCCCGCCTGAGTCACACCCGATCCAATAATCAAACCAACCCCTAACATGCCCACTGCCAGCGCGATTAATTGCTTAAGCGGGGGCAGTTTTCGCGTAATTACCGCTAGGATGCCCGTCACCCAAATGGGCATCGTCAGCGTCAAGAGTGAGATTGTCGCTGCACTCAGATGCGCCATAGCGATGAACCCGGTACCAAAAAGTATCGCTGTCTGCAGTGTCCCCACCACCAACACACCTTTGACATCCCGCATCGTTGTCGGTGTCTCAAGCTGCCCCCGCAGAAGCAACCAGCAAATGGCCAGTACCCCCGCCAAGGTGAAACGGCTGGCCACAAGAACAAGAGGATGCACGCCGTTGAGGATAAATAATTTGGATACAACAAAGCCTGAAGCCATTAATAAGGTTGACGCCAGCAGCAACCCGTAATAACGCTGGGGAATCAGTTTACTTTGACTCACTATTTTGCCCGAGACGTTCGATAAAATAATGATAGCTCGTAGGAAAAACCTTGGTCAGCCAATGCATAATCCGGGCATCCCATCCCACGAATATTCTAGGGGTACTTGCAGCAGATTGCCGCAAGATGATCGTTGCCGCTTTTTCGGGGGTTGTTTTGGCGACCTGCCGAAACTGGGCGTCACGCTCGTCTGCAGTGTTAAGCGCCCAGTCACCGTCGGCACGGGCACGCCTAGCAATATTGGTTGCGACTCCGCCCGGGTGTACACAACTCACCTTAATTGAACTGTTGCGATACTCTGCTTGCAGCGCCTCAGTAAAACCCCTGACAGCGAACTTTGCCGAATTATAAGCACTTTGACCTGCCACACCGATCATGCCGAAGATTGACGATATGTTAACCAAATGACCCACAGGTGCAGCTTGCAATAGTGGCAAGAAAGCGCGGGTTGACCAGACGACGCCCCAAAAATTAATAGCCATTAACCACTGAAAGCTTTCTTCACTAGCGTCGGTAAAAGGTGCGGCGTAGGCAACGCCGGCATTATTAAAGACAGCATCAACACTGTGGGTGTCAGCCGCCACAACTCGCCCCCAGTTCACAATAGCTTCCTGGTTGCCGCAATCAACGATATGGGTGTGCGCAGCCGCCTTTGATAGATCTAGACTCGCTCGCGTGGCGTCCAGTCGATCTGGATTTATATCGCATAGCCACAACTCACACCCAACGGCATTTAGCTGTTGGGCAAGGGCTCTACCGATGCCATCTCCCGCCCCTGTAATGACCGCTTTTTTTCCCGCAAAGTAACTCGCCAACATGCTGCCCATCCAACGCTAATTTTGGCGTTACACTAGGGGAATAAACATGCAGGTACAAGCGTCGCGCTACCGCATCAAACTTCATGGTCTACACAGAAGATAGAGACTTTGATACCAATAATTTCTAGTCTGACGCCCTCGTAAAGGAGTTGAAGCCAACGTGATTTCTGCTGATGAAAATTTTGACGGAACCTGGCCCTTCGCCCCTCGCTTTTCAACAGCTGCGGGCTTCAAACAGCACTACATTGATGAAGGGCCAAAGGATGGACAAGTTTTAGTCTTACTCCATGGCGAGCCGACCTGGGGATATTTGTACCGAAATATGATCCCTGAGTTGGCAACCAAATACCGAGTCATCGTTCCCGATCACATGGGATTTGGAAAATCAGCAACACCCCAAGACAGGGAATACACCTTAAAATCTCACGTCGAGAACTTAGAAAGCCTCGTCAACGACCTTAAACTTACGAACATCACTTTCGTCGTGCAGGACTGGGGCGGCCCCATCGCGGGTGCGTTTACAGCGCGAAATCCAGATAAGGTGCGAAGGCTGTTTCTCATGAACACCGTGCTCGGATACGGTGGAGGTCAGGCGAGTGGCGGCAAGACCCCCTGGTTCCAATGGATAGAAAAGCACGCCAACAGCGGGACTCTCGAAGGTATTCTAGGCGAGATGGGAAGCACCGTGCTGTCTGTTATGAAGATTATTGGTTTCCAGAACTCTTCGGTCGTTTCGGACACCTGGATCCGCGCCTATTCCGAGCCCTTTCCCGACCGAGCTAGCTGCATTGGTGCCATTAATTTTCCCTTGGACATCCATGAAGGTCGGTTTCTCCCCTTCGTAAGAGAAACCTTAGAGCATGGTGATATAGCCGCTTTGCGGAGAAAACCCGCAATGCTGGTATCGGGCGACAGGGACTTCGGCATTGCCAAGGACCACGCTATCAGCGATTTCAGAGGTTTATTTCCCGAAGGGCCTATTGTTGACGTGCACGGTGTTGGACATTTTTGTCAGGAAGACATCCCCGATACACTGGTAGCGTTGATCGATGGGTTTGTACAATCTAACCCTTGAATGCACCGTTTAACCCAACACAAGAGACTTATAAAATGACAGCTGCCATCACACTCCTAGACGGGGGCATGGGCCAAGAACTGATTCGCCGCAGTAGCGCGGCAAAGCCCCACCCCTTATGGTCACTTCAGGTCATGATGGATGAGCCCGAACTGGTCGCCAACGTGCACCGAGACTTTTGCCTCGCCGGTGCCCGGGTTATTTGCCTTAACACTTACTCTGTTACCCGCCATCGACTACAAATGGGCACGGCACTCCCTGACCTGCCCGAGCTACTCAAACATGCTGGCGACCTCGCCCGGGCGGGCATTCAGGCCTCGGGACGCAAAGGCATTGATGTCGTGGCCTCACTGCCACCGTTGACAGCCTCTTACCTCAAACAGAGTCCTCTGAGCGCGGAACAAATGAAGGATGAGTACAAAGAGCTCATGGAGTTGCAGCGGCATCACGTGGACGGTTTCTTAGCTGAGACTCTCAGCTCTGTTGCCGAAGGACAAGCTGTACTACTCGCGGCACAAGCAGCAGAAACCGGCGTACACCTCGCATTCACCGTTCAAGATGAGGATGGCACCTTGCTGCGTTCAGGTGAGTCTCTGAGGGATGCGCTGCGCGTTTGCATGCCACTAAAACCATTATCCATCATCCTCAACTGCTCTGTCCCCGAAGCCATTGACCAGGGTCTGCCGTTGTTGGCTGAAGTCAGCAGCAAATTTGGTGCTTATGCTAATGGCTTTCACTCGATCACAGCTTTGAAGCCCGGAGGAACTGTCGACGTACTCAGCGCTCGGGAAGAGCTTACACCCGCGGTATACGCAGAAATGGCACTGAACTGGTTGGACCTTGGAGCGTCCATACTGGGAGGCTGCTGCGAGGTTGGGCCAGCACATATTGAGGCCCTTGCAGCGGGCATAACAGGCAGAGGCCGGCAGCTCTGTGGACTACCGGCACCCGCCTAGGAGGGTCAGGTCTTTATTTCTGCAGCCAGCTGTTGCACCAGCCAGCGGCATGTACACGCTTCCCAGCAAAAATTGGGCAAGCGCCATACTCAGCGTCAATACTTTGGTAGATCGCGCAACTGGTGCATTGCTGTGCGGCGCCCCCTGGCCCTGCTTTTTTCGCCCACTTAGCGGTGTCGACGGTAGTATGGTCGGCAACATATCCCAAAGCCGTAGCCGTGGGGTCATCTGCGGCCACCACTGGCCCTTGGGCATGGGAAAATCTCGCGATAAGCAGTGCCGATGATGCTGCAGCGGCACCTTTAATAAATGTCCTGCGGGAAGTATTGTGGGTCATACAGAGCTCCAAAGAATTTTTAACTTACCCCCACTTTACGCAGGGACATTGTGTATGGTCTCTACCCGTCTAGATTCTGTCCTATTGCGCTTCACGGGTACAGGTCATCGACCTTACCCGCCCACGCCTCACCCCACAAGACACACCGATGCTGTCACTGTAGGTACATTTAGCACTCATAAATATAACTAATATTTATGTATAAATATATTTACATACATAATATAGAATATTAACAATTCAAACGAGCAATCCAGCCTGCATATCTCCTCGTAAAACGTCACAATTAAACCTCAAAATTCGCTTTCAGGAGAAAAATTGTGAGCAACTCAGCTTCCGACTTACTAACCATCGCCATTGGCGCAAGCTTTATAGCCCTTCCATTATTACTTTCTGTTATTTAATAATTTTAGTACATATTTAAGCGGGGTAGACGAGCGCCGGTAGGTTTCAGGTAAGAGCTCGGATACCCCGAAAAATCCTCGACGAATTGCAAACCATTGCCCATGAAAACGCCGACCCATTTTATTTTCTCTTAACCTCAAGTTTTCTGCTGAAGGGCCGCTACTCACATTAGATTCAGGTTTTCGCCAAAATGTAATGTGGAGCAAGACATGCCTTGCATCTTTAATAGAATTTCCGGCACGGCGCTCGCCTTCGCTGGCTTTTTTGCTATCGCAGGCTGCCAGCACTTCGCACAGGGAAATCGCACTGCCGACTACCCTATTAGCGAGCAGTTCCCACAAATCTATCAGCAACAGCTGCAAGCGAGCGCTCACTGGCAACTTATTGCCCACAACGAGGCCCAACTGTTGGTGACGCGTTTTGAGGAAACCCCCTCTCTGCAGCTAAGCCCTGTGGCTAATGCGAGCACATCAACCTTTCATCGCGCTTATCACAGTTTTCTGGCTGAGGGCCTATTGAATGAGGGCGCGCTGCTGTACCAAACAGGAGAAGATGCAAAAGTAGAATACGACATTGAGATCGTTGATTTTGCAACGCGCAGCCAGCTAAACCTGCCGCCCGGATTTTTCTCAGCTACGGCGTTGTCGGTTTACATTATTGGCCATGCAGCTGAAGCTTGGTCAAACCCCGCCGCGCTGCTCATACCCGCGGCTATCGGAGCAGATTTTTATCAGTATTTGAACGCAGATTCACCCACACCCGATACGGAGATTATTCTTACGACCCGGGTCCTGCAGGACGCACGCTTAGTCTACAGCCATTCATCAATTTATTATTTACGCACCGCCGATACTGGACTCTATCAAGAGTCCGGAGTCATTAAGGTTAGAGGACCTGTCACACTATGAGTATTCGGCGTTCAAGTAGATTCCTTACACTGTGCCTCTTGGGGGCCTTAACAGCTTGCAGCAACTACTACGGTGGCAACGCTTCGAGCCAAGCAATTTACTCGACGCAGCAACAAACAATTGATCTTCGCGCAGAAGTCGAAATGGCATGCTCAAAGCTCATTCGTCATGCAAAACACACCAACAAACGCAGCGACACCTTACTGATTGTCAGTTTTGCTGATCTCAGCGAACTCAACCAATCCTCTAGGCTGGGGCGCCTTATGGGACAAGACTGCAGCACCGAGTTTGTTAGCGATGGCTATAAAGTGACCGAACCTCTTTTTGCCGACTCTCTCTACATCGATCCATCCCAGGGCGAACTCATGCTGTCGCGTAACCTCGAAGTTCTCGCTCAAGACCACGAAGCCACCGCCGTAGTGGTCGGCACTTACACCGTAGGCACAACTACGGTTTACGCTAACGCGCGGCTTATACGTTCTAAAGATGCGCTAGTGCTGTCAGCCGTATCCTTCGAAATCCCACTAACGCGTGAGGTCAGTCAACTCATTGCTCAGGGTCCTCGCTAAGCCGGCACAACAACACGGCGCCAACACTATGACCTGAGTCAGTGGTTGCCACGAGCCTGCATCAACCGCCAATTGGGTACCCAGGGCTGCTCATACGCCTCCTGGGTGTCGCCTTGATGCTCCCAGCCCCGACAGTGATTAAGCTCATGCTGCAGCACGCTAGGATCCTCAGGGGACAACACATGCACGTCACAGGTCACTCGTTGCCAACGAGCCCTTCGAATCGCGCAGGCATTGCTGCGCTGATCACCACAAAGGCTAGCCACCATCGACCGGGAGGCATGCCTGTTTATCTGTATTTTAGCTTTCAGAAGATCTGGGCAAAGCTCATGACTGGCGCGAAAACAAACCTCTGACCTCGAATTTTGATGCGCTGCTGCCGCCAGCAAAACCAGAAACAACCCACTGACAAACAGGATCCAGTAAGGATTGACCCATGGGGACGGTTGTCTATAAGGCTGCGACATACTCAGACTCATCCTGGCGGTGAATTCGCAATAACAACTGCTTTATCGCTGGGGTAGATAAGAGACCATGTTCATACTACCCCCACATGCCAAAGCGTTCACTTTATAGACTAAAAGTTATTTGAGAGCGCGCCTATCTCAGACACCGGTGCACCGCTATACGTCCACTACTGAAGATCACATCGCAATTTGAGCGGGCAGCAGTAATGACAAAAAGAGCTCAATGGCTCAGCATGGACCTGCGTTCAAAATTGATTCAACGAGGACCTTCATCGATGCGCATGAATAATAAGACAGCTCTAGTTACCGGAGGAGGCTCAGGTTTAGGTGCAGCAAGTAGTCTGCGGCTTGCCGAGGAAGGCGCACAGGTTTTTGTGACTGACATTTCAGAAGCATCGGCAGAACAGGTCGCTAAGACAATTCGAGAGGCCGGAGGAAATGCTTCAGCCCTTCTCCATGATGTCACTCAGGAAGCAGACTGGCTGCGCGTGCATGATGCCATTGCTAAGGCATGTCCGACTTTGGATATTCTCGTCAACAACGCCGGCGTGGCGTTCTCTGGAAATATAGAGGAAACAACCCTAGACGACTGGCGCTCGGTTAATAGCGTGAACAGTGACGGTGTCTTTTTGGGAATGAAAAGCTGCCTGCCCCTCATGACAAAACCGGGGGGGTCGATTATCAACATATCATCCATTGAAGGTATCGTTGGCGACCCAGGGCTTATTGCTTATAACGCGAGCAAAGGTGCCGTTCGACTGATGACAAAATCTGCCGCACTGCATTGCGCCCAATCGGGCTACGGCATTCGTGTGAACTCAATTCACCCCGGTTTTATCGAAACCCCTATGGTCGAGGCGGGTCTCGCCGCGATGGGCGATGCCGCTGAAGCGTTTTACGAGCGGATTTTAGCGGCGATACCTATGGGCCATCTCGGACAAGCCACCGATATCGCCAATGCCGTCCTCTTTTTAGCCTCAAATGAGTCCCGTTACATGACTGGCAGCGAATTGGTTGTCGACGGAGGCTATACCGCCCATTAAAGACAGGTCGTGGACTTTTTATTTTCGGTCTATGGCAGATGCACTCTCGCTCACCACTATGGCTCAATGCAATCAACCGGCTGACCCGATTTAACAGTAGGCAGCACTCGCAAAATTGGGCCGGGGACTCAAGTCTCAAATCACTATTTGGACAAGCTGCATTCCATTAGCCAACCTGCCATATCTCGAGCGGTAGCACGTGAAATATCGGGCATAAAGGCGCCAAAGATTTCATTGGCATGGATGGTTCCCATCGCTTGTCTGCACTGCGCTAATACGCCGGCCCGCTGAAGCAGCCGATAGAATGCAATGCCCTCGTCTCTCAATGGATCGCACTCGTTGACACTGATCATTGTTGGGGGAAAACCCGCCACATCGGACTCGGTCGCAAAGCCCGGCCACGCCATAGGGTCCTTAGCTTCCAAGGCCTCAATACCATAAGCCATAGAGGTATGGTTATGTGCCACACTAATTAAGATACCTTCGTTCTCGCTAGACGATGGTGCCGCCTCAGAAGGCCAGGCCCCAAGAATAAAAGGGCACAGTGCATAAAGCCCCACAGGCATTATTGACTCACCCTCGGCGATCAGGCGCATCGTGGTAGCAATCGCCAGGTTGCCTCCACCACTTTCTCCCGCAATCATGATCTGATCGCCATGAATACCCAAGGCCCCCACCTGTTGAGTAACCCACTGATAGCCCGACACGCAATCGTTCAAACCCGCGGGGTACGGGGCTACTTCAGGTACCGATGAAGGGCGCAGGGAATTGCGGAAATCGACCATAACAACGCAGAGATTTTGGTGAGCAATTGTTTTACCCCAAGCCCGGTAATTAGCATCAAAAGCCGAGAGAATGGCCATGCCTCCGCCATGGATGTAATAAACGCAAGGCAGTATCTCGTCGGTATCTGGGCGAATAATTTGCAAATTAATCGTATTGCCATCTGGATGAGACCGCACGGATTCAGAAGTAATTCTTAACCCCTGTGACGGGGTAACATCCTCATTGTCCAATACGCTCAACAGCTCCGACATCGCTTCCTCAACCGCTAGTGCTTCGGGCGAGTTGGCAACCGCCAAAGCCTCCTCCCGTGTTGTCACATCGCCAGTTTGGGACAGTAGCGGTGATTCGAAACCGGCTAACAGCCCCCGATTGCGAATATCCAAACGGTCGTCTTGCATGGGATCGTAAGTCATACTTATGCATCTCCAGAGCGGGCCATTGGGTAGCCCGCCGAAAAAAAATTACAAGAGATTAAAGCCGGGATAACCCTGTGCTTGAATTTCATCGCAGAGTTCGCGATAGACATGTGCGCCGCCGATGTAAGAAAGTAAACGCCTTTGTTTGCCCTCAATGTTGGCACCGGTGTACCACGAGTCAATGGTCATCATGAGAGTCTCATTTGCCACCTCATCATGGTGTTGAACCCATTCTTCCTCACGCTCCGCAGTCGGCTCCATGGTCGACTTACCCGACTCGACCAAGTTTACGATCGCATCAGTTACCCACTCGACCTGCTGTTGGGCACAGGTTTGGACATTGCAAAAGGCCGCAATGGGCGACAGTGGACCACCGACGAGGAAGAGATTTGGAAAGCCATGCACCTGCAATCCCAAGGTCGTGCGGATATCCCGATGCCACAGCTCGGTCAATGATTGACCATCTCGGCCCTCTACGCCCATACGCGATAGCGTGCCCGTGCCCGCATCAAAACCCGTTGCCATAATCAGCGCGTCGAGGAGGTGCTCCTTACCTCCCACCACTAGGCCCCGCTCAGTGAATCCCTCAATAGGCTCGGCCTTGATATCGACCAGATGCACATTTGATCGATTAAAAGCCTCGTAATAGCCATTCTCTAAAGGCACCCGCCTTAAGCCATAACCGTGGTCATGAGGAATCAGTTTTTGAGCCAAATCAGGGTCGTGAATTTGAACACGGATTTTTTCTCGAACGAATTCAGTGACCTCCTCGTTCATCACTGGGTCCACCAAAACCTCGGGAAAGGTACCTACAAACATACGCAGTGAACCATCAGCCCAGCACTCCTCCAACACTTCGCGACGCTGTTCTAGGGTTAATGTAGCGGCGTGGCCTTCCTCAGCAGGATCCCAGGGAAATCCTCCAAAAGTGTTGTGCACCAGTTTGCTTAAGTGCGGATATTCCGCGCGCCACTCAGCCATAATTTTTTCATCGACAGCATAGTTTTTCATTCGAACTGCGTACTGCGGTGTGCGTTGAAAACAGGTTAACTCACCCACTTCGGGCGCCAAAGTTTGAATCACTTGAATACCGGTTGCACCGTTGCCAATCACGCCAACGCGCAAACCCGTAAGGTCGATCGGTTCCTGTGGCCACTGCGCCGTGTGATAAACCTGCCCTTTAAACACATCCTGATTAGGGAACGACAGTACCTTCGGTGTCGACAATAACCCTACGCAACTCACGAGATATTTGACCGCATAAACATCTCCCACACAGGTGGTCACGTGCCAACGGCCCTCCTGTGCTTGCCAATGTGCTGAAACGACCTTCGTACCGAGTTCAATATTGGCGTAAAGATCAAAGCGATTAGCAACATGCTGTAGGTAGCGCTTGATCTCAGGCTGAGCGGGAAATCGTTCTGACCACGCCCAATCATCGAGTAATTCCTGAGAAAACCAGTACTGATAAATATTGGCAGGAGAATCAACACGACACCCCGGATAAGCATTCCAATACCAGGTCCCACCGACATCCGGGGCCGACTCAAGCGCAACAACGCTTAGCCCGGCTTCACGAAGCCTGTAAAGTTGATAAAGACCCGAGACACCTGCACCCACTACTAGCGCATCCATCTGAAAACGACTCACATACCCCTCCACCACAAACAGTTCACTAACTTACACCCCCTCAAAGATCCTTGTGACCGACGTAATTTGTCAAGCGCTGACAGCGCAATACCCGACCATCACTGAGAACTGGGTTACCGTCAAAACACCGTGCTGTAAGAATTGACGGTTAACTGTTAGGTTTAACCTAACGAACAAAACAATAACAGGGATTTTTATTATGCTTAATATCGAGATTATCTTTGCGTTAGCACTGCTGCTCGTTCATGTCTGGCTGGTTCCCATGGTGTTCAGCCTAGCTCACGCAAAATGGCTGCTAGGTGCCCGTGACGACGTGGTAGAACTCTCGGTTTTAACGCTGCGCGCCAAGCGCGCAGCCGCCAACTACATGGAATCATTGCCTGCTTTCTTAGCTATTGCCTTGCTACTTAAAATCGAAGGCATCGATACCGGCAGCCTTGCCCTCTATTGGCTTTCTCTGCGGGGCATTTACCTCGTTCTTTATGTGCTGGGAACGCCTATAATCCGCTCTGCAGTCTGGATTGGCTCAGTTGTGATGTTGCTGCAAATGGCTCTTGCACTGCTCTAACACCAACATTCTTTGGCACGCTGCGCTCGGTCATAATTGAGAGACTGAGCGTCGACTCCACCTAGCTCATCTTGTTCTCAGCGCTATACAGGAATGCTGAACAGGTTGACCTAAAAGTGCACGCAAGCCACTGGACGAACAGAGCTCCTCAAGCGACACTGTAAGCCTACAGTCTATGGAGACATATCGTGTCTGACATTTATCAAACTCACGGTCGAGGACAACGTTACGGTGACATCACCCGAACAGTCGGCGATACACCCTGCGTAAAACTCAATCGCATCGCGCCAGATCACGTCGAAATTTATGTGAAAGTGGAGTCTTTTAATCCACTCGGCTCGGTAAAAGATCGACTAGCGCTAAACATTATTGAATCGGCCGAGCGCAGCGGACAACTCAAGCCGGGGCAAACCGTTGTCGAGGCCACCTCGGGGAATACCGGCATCGGACTGGCGATGGTTTGTGCCGCGCGAGGTTACCCTCTGGTCATCACTATGGCAGACAGCTTTTCCATTGAGCGCCGTCGGCTTATGCGGTTTCTGGGTGCCAAAGTTGTTCTCACACCCAAAGCGGAAAAAGGCATTGGTATGTACCGCAAAGCGCGCCAGCTTGCAGCCGACAATGGCTGGTTCTTTGCGGCCCAGTTTGAATCGAACGCCAATGCCGATGTTCATGAAGCGACAACCGGCCCTGAAATCGTGGCGGATTTTGCCGACTCACGACTTGACTACTGGGTCTCCGGCTATGGGACTGGGGGTACCGTCTCGGGTGTCGCACGGGTGCTTCGTAAAGCTCGCCCTGAGTGCAAAATTATCCTTTCCGAACCCCATACTGCGGCCCTCATAGGATCAGGAGAGGCTCAGGCTCGCAATGACGACGGATCTCCCGACGGCAGTCACCCCGCATGGTCTCCTCACCTCATTCAAGGGTGGACACCTGACTTCATTCCTTTGGTACTCCAAGAGAGTATCGACCACAATGGCTTCGATGAAATTCGCCCGGTTGATGCTGAAGATGGCATGATTTGGGCTAAAAAGCTGGCGACTAAAGAGGGCATACTCACCGGTGTCTCTGGTGGCTCCACCCTGGCGACGGCGATGGAAGTTGCCGCAGAAGCCGAAGCCGGATCAGTGATGCTGGTTATGCTACCCGATACCGGTGAACGCTACCTCTCGACGCCACTTTTTGAGGCTATACCGGCAGAAATGACGCCTGAGGAACAGGCACTGGCCGATAGCTAGTCGTAGGGCACACTCATGATCGGTAGGATTATAGAACTATTTTCGGCGAGCCAAGCGGAGCCCGAAGACACAAACAATGACGCACGGCGGCTCGCTTCGGCCGCCCTACTCATTGAGGTGGCAAAGGCCGATGCCGACTTCAGTACCGATGAACGGGCGGCGCTCCTAGAACTTCTGCGCAATACCTTTGATCTCGAGGATGAACCTTTAGCGGCCCTAGAAAATCTGGCTGCTGAGCGCTCGAGTGATGCCGTATCACTTCACGAATTTACCCGAGTCATCGTTAACACTTGTGACCCTGAAGAAAGGAGCGAATTAATTGGCCTGATGTGGCAAGTGGCTTTTAGCGATGACCACCTCGATAAATACGAAGAACATTTGATTCGGAAAGTGGCAGACCTCCTGTACGTGCCCCACTCCGATCTCATGCGGATGAAGCATCGGTCCAAGCCTATTCAAGGAACGTCATAGCCGTAACCTGTGAGCGGTCTATCAACCCCGCCAGAGTTTTGGCAACATCGAGCCCGCCGGCTTAATGACCATTATGACGGCCTTGAAATTTGGTTTGAGAGACGAGAACTTTCTCGGAAGCCCAATGAGTCTACTAACAACCTAGACTACCCAGGGGGGCCTTGTACAAATCAGCATGAGCCTACACAGGCTTCAGTCAAGATCTTCCAGTGGAACTCGAGTCACAACTCGGACAATAACGGGCCGCCAGGGCAACAGTCGAAATGACCGTATAAAGAAACTCTGGAAAAAACCAATTCCCAACCAGATAAGAAACGCTTCATAGCGCCATGCAGCCAGAAGACCCTGCAACTCGCCCAACAACCCCTGGCGCTCAGGCAGCCCTTCGATACTCAAGTTAGCTTCACAACGCTGTGAGCCGCAGTTACTCACCTCGTCATAAGTATTGAGCAGTTGGGTAATAACACCCGAGACATCGAGCAGAGGCATGACAAAAGATAGAAGACAGCCAACAATTGCGCAAAAGCCCGACCACGCGAGCACGTCGCTGATGCGCTTTTTTACTGGTGTGGGGAACATCGTTTTAAACCTTACAGCTCAGCGTAAGCCCGCGTTAATTGAGTCCAAGAACCTTGGGCCCGGGCACAGCTGCTGCTCGGTCATCGAGTTAAGAGGGCGCCTAGCGGTGCCGAGAACGTCATGCAATTCCTCACTATCCCTTTGGATATACAGTAATCCCGTAAGAATTTTACCCTCTTTGGCATAGTGGTTAGTGGCCTCTAAAGCCGACTGTCGGTCTTCAATATCGTAGTCATTGTCCTGCTTATACAGGCGCACTACCGATCCGTCATGCATACACACCTCGCAGGTCGCGCCAGAGTCATAGGTTGCGGTAATTTCCTGCCGCATAGGCACAAAATCGACCGGCATATCGGTATTGGCACCGCGCATATACTCATAGCTTTTGGTCGACTCACTATGATTATTAAAGGTGACACAGGGCGAAACGACATCAAGTAGTGCGAAGCCGCGGTGACTAATAGCTGCCTTAATCAATGGGATGAGCTGCTGTTTATCTCCGGAAAAACTACGACCGACGAAAGTCGCACCGATCTCTATAGCAAGGCGGGCCAGGTCAATAGGCGAATACATGTTGATATCGCCTTTCTTGTTGGGTGATCCCGTATCCATGGTCGCTGAATCCTGGCCTTTTGTCAGACCGTAGCAACCATTATTTTCCACGATATAGGTCATATTAAGATTTCGCCGCACGACATGCGCAAACTGTCCCAGACCAATTGAAGCGGTATCCCCGTCTCCCGATATACCAATATAGATGAGGTCGCGATTAGCAAGGTTGGCCCCGGTCGCCACGGATGGCATACGCCCATGGACACTGTTAAAGCTATGCGAGCCCGACAAAAAGTAAGCAGGGGTCTTCGATGAGCAACCAATGCCCGATAACTTAGCCACCTTATGGGGCTCTATGTTGAGCTCAAAACACGCGTCAATGATTGCAGCACTTACCGAATCGTGACCACATCCTGCGCAAAGGGTGGATAAACCGCCCTCATAATCTTGTCTAGAGCGACCCAACTCATTAAGCGGCGCATCGGGATGTCTAAAGGCGGGTTTTACAAATGTCATGCACTTATCTCCTCAGTAGCACTGCGTCGAGTCAGCGGTGTGACATTGCCGTGGGTCACATAGTTTCGAATCATGCCGGCGATCTTTCGCGCCGTTACGGGCAACCCATTGTATTCAAGAATGGGAATGAGTTTTTCTTTGGCGGGCACGCTGGTTTCATTAAGCAGTAAACGTCGCATCTGACCATCACGATTTTGCTCGATAACAAAAATACGATCATGCTCACGGATAAACTGCTCGACTTCATGGTTAAAAGGAAAAGATCGTATACGCAGCGTGTCGAGATCAATGCCCTCTTTCTCAAGAATCTCTATAGCTTCATAAGCCGGTGATGCCGTGGTACCGAAAAACACGGCGCCGTAACGCGTTTCCATTTCTGACTGTTTAATTTTAGGCTCAGGCACCAAACTTTTGGCTGTCTCAAACTTTCTTAACAGCCGGTCCATATTGCGCACATACTCATCGCCGTCTTCGGTGTAAGCCGCGTATTCGTCACGCGAAGTTCCCCGGGTGAAGTAGGCGCCCTTATCGGGATGCACCCCGGGATATGTTCTATAGGTAATACCGTCTCCGTCGACATCTTTGTAACGACCGAACCGCTCTTCCATACCATCGAGATCCGCAGCACTGAGAACTTTACCCCGGTCGTATTTAAAGTCGCCATCAAACTCTAACGGCGGCGACATCCACTCATTCATACCCAGATCCAGATCACTCATAATAATAATGGGAGTCTGTAACCGCTCTGCCAAATCAAAGGCCTCAACCGTCATGCTAAAGCATTCCGCCGGGGTTGCCGGAAATAAGAGCACATGTTTGGTGTCGCCATGGGAAGCGTAAGCTGCCATCAACACATCCGATTGCTGGGTGCGTGTTGGCATCCCGGTCGATGGACCGGCGCGCTGAACATCGATCAGCACCGTAGGGACTTCGGCAAAATACGCTAGCCCGAGAAATTCACTCATCAGCGAGACCCCCGGGCCACTGGTCGCGGTGAAAGCTCTGGCACCGTTCCAATTGGCGCCAATGACCATACCCAAAGCAGACAACTCGTCTTCGGCCTGAATAATGGCGTAATTTTTCTTGCCTGTACCGGGGTCTATTCGTAGGCGACGACAGTATTTATCAAAAGCATCTACCACTGAAGTTGATGGTGTTATGGGATACCAGGCTGCCACCGTGGCACCAGCATAGACCGCGCCTAAAGCGGCCGCGGTGTTACCGTCCATTAGTATGTTGTCAAAGTCTTCAATGTGCTTGGCAAGCTTATGCCCCCGCTCCAAATGAATACCAATGGGGCATTCAAAGTGTGTGACGGCATATTGATAGCCTAGCTCCAAGGCATAGATATTAGGCGTTATTAACTTTTCCTTGCCTTTAAATTGATCGGCAACGAGATCTTTTAGCACGTTAAAATCGATGTTGAGTAACGCAGACAGTGCACCTACGTAAATCACGTTTTTAAATAACAGGCGCTGTCGCGCATCGGTGTATTCGCGCAGGCAAATGTCGGTAAAGGGAATACCGAAGTAGTTAACGTCTTCCCTTATGAGGCGTAAATCGAGAGGTTTGGTCGAGTCATAAATAAAATAACCTCCCGACTCTACCTCAGCCACATCACGCTTAATGCTTTGCGGGTTCACACAAACCATAATGTCGATGCCGCCGCGTCGGCCTAGATAGCCATCCTGACTGACACGCACTTCATACCAAGTGGGCATTCCCTGAATATTCGAAGGGAAAATATTTCGGGGACTGACCGGAATACCCATCCGGAAAATCGCTTTGGCAAACATGCTGTTGGCACTGGCGGAACCCGTGCCATTGACGTTGGCAAATTTTATGACGAAGTCATTGACGGACTGCTTTGCTTGCATGAGCTTCCAGCCTTGGTAACGCTATAAAAGAATCGCTGCATATCCCACGCGCCCGTGGGACATCGTTCGGCACATAGCCCACAGTGAAGACAAACATCTTCGTCCTTCACCATGACCCGCTTTGTTTGAGGCAATGTTTTCGAAACGTATAAATCCTGGTCCTGACGTTTCGCAGGACGGCGCAATGACTGGCGCAGCGCAGGTTCAGCATCATTAGTTATGAAGTTAATACAGTCGGTCGGACAAATATCGACACAGGCATCACACTCGATGCACTTAGAGGTTGTAAATACCGTCTGCACGTCGCAGTTTAAGCAGCGCTCTGCCTCCTGATAGGCAACCTCAATATCGAAACCCAACTCAACTTCAAGCTTACGGTCTCTGAGGGCCTTTTCCTTGCTGACGTGAGGCACCGGATAGCGATCGTCGTTTGAGACTTCGCTGTCATAACTCCATTCGTGTACGCCCATTTTCTGGCTCACCAAGGTTACCCCCGGCGCCAAGCGGTTCTCAACCCGCTCCCCCTTTAAAAACAGGTCAATGGAAATTGCAGCCTGATGACCGTGGGCAACGGCTGTAATAATATTCTCTGGACCAAACGCCGCATCGCCCCCGAAAAACACTTTTTTCAAAGTACTTTGAAACGTGGTCTTATCGACCAAAGGCATGTCCCATTTTCCAAATTCAATGCCGATATTACGTTCGATCCAGGGAAAGGCATTATCTTGACCGATAGCAATAATAACGTCGTCAGCCTCAAAAAATACCTCTTCTCCCGTGGGTATCAATTCGCGATTGCCATCGGCGTCGTAAACCACATCGACCACGGTAAAGCGCATACCCTTGAGAACACCATCCTCATGAACAAACTCTTTTGGCACATGATTATTGATAATCGGTATGTCTTCAGCGGCAGCATCCTCTATTTCCCAAGCCGACGCTTTCATTCTGGAAAACTCTGAACGCACAACGACTTTGACGTTCTCTCCCCCAACTCGCCTGGCGGTGCGACAGCAGTCCATAGCGGTATTACCGCCTCCCAGAACCAACACACGCTTGCCAATTTTCTCAATATGATCAAAAGCCACTGATGCCAGCCAATCAATACCCACATGAATCGACGCGTCGCATTCTGCGCGGCCCGGAATATCAAGGTCACTACCTCGCGGGGCACCGGTACCGATAAAGACTGCGTTATAGCCTTGCTGTAAAACCGACTTTAGGCTTGATACATAGCTTTGAAAATGCTGGCGAATACCCATGTCCAGAATAAAATCAACCTCTTCATTCAAAACCTCAGGGGGCAATCGGAAAGCCGGTATCTGGCTGCGCATAAAGCCACCACCAACGGGCTGATCATCGTAAAGATCGATCTGGTAACCCAAGGGTGCGAGGTCTCTAGCCACAGTGAGGGAGGCTGGTCCCGCTCCAATGAGTGCCACGCGCTTGCCGTTGCCCTCTGCCGGCACGGTCGGTAGCAGGTGTTTAACATCGTCTTTGTTGTCTGCAGCAACGCGCTTCAGACGACAAATCGCCACGGCCTCTTCTTCGATTCGGCCGCGGCGGCAGGCAGGCTCACAGGGCCGATCGCAGGTACGCCCAAGGATTCCGGGAAACACATTGGATTCCCAGTTCACCATGTAGGCGTCGGTGTAACGACCCGCGGCAATTAGACGAATATACTCGGGCACTGGTGTATGGGCCGGACACGCGTATTGGCAGTCCACCACCTTGTGAAAATATTCGGGATCTTTGGTATCAGTCGCTTTCACTGCACATCTTCTTTTTATATTCCCCCAGTAGCACACTACACACCGAACTCAAGAAAATAAAGCCGTGGACATGAAGTTTTATAAGATGGCCAAATTAAAGCTCATCAAACCCCAAGGCATCGAGGGTTGCTAGTGTGAACTCTTGGTCGGAGGGTAATGCCGCGGTGTCCCCCCAAAGCGCCCGATTAGCGAGCGCCGTGTCAAAACCCTCGATTAAGGTTAAGACCTGCCCACCCAAACACTTAAAAACGTGAAGGTAAGCCTGATTATAAAGCTCACCCGAGCGTGCGCGGCCCTCATTCATCGCCAACGCTACGACGGTATCATCGTTGGCACACAGTATTCGGTGCTCATGGCAAAATACGATTTTATCGGGATCAACGCAGCCAAAGACGCAGGGTAGCACCTCCTCGAAGAAACGAGATTTCCCTTTATAGACTCCCGACAGAATATGGTCTCGCGTTGGACAAACAAGGGTGAAGTCATCGTGGACCAGCGACCACAACTGTTCGTTGTTACCCGACTTTATTGCGGTATAAAAATTGTCAATGATCTGCTTCATTAGCGCCCTCTATTAATTTTAAACGTCGGGCATAACGGTACTGATTCAGCCCAAATATATCCACACAACGGCGTTTGATATACCCTTTGAAAGTGCCGGATTATCAGGATTTTCAGGCTGTGAAATCAAGCGCAGGACTATCACGCTGCAAGCGCTATCGATACTGGCTAAAACGCCGTTGGGATGATGGCCCTGAAGTGACTTTCATTGGCCTCAACCCGTCTACTGCAGATGCCAATACCGATGACCCTACCCTACGCAGGATCATGGGGTTTAGTCACGAGTGGGGATTCTCAGCGGTGACGGTTATCAATCTTTTTGCATGGCGTAGTCGATACCCCAAGGCGTTACTTTCAGTGACTGATCCCGTGGGTCCACGAAATAATTACTGGATTAAAAAACTGTGTCAGGGCACCAAACCCGTAGTCGCCGCTTGGGGTAACGGTGGCGATTTACAGGCTAGAAATCAGTACGTCCTGACAACAATTCCCGAACTTTACTGCCTCGGTAAGACGGGAAGAGGCCACCCTCGGCATCCACTGTACGCCCCCGCTAACTGCCGTCTTATTAAGGTAGACAAGGCAACCAACTAACACTATAAATCACCTAAGAGTTGATAGCTGGGCAAACACCTAAGGCCCGGCAAAGCGAGGGAATGAAAAATGCAAAGTAACGTCGAAGTGTTGAACGCAGATCGCGATCTGGGGAGGCAGCGGCTTGATATGGCTGCTGCATTTCGTTGGGCAGAGCGGCTTAATATGAATGAGGCCGTCGCCAATCATTTTAGTCTCGCGGTAAATGACACGGGGACTCAGTTTCTGATGAATCCCAATCAAGTTCATTTCGGCCGCATCAAAGCCTCAGATCTCATACTACTTGATGCCAATGACCCTTCGGTGATGGAGGGTCCTGAGGCACCTGACCCCACCGCTTGGGGTTTGCATGGATCAATTCACAGGCTATGCCCTCATGCGCGATGCCTGATGCATGTACATTCCAAAGCGGCGACCGTGCTTGCAACACTGACTGACAGCACACTGCCTCCTATCGATCAAAATAGCGCAATGTTCTTTGAACGTCATATCGTTGACGCCGACTATGGCGGCTTAGCGTTTGAAGCAGAGGGCATTCGCTGCGCAGGTCTGCTGACCAACCCCAAAACCCGCATTATGGTGATGGGCAATCATGGCGTTCTGGCATTGGGCCAAACCGTTGCCGATACCTTTTTTCAGCTCTACTACTTTGAGCGCGCAGCACAAACTTATATCAGCGCCCTGCAGACCGGGCAGCCACTGCGAATTCTTGATGACGATATCGCCAGAAAAACCGCTGAGGAGCTAGCGGCTTACCCAGACTCGGCAGATTGCTATTTTAGAGATATCAAATTGATACTTGATGAGGAAGGCTCTAACTACCGACTTTAACGCCTTGAACAAAGACGATGAAGCAGCAGTGGTTTTGGGCCGGGACATCTCCAAGGCACCACGACATTCAGGAACCCTCACTCCCTGCGCTCAATTTTGGCCTTACTTTTCTCGGCGATAACTTAAGGGCTTTGCGCCTTATAAGCGGGCGCCTCGGCGTACTGGCCCTGCTCTAGACGCCCGGCCGATAGCACCGTTTCTCGCTAACACTATTTTTGCGAGACATCCTACTCGGACATGACCGGCAACCCCTTTGAGTGTGGACTCATAGCAAACACTGCAACCTTAAACGCTTAAAAAATAGGGCCAGTGATTTAGTTTTAATGGCGGCTGTATACACTATGACTCACCCAGAACCTCGTGTGCCGATTAACTCAAGTGCGTATAGTTTATGGCAGCAATCTGTCCTGCCTCATAGCGCCAACACAACAAGGTGAGCAACCATCATGACATCATCCACTTTGGAAGAAGCTGTAGACCTTTTAACTCAAGAGAACTCGCCTTTTGCGGTGACCGAAGCGTTGGTCAATGGCTTATCCCTACCGGTGTTCGCCAATGCTCCAAAATGCCTCACTGAGTTATTGCAACAAAGCACAGAAGAATTTTCCGACCGAGAGTTATTGATCTTTGAGGCAGAGCGATTGAGCTACGGAGAGTTTGCTACACGGGTATCGCGTTTCGCCCAAGTGCTCCATAAAGACTTTGGTGTTAGCAAGGGCGACCGTATTGCCATCGCTATGCGGAATTATCCTGAGTATGTCATCACCCTGCTAGCAGCCGCTTCACTAGGTGCGGTGGCGGTTCATATGAATGCCTGGTGGACAGCGAGTGAACTGACTTACGGATTTGAAGACTCGGGAGCACGATTGGCCGTAGTAGACGATGCGCGAGCTGAGCGACTGCAAGATACCGCGTCCAAACTGGGAATTACAGTGATTCGTGTGCGGCCCGAAAACTCGGTGCCTCGTGACTTCGATACGCTAATGGCCCAATACCCCGATGCCGCTTCTCACCCTAACGTTTCTGATCCCGACGATGATTTTTCGATTATGTACACCTCAGGATCTACTGGACACCCAAAAGGGGTCATCCTCACCCACCGCAGTGTGATCACGGCGATATGGTCTTGGCTTATGATCCTTCCCACCTATGAAACTATGGGTCACCCCATCCCTGCGCCTAGCGACAATACCGGGCAGCCCCTAGCCCAGTCGAACTTGGTCACGGTCCCTTTCTTCCATATCTCGGGCACCAACAGTTGTTTTCTACTGACCTTAGCTGCGGGCGGCAAGGTGGTGCTCATGCCACGATGGGATCCGGCGCTTGCGGTTGACTTAATTGAGTCAGAACAAATTACCCGATTTTGGGGAGTGCCTACCATGTCCGCTGACATTCTTGAGGCGGCCGCCGCGACGGGGGCCCGTTTGTCTTCACTCAATTCTATCGATGCTGGCGGTGCCAAGCGCCCACCGAGCCAGGTCGGAAAAATTGCAAAACAGTTTAAGCAAGCCTCTCCAGCAACGGGCTTTGGCATGACCGAGACCAATGGCCTGGGCCTGCGCTTGTCAGGAAAAGATTACATAGACCATCCCGGTGCAGCGGGCCTACTTATACCTCCGGTGCAAGCGCTCAAGATTGTCGCAGAGGATGGCTCAAATGCCGAAACCGGTGCTGTGGGAGAACTGGCCCTAAAAAGTGCTGCCAATATGCGCGGCTACCTCAATAAGCCCGAGCAAACCCAAGATGCGCTGCGTGAAGGCTGGATGTTTACAGGAGATCTGGCCTATCAGGACAATGATGGTCTGGTTTATATCGTTGGTCGCAAGAAAGATATGATCATTCGCGGCGGTGAAAACATCGCCTGTCCAGAAGTGGAAGGCGCATTACATCAGGTTGATGGCGTCTTGGAGGCCAGTGTCTTTTCAATGCCTCATGAACGACTGGGAGAGGCGGTTGGCGCTGCCGTCTACAGCGTTGAATCTCTAAGCTTGTCGCAAATACAGACGACACTGGAGCAGACTCTGGCCCGCTTTAAAATTCCGGAAAAAATCTGGCACTATCCCCAACCGCTTCCAAGAGGTGCTACTGAAAAAATTGATAAGCGGGGTATTCGTGAAGCGTGCCTAGCAGGTTCAGTTGCAACGTTGGGCACAAATAAAGGTTAACCCTCATTGGGGCGCAGGAACGCTCACCCGATAGGCATCAATACGGGCCGTTCTAGCCTCACGACAGGCCTGGCGCTCAGTGGCCACTGCTGAACTGATAAAAAGGGTATCCCCCTGCGGCCCTCCGAGGGCACAAGCAATAGCTTGGCGCCCCGTCTCTATGCTGTCCAAAACTAAGCCTCCTTCACCCAGCCTGAGAACCGAACCCGTAGTGGGTGACGCTACCCAAATAGCACCCTCGGCATCGACACAAATACCGTCGGGAACCGCACCTTCAGGTAGTTGAGCCCAGATTCTTCGATTAATCAGTTCAGCATTTGATGCAATATCGAATGCCGTCAGGCAGCCGCGAAAGGTTTCAGCAACGACCAGAGTCTCACTCCCGTTCAATAACGCCATACCATTGGCAAACAAAAGATCTGAAGCCGCTGGGTGTACCGAGCCATCGGGGTCTACCCGAGCCAACGTACCCGGAGTCACAGGTTCACCATCAGGCAGATCAAAACCAAAATTACCGACCCAAGCCCTACCCGCATCGTCGACAAGCATGTCATTGATACGACGCTCAGCCACCGCTGAAACGTCGGCATGCAGGGTCAACTCACCTGAGCCGGTATATCTCAAAATTTTTTGATCCAACATAGACGCGATTAGAAGATCACCGTTGGGTAACCAGCCCAGACCCGATGGCCGCTGGGGAACTGGCACAACACGCTCTGGGGTAGCGCCCGGCACTACTCGAAATACAGCTTCGTCGTGCATATCAGAAAACCACAAGGCATCGCGCTGCCACCGCGGCCCTTCAATGAAAGCAAAGCCATCACAAATTAGGGTGCTATTGCGTATCAATGTTTCTACCCCGCGGCTGCCTTAATGACAAAATTCAGTGGGTTGTATTTTTGGGGCTCTGGCGGCGCCAAGGATCAACCCCATGCTCATGAGGGTGCGACAATACCCGCTCGTACCAGCGTCGGTTGTATATCTCGGGCAAAGCGCTCGAGGTCCTCACGGTATCGGGGAAATGTCAGCATGACTGCATCAACCCCCAATCGATGAGCTTCTATGAGTTGCTCAGTGATATCCGCAGCGGTGCCAACCAAATGTACCCCTCCGCCAGAAGCGGCAAGCATATCTTTGGTGAAATCATCAAAAGAACCGCTACCGGCGGTTAAATCATGAAGCCAGTTATCTGCGGCCTCAGAATCTTTGGCCGCAATGATGGCGGCTAATTTATCCTCCGCCTCGCTTCTACTATCTGCCCACAGCAAGAACGGAAAAATCGCAGTCCGAACAAGACGATGGTGTGCCGCAGCCTGAGAGGCAATGCCTTTAATTAAAGTCCCTAGAGCATCAATAGACGGGGTTGAAATAAAGGCCCAGTCACACAAGCGAGCCGTCATACTTTGCGCATCGGCTGAAGTACCAGCATTGGCAATTTGTGGCTGTCGCTGCGGAATAGGTGACGCCTCCCCATCAACCACAGAATACCAGTCACTCTTGTGATTAAGCGGCTGCTGGGACGAATCCCAAAGTCCCCTGAGAATTTCGATAAAAGCAGCGGTGCGCTCGTAGCGTCGACCGTGTTCAGCCAGTTCCACACCCATCATGCCAAACTCACGAGCACTCCAACCACTCACCACATTGAGACCCCAGCGATCGCCACTCATGTGGGCTAATGTGGCACCCATTTTGGCAACCACGAAGGGGTGAAATAACGGTATATGTACTGTGGAAAAAATGTTGATGCGTTCGGTGGCCCGTAACAGTGCGGCGGCCCAGGTAGTAGTTTCAAGTGACGTTCCCAAAAAGTTCGTCTCGCCACCAAATCCACGCCATCGTGAGACTGGAAACAGATAGTCAAAACCTAGGGCTTCAGCGCGCTGGGCCAACAACTCATTTTCGGCATAGGTCCACTGTTGTGCAACGACCTCGTGAGTCGATATCGAAGGCATGTTCGAGCAGTTGGGCATAAACAGGCCTAGTGACAGCAACCGATCTACTGCTGGGTGTGCTTCGACCACTAAAGCGTCACTCCTAGGTGCTCAAATCCCCGGAACAGAAAAGCCTGTCGAAGGCGAGCCGATTCGGTGTCAACGTCAAAGTTTGGGTAGGCCGAAAACAGCTCCTCCAGAAAAACTCGGCCCTCTAGTCGGGCCAATTCAGCGCCCACACAATAATGAATACCACCGCCAAAAGTGAGGGGCTTTTCCTCACGAGCATCAATAACAAAGGACTCGGGCTGGCGAAAGACAGCAGCATCACGGTTGGCAGCCGCAACAATCGTTAAGATACGCTCACCCGCCTGAATAGGCTGGTCCGCGACCACCGTATCGGACAACGCTGTGCGGTAGGTTGCCTGCAATGACGACTCGAACCGCGTAATCTCTTCGGTTGCAGCGCTCGCCAAACTCAGATCAGCCTTCAACTTGGCGCGCTCCTCAGGGTGAGCCCCTAGCAAATACAACCCATTACCAATCATGTGAGCCGTTGTCTCAAAGCCTGCTCCAAAAAGCCCAATTACCGAGGTACTGAGTTCCTCGGGCGACAACGAGTTGCCACCCTCGTTGGCCATGGCCAATGCGGTACTCAGATCATCCTTAGGATTGAGGCGACGCCGAGCAAACAAGTCGTCAAAAAAAGTCGTCAAAAACTCCATCTGTCGATTGGCCAAGGCCAACTCGTCATCGTTAAGGGCTCGTGTTTCAAAAACCGGGAACGTATCGGCAATGGCCTGATTCAATTGCAAAAGGAGTTCATCCGAAAACTCGCTCTCCTCAAGCCCCAACATGTCGCACATGACTAATGTGGGAAATCGATAAGCAAAGGTCTCTATAAAATTAACACCGGGCTGACCTGCTATATCGGACAATAACCTGCGAGCGAGTTCTCGTACTCTCGGCTCCATAGATCGAATACGCTTGAGTGACAGTGCCCCTGCAATGAGGCCGCGTAACCGGGTGTGCTGCGGCGGGTCCTGCATAACGAACACCCGTGACAACCAGGCATAGGCCGGGTGAGATAACACGTCAAAATCGGCGTCATAGAACAGCTGAATATTACGAACAAAGTCACCTTGGCCAAAGGTTTTGTCTATAAGCACATGGCGACAATCGTCGTAACGGGTCATCACCAAAAACCCAAGATCTGACCGATGGACCGGGTCATGCTCACGCATCTGGCGAAAAATAGGGTATGGATCCGCAAGCAGCTGCGGATCCATAGGGTTGAACGAGAACGCACTATTCACGGCAAAACTCCGCCGGCACGCTTAGAAATCGAAACTAACCGTTGCACCATAGGTACGAGGGGGCAACATGGAACCCACCCGCAACGAGTTGTACAGCGGTGCTGTAATAATGTTGTTAGAGATCACTTCTTCATCGGCCAAATTGCGGCCCCATACCGCGAAGCTCCAGCGATCTCCAGGCAAGGTGTAGACAGCCCGGGCATTCAGTAGTCCGTATCCTTCTTGGTAAGCATCGGCACGGTTCCATTCAGTGAAATACACATCATCTTGATAGTAGTACTCGCCGCGCAACATCACGTCCCCACCCATCATTTCTGCTCGATAGTTTAGGCCCAACTTAAAGGTGTATTCAGGTGCATTAGGTAGCGTGTTACCACTGAGATCCTTAACCGCAAAGCCATCGGAGTAATCACCATTAAAGAACTCCTTATACTCTGCACTTAGGTAGGTTGCGTAGAAATCCATGGTGAACGAATCAGACAGCGCCGCATCAATCTCCACCTCGACACCGTAATTTTCCGCCTCTGCGGCATTGATAGTGCTAACCGTACTGCTTTCGTCGACAAAAGAGATCTGTAGATCAGCGTAATCGTAGTAGAAGCCAGAAATGGCGTAGCGCATGCCCCCGTCGGCTGTCGAACCCTTTATTCCCAATTCAAAAGCATCGACTGTTTCGGGTTCAAGTGCCGGACTGGTACTACCGGTATTGATTACCCCGGACTTAAATGCCTGATTGTAGGTGGCGTAAAGCAACATGTTGTCGTTGGGCTCAAACTCTACGGTTAACCGTGGCGTGACATCGCTCCAGTCCTCACTTTGGTTTGTAGGAACATCGAGACCCGCTGCATCAAAAACAAAGGCACCCGTGCCACTGCGCTCTTCGTAGTTATAACGCACGCCCGCAATAATCTTAAAAGCTTCGGTAAGCTGATAGCTCGCCTCGGCATAAATACCATAGGCTTCGATATCGACGTCACCATTTTGCTCATAGCGACCGGAGCCAAGGAAATCACCCACTGGCGTGCCGCATAGGTCAGGGGCCAATAGCGCACAGATATTGGTGAGCGGCACCAAAACCTGGCCGTAAAGTTCTTCTTCAAAGTACATAGCGCCTGCTAAAACATCGAGGCGGTCGCCAGAGAAGTTATAGGTCACCTCCTGACTCCAGGATTCACTTTGTTCTGTGTAGTTATTCTGACCAAAAAGATTAGCGTCAGTGGAATCAAGATCGTCTCTTAAAAAGCGATCCATTTCCTGAAAGGAGGTGATGGATTTCAGAGTTTGGTTGTCCGCGACATCAAATTCCAAGGTGATAATTCCGCTCTCTCCATCTCGAGTATTAATCGCCTCTTGATCCGAGTTGATATCGTAAATACTGCCCCCGGCTTGAAAAACAGTTTGACCACCAAAAATAGGCACGGCCAGTGGGCCTAGGGGATTACCCTCTGAAGGGCCAAAGTAGTGAAAGGCGAAGTTCTGATCATCTTCTTCATAATGTTGGTAGGCCGCTGTTGCCCGAAAGGAGCCGCCATCGTCGTAAGCGAAAGTTACGCGGTAAGCTTGGGCATCACGATCGTCAACTTCCTCCCCAGAGAACAAGTTGGTGCCATAACCGTCACGATTTTCAAACTTGCCTGCCAGTCGAACCGACAGCGCGTCACTCAGAGGCAAATCTACCGCGCCTTCAATATCAAGCAGGCCATAATTACCCGCCGTCGCTCGAATATACCCGCCAAGTTCATTGCCGGGCTTCGCCGTCACCATGTTGATAACGCCGGCGGTAGCACCACGCCCATAGAGTGTCCCCTGGGGCCCACGGAGTACTTCAAGTTGGGCTAAATCAAACATGCCCATCAACTGCGCTGCAGGGCGGGGAATAATAGCGCCATCTTGCAAGAACGCGACTGCACCCTCACCCCCAATATCGATACTGGTCATTCCTATGCCGCGCATGAACACGCGGGCAAAGCCAAATTGATCGCCGATGGAGAGATTGGGAACGTCAACGATCATGTCGCGGACAGATTGCACCCCTCCGGGAACGATATCCTCAGCGCCAATCACATTTGCAGCGGCCGCAAGATCAGTGACCGAGACATCTTTTTTAGAGGCCGTCACCACCACTTCTTCAAGGGTAGGTTGGGCTAACGCTTGAGCAGTCATTACAGCCGCACTGCTGAGTGCCAAAAACTTTGGGAAATGTCCTGTTATTTTCATGAGCATTACTCCTCGCTTCACAACTTTAGATTTATAACCCTTATTGGGCCGATAGTGTTTCGCGTTTAAAATGCAAGCCAATGGCTGCTCTGTCCCAGGTATCGCTAGTAATACCCTCGTTTCTTAATACATGTTTCATCACTTTTGATGACGGTGTTTTGGGTAGTTCTTCAAGAATGCGGACATATCGTGGCACCATGAAATGCGCCATTCGCTCACCGAGGAAGCGCACCAGAGCCTCAGGGTCAAGGGACTGGCCTTCCACAGGTGCAACCGCCACCATCACTTCGTCCTCGCCCACGTCACTGGGCACAGCGAAAGCAGCAGCTTCCCGGACAGCGTCATAGGCCACGACCTCTGCTTCAACCTCAAAAGACGAAATATTTTCTCCTCGCCTGCGAATTGCGTCTTTCATCCGATCTACAAAATAATAGTAGCCGTCGTCGTCAACCCGAAAGCAGTCTCCCGTATGAAACCAGCCATTGCGCCACGCCTCTGCGGTGGCATCGGGCTGTTTGTAGTAACCCGAATTCATACCCCATGGTCGGTCGGTCCGAACAATCATTTCGCCCACTTCACCCAGGGGCACTTCACAGTCATGGTCGTCAACCAAACGAACATCGACACCATCACGCTTACGGCCACAGGTTCCCCGTTTCGTTGGATTTGCCTCTGACACAATGGGCGAGCTAACTTCAGTCATGTTGAAAATGGTGTAAACGTCTGGCCCAAAGCGGGTCTTAAAGTCTGCACAGGTTTCAGTCAAAGGAACCATAAACACCAACCGCAGGTCATGGTCTTGGTCGGTATCTGCCGGTGGCTGCTTCAACAAAAAAGTACTCATAACACCCAGCAAAAACACCACTGTGGTTCTCGAAGAACGTACAAACGGCCAGAACGTATCTGTAGAAAATCCGTCAGAAACAGCGATCGAGCCCCCTCGTGCCAACATGACAAAAATGACACCCATACCGCCAATATGAAAGATAGGCATATTGATAAGAAAGCGGTCTTCGCCCGTCACAAAAGGCCAACTTTCGGGGCCCGCGTTCGTGAAAATATGTAGGTACGATGACAGCACACCTTTTGACGGGCCGGTGGTACCAGAAGTAAAAATAATGGACTGGGTATCCCAAGGTTCTATCGGCCGATCAAGCTCAGGGGGTACCTGTTCGGCCTCAGATAACACAGACCAAGGCGTATGCTGATGTTCGGCGGGTACAACCCCGTCGCCAACGCAGATCAGCTGATTAATTTGTGGGCACTCTACCTCGCCTAAACGATCCAGCAGCTGCCCGTGAGCAATCAGAATTTCAGCGTCCGATAAGTTCAGCGTGTGCTCGAGAACCTTACCCCTAAACGCCGTATTCAGGGGCACAAAAACCGCACCCAAATAGTTGAGCGCAAAAAAAGTGAGAATGGCTTCCTTACCATCGAACATCCAGACAGCAACATGATCGCCACGTCCAACTCCAGTACTTGCAAGGCCACCGGCCAGTTTTTTTACCCGGGCAAGCAACTGGACATAAGTCCACTCGTCACCGTCTTGAAACAGCGCGAACACCTGCTGGGGTTTCTCTTGAGCCCAGCGCTCGAGTAAATAGCGAGTGACACAAAGGTCCCGATTGGGGATACGTGGATCTGCAGTTGAAGCCTGTAATGTCATAGTTTTTTCATCTCTTGCAAAGCACTATCGCCGGGCCGCAGCAACAAGTGCGCTTTGATCCTGACGGTTTGCGCCCACGACTGAAAATACCATCGCCATGGTGTGACTGACGATCTGGTAACGAGTGCGCTTCCCTCCTGAGCGATACCACAGTGCTACCCAGGTCATCATTCCACCAATGGTATTGGCAGTAAGCACCGCGTCTACAATTTCAAATTCTTTGGCCAGCTGTCCCTGCTCCAATAACGTCGCCAGTTTGTGGTCAAACAGGCTTCGGTGCTCTCGTATCTCGCGAGCCTGCACCTCGTCGAGATTTTTTTCCTCCCGCTCGTAAACCACAATGAATTCTTGAAAATCGAAAATGATTGTTAAAACAGCCTCTACCAGACGACCCAAGCGCCCTACGGCACTGTCAGTCCTATCCATTAGGATCGGCTCAATCGCCGCTAAGGATTGCAAAATTCCAGTTCGACAAATGTCATATAACAATTCGGTTTTATTCGCGTAATGCGTGTAAAGAAATGGCTTGGTGACATCGAGTCGCTGCGCAATGGCATCGAGTGTGGTGCTCTCATAGCCTTGCTCGAAAAAAAGATGGCTCGCCTCCTCTCTTATGCGCCGACGTTTGAAGTCAGCCACTTCGTGCTTGAGGTTTGCTTGCGCAAGGTTGGCAGCTGCCGTCATCCTTAGCGCACCAGCTCTAAAATTCCACGAACATCGGCAGGACCTGTTATCTCCCTTGGATTTGTCCGAGACCAAAAGTCCAGCATGGTGTACTCGGCAATAAGATCGAGCTGATCATCAGTGACCCCTACTTCGCCGAGTGAGCGGGGCATATCCAAACCGCGAATAAAGTCATCGAGCACAACACTGGCATCCTCTCCGGGCCGCCCAAAGCTATCGCTGATTTTCTCTTGCTTAGCACCCGTAACAGGCTTGTTGAAAGCTAACACCGCGGGTGCCATAACACAGGAACAATAACCATGGGGAACGTCGGCGGTACCGCCTAGCACGTGACCAATTGCGTGACTGGCTCCCATGGGTACACCGCCAATAATGGGAATCATCGACTGCCAGGCCCCTATCTGGCAGCGCAGGCGCGCGTCGAGATCGGTAGGGTCTGCTTTCACCGCAGGCATGGCCTGGCTGAGTAGGCGAAGGGCACTCTCAGCTACGCCGTCACAAAAATAACTGGAGTGATTAGAACTCAGGGATTCCAGAGCGTGATCAACGGCTCGTACACCAGTCGAATGCCAGAGCCACTCTGGCGTATGCAGGGTCAGTGCAGGGTCTAGAACGATAGCAACGGGGGCCATCATCCGGTGGGTATAGCCCTGCTTTTTGTTTTCATGGTCGTCAGTCACACCACCCATGGTGTTGAATTCACCGCCGGACAATGTGGTAGGGCAGCAGATGACACGAACATCAGGTCCGTCAAAGACCGGCGCCACCGTATCGCCATTGTCATCTACATAAACGTAAAAACCTTCAAAGTCTTCGTGTTTGAGCATGTTGTGCTTCAAGCCTAGGGCGATCACTTTACCCGCGTCAGTCACAGACCCACCGCCAACCGTGATAATGAGGTCTGCCTGTACAGATCGGGCAGCAGCCATGGCTTTAAGAACATCGGTTCGCGGCGCATGGGCAGCAATACCATCATAGGTATGTGCCAAACGCGCCCCCAAAACAGACTCAATTTGGGCAATTTCGTCGGTGCTGTTACGCAACGTGGTGCTGACTAAAAGAAAGATCCGTTGGGCGTTTAACAGCTCGGCCTCTTCGCCAAGCGCCTCAGCGACACGGCGACCCATGTGCACCCGTTCAGTAGCCGTTAAACCCAACGTCGACGCATCGTATCCAAACACGGCAGAACCTCATCTTTGTTTTCTTGTAGTTGTGGTACTCAACGTATCAATTGCATACTGGAAAGTAAACATGTAGTACGCTTGGTAGAATTTGCACTGACAAAGGTTTGATCACATGCGCCCAAAAGACCCGCAGGACACGGTGCAGGCTTGCTCAGATATTCCGCTTAAGACCTATTACACGGCAGAAGATATCCCCAGTTCGCATGCCCAGCGCACGAACATCGCTCCGGGAGAGGCGCCATACCATCGGGGCTTTCACCCTTCAGGCTACCGTTCCAAGCCTTGGCGAATCTTTCAACTGAGTGGCTTTGGCAAGCCCGAGGATGAGAACGAGCGCATTAAGTTCCTGCTCAAAAATGGCGAGACAGGGTTCATCATGGAGCATGACCGCAATACGGCAGACCACTGCTATAACGTTGACCACCCTGAAGTGCTGGCCCGTAGGGAAGATGTGGGCCTGACTGGAGCCGTAATGCAAAGCGTGCGGGACACCGCTATCTGTCTCGACGGGCTCCCCATGGACACCAGTTTCGGCCATGCCGGGGGAGCGGTGGTGCAACACGCCCCATTTGCTTTGGCCGCTTACTGGGCGGTCGCCAAAAAGCGAGGCTACGATCTCAGTAAGCTTGCCGGCACAGGGCAGAGTGATTTTAACCTCACCTATCTGGGCTGCGTGACTAAACAGCAAATTCCCACCGATGCAGGCCTTCGATTCAACGGCGATATCATCGAATTTTGTACTGAACATCTTCCGCGCTGGGTCCCTGTGTCAATCGCCGGTTACAACGGTGCCGATACCGGTCTCACTCCAGATCAAGAGCTCGGGAGCTTGTTTGCCAATGCCGTGGAGTACCTCGACGAGATTCAGTTGCGGGGTCGTATTCCCCTTGAAGTCGCAGCTAGGGGATGTGGGGGAGTAAGCTTCAGGGCCTCCATCAAGATTTTTGAGGAAGCCTGCAAGATGCGAGCCGCCCGACTCATGTGGTCGGATCTGCTGAAGCAGCGTTACAACATTAAAGATGAACGGGTCGCGAATCTGCGAATCCACTGCGTAACCGCAGGATCAAAAATGGCTTACCAGCAACCCATGAATAATCTGGTGCGCGGCGCACTCATGGCGGTGAGTGCGGTTTTGGGTGGCGTGCAGTCATTGGGCGTGTCGGGCTACGATGAAGCCCTGTCCATCCCCTCTGAACACGCTCATCAAATGTCGGTCCGAATTCAACAAATTCTCATGGAGGAAACCGGACTCACAGACGTCACCGACCCCCTCGGCGGATCTTACTATGTCGAAACTTTAACCGCGCAACTCGTTGAAAAATCCTGGGCCTTTTTTGAAGAAATACAAACCCGAGGAGGCTATCTGGCCTGCCTTGATTCGGGTTGGCTGCACGCAAAAGCGGAAGAAAATCAGCACAAAGAATTCATGCAGACCGAAAGTGGCGAGGCCAATATTGTCGGTGTCACTATGGCTCATGACGATAGCAGCCCCTTTGAAATAGATGGATTTATCGGCACCGATGATGCTTTTGATGTGGCGCTGGAGCGTCTCAAAGAAGTTAAACGGACCCGACATGAAAAAGGGGCAAAGAATGCGCTCAAAGATTTAGAGCGTGTTTGCCGCAGCAGCGACAACATTATGCCGATCATGATGGATTGTCTCGAAGCCGAGGCAACTCTGGGCGAGGTGGGTGACGTGTATCGAGAAGTTTTCGGTGACTGGCGCACGCCAATTCAATGTTAAAGGGGGTGATTACCTGATGCCAAAACGTATCCTTATGGCCAAAACTGGTCTGGATGGCCACTGGCGGGGCCCTACTATTGTAGCTCGAGCCCTGCGCGATGCCGGGTTTGAAGTGATTATGATTGGCATGGCAACCACCGCTGAAATTGTGGCGGCCGCTATTGACGAGGATGTTGATTTGGTGGGTCTTAACGTTGGTGGTCACATCGACGTGGCATTGAGGGCGGTTGACGCGGTGCAATCCGCCGCGCCAGACATGCCGATCTTTGCCGGTGGGACTATTCCACCCCACGCCTGCAAGCAACTCCAAGCGAAGGGGCTGGAAGTATTTCCTCCCGGATCCATGCTGACCGATATTGTCGATTCAGCCAATCGGCTGACGGGGCTCAGCGCAGCACAATGAGCGACGGCACAAGCGCTTCTTCACCAGACGACTTTACCGTACGTAGGGCGCTCGCTAAATCAATTTCAGCCATCGAGTCAGGAGGACCCGAGGCACTGACGATTGAGCAGACGGCACTTCAGCAGCCCGCGTCCGCACACGTATTGGGGATCACCGGGCCGCCCGGCGCTGGTAAATCGTCACTAATCAGCGCCCTGCTTCCCCATGCTCTAGACCATTATGGCGCTGTTGCGGTGTTAGCGGTTGACCCCAGTTCTTCAGTAACCGGCGGCGCACTGTTGGGCGATCGGGTGCGCATGGACTACCGCCACTTCGAACAGAAAGTATTCTTTCGCTCCATGGCCTCACGGGGCCAGCAGGGAGGCATTGCCGCCGCAACGCGAGCCTCGGTCAACGTACTGGATGCAGCGGGTTGGCCACTGGTCATCATTGAGACCTTGGGCATTGGGCAGGTCGAGCTGGACGTCATGGCGCTAGCAGATCGTGTGGCGGTGGTGCTCAACCCCGGCTGGGGGGACAGCTTCCAAGCGAACAAAGCGGGCCTCACGGAACAGGGCGATGCCTTTGTCTTAAACAAAGCCGATCGACCCGGTCTTGAAAACGCTAAAATTTTACTTGAGCAATCGCTGCAGTGTTTACCCGCCGCAACGCCGCCACGCGTGTTCACCACCATCGCCACCGATGGCGAAGGCATTCCGGAGCTGTGGCAGGGGCTAGCCGAATTAATGCAGGATGCTGCCAAAAACCCGCACAGCAGGCGTCGCTCTGAAGCGGCCCGAGAAGCTGCAAAAACGCAGCTGATACAAGACTTTGAAGCTTTTCTGGCATCACCTGCAGCTGGCAGCCCGGAAAACGCACAGTTGGGAGACGCGGCCGAGCTCTTGCAGCGGTTTTACCGACAACGCGACTAACCCATTGTCCTTACAACCTCTGGCCTGTGGGAACACTCCTGAGGCAATACAAACCATCCGCGCCATATCAGGGCTGCCCACTCGGCTGTAGCGCCGCAGCACTGAAAGTAAAATCTGAACCTGCCCTCAACCTATCATCACCGACCTTTGTAATCTGGGGGCCTTCGCTCCTGAAAGGCATGCATGGCTTCGGCCGCATCATCGGTCATTGACAACAGGGTCTGATGACGATCCTCCAGAGCCATCGTTGCTTCTATGGAGGGGGAATCAATACCCAGGTGCACCGCCTCTTTGGTCAGGCGAAGACCCAGAGGGGCCGTCGCCAATAAATCATTCACCAGCGCTGACACCGATGCCTCCCTTTGCCCCGGCTCGGTCAAGTGGGAGAGAAAGCCGCGTTTATCCATAGCTTCGGCAGCGTAAGCACGCCCGGTCATCATCATTTCAGCCGCAAAAGAGCCACCGACCAGGCGCGGCAGGAGGTAGCTGCTGGCCATATCGGCGCCGGTGAGACCAATACGAATATAAGCGGCACAGAATTTTGCAGTGCTGTCAGCAACTCGCAGGTCGGCGGCTGCGGCGAGACTCAGGCCACCGCCATAGGCAGCGCCCTGCACGGTGGCTATTATTGCCTGTGGACAACGCCGCATGGCCAAATACAGACGCCCAATGCGTCGTTGCACACCCAGCAGCATGCCCACCGAACGCTCATTAAAACCCCAGCCACCATCCACTAGATCAAGACCCGAACAGAAGTGCTTGCCCGCACCTTCCAACACGACGACACGTATGTCATCCCGTGTCGCCAGATCGCTGAAGGTTTGGTAGAGGGCGTCGACCATAGCCCCACTGAAGGCATTGCCCACTTCGGGGCGGTTCAGGGTTAGGGTCATTTGCGCACCCTGCTCGTTGATCAGTAAGGAACTATCGCTAACGGTGGTCATGAAATCTCCGGAGAAGCTGTATCGCTGGCATTGGGGTGAGGGGTTACGTTACCACTGAGCGGCGGCCGGTTCACACTATCCCGAACCGGGTCATCATTCACACCCCTGAATAACACCCGGAAATAGCAGCTCAGAGCTGCGAGAAACTGCGCGCCAAATAAGCACTCAATCGGGCTTGAGGCGGTCTGCTGAGAGTGCCGCGTAGAAAGGCAACATGTCCTGAGCCAGAGACTGCGCCGCCCCAGACAAATCTACAGCGGTAGTCGACGGCGCAGAGAAACCGGTAGATGCCCAAACCGACTGATACCAGTGCAAAGCCCAAACGCCATCGCTGGCGCGAGGTCCCAGAGGCCATGAGGTCATTTCATGTTCGCGCCAGGGTACATCGAGGGCGGCGCAGAGCTTCTCGAGCACGACACAAGGTTTGGCTAAGACATCGGCACTGTCGATCACTGGCGGCCGCCGACCCGTCAGATCGGTGATGGTTTTATACAGCTCCCACTGCCGGACAATGCCAATGTCCTCGGCAGACACCGTAGGCATTTTGTTCAGATAAGACGCAATCACCGCTGCCGGATCACGGATCAGAAACACGTGGCGCATACCTACCGCCCAAGAGAGGTCGCAACCTTCGGGCATATGGTGGGTCATGTGCTTCTGATAATAGACCGGTGCGGGCTCATCCCCAGTGAGTCCGGCAATCACCCTCTCCCTACACGTGGGCTGTGATGCGAGAATCTCTCCCCGACCAGGATGCTGGGCCCCGCTGTCCGCCAGATAGCAGGCATAGAAGGGTTCGTCGATCACCGCACAGTCGGCACGGTTCTCCCAGGCACGCATCATGGCCGTAGAAATATTTCGCGGCCCCGACCACATGGCGATTCGAACTGTCATTCAACCCTGAGCCTGGCGATGGGACTGAACCTCATGGTTCAGCAGATCACGGTACAGTCCCTGCAACCGGTCCACCATGGGCCCCCGTCGAGCGTCGCCAACCTGACGACCATCGATGTCAAAGACCGGAGTCAGTCCGGCAAAGGTACCCGTAACAAAGGCTTCGTCGGCACCGTAGGCCTGCATCACCGAAAAGTTTTTCTCAAACACGGGTATGCCGTTGGCCTTGCACAGGTTAATCACGTTGCGTCGGGTAATGCCGTCAAGGCAGTAATCCCCGCTGGAAGTCCACACCTCACCGTCTCGGACAATAAAGAAATGGGTCGAATTACAGGTGGCGACATGACCGTGGGGGTCAAGCATCAGCGCTTCGTCGTAACCCGCTTTGGCCGCCTGAATACAGCCAAAAATACAGTTCAGTTTGGAATGGCTGTTAATCCGAGGATCCTGCACGTCGGCGTAGCCGCGACGCACATACACGGTGTACAGCCGAACACCCCGGTCGTTAAGGGAAGGGTCGGGACTTTTATACTCTGGAATAATGACGATTGTAGGCGGGCTGATGGTGAACGCGGGATCCTGATAGGGCGTGGATTTAATGCCGCGGCTGACCATGAGACGAATATGCACGTGCTCCCGCATCGCGTTGGCTTCTAAGGTGTCATAGAGGCGCGCCTCTAACTCAGCCTTGTCGAGGCCCAGCTCCAGATCAAGCGCCTTTGCGCCCTCCCAGAGTCGTTTCAGATGTTGGGTAATGAAAGGTATCACCCCTTCGTGCACACGAAGGCCTTCCCAGATACCGTCACCGAGGATAAATCCGCTGTCGAACACCGAAACCACCGCTTTATCTCTAGGTAACAGATCGCCGTTGATGTTGATCTGTATGTCGGCATTGCGGGGGTCGGCAGCAAAAGTGTGGGTGCTGTTGCTCATGTTGATTCCCTGATTCCATTGCGTTGGGGTGACGCCGTACCCTACCGTAAACCCAGTAAAAAGAGTAAAACTGTGGGATTAGAGGTGCTTAAAAATCCTCAGCACCGCATACGCTTGCTTTGACCTGCATCCCAGATCATCATTACTGCAAACGGCCCTTAGGCATTACTTATTAATAGGAGGACAGCGCCATGCAAGCAGCAAACGAGCAGCGCGCCAAATTTCAC
Source organism: uncultured Luminiphilus sp. (assembly GCA_938091995.1). Classification (GTDB taxonomy): domain Bacteria; phylum Pseudomonadota; class Gammaproteobacteria; order Pseudomonadales; family Halieaceae; genus Luminiphilus. The sequence goes on along the minus strand of CALKNZ010000089.1, from coordinate 8,885 downwards.
CACATGAAAGACGGCACAGTAGAAGATTGGACCATCATTGGTGGTGAAGCCGCGCAGCATGCAAAAGGCTTATGCGGACGCCTTTTGGCGCACCTTAAGCTTCTCGAGGGCGATTGTGGCGGCTTTCCGATTGATCGCCTAGCCCACTGTTTACAGACCGCAACATTAGCGCATAAAGATGGTAAAGATGAGGAGTATGTGGTCTGCGCCCTACTTCATGATATCGGCGATACCCTTGGTCCTGCCAACCATGCCGATATTGCAGCGACAATTCTTGAGCCTTTCGTCAGCGAAGATAACGCTTGGATGGTGCGGCATCATGCCGAATTTCAGGGCTATTACTTCCTGCACCACTTGGGACTGGATCGCAATATGCGCGACCAGTACCGGGACCACCCTCTATACGACTACACGCTAGAATTTATCGAAAAATACGACGCACCTGCCTTCGATCCAGAGGCTGAGACGTTTCCACTCAGCTTTTTTGAACCCATGATGGAACGGGTTTTTGCCAAGCCAAAACAGTCGATGTACATGCGTGAGAATAACGGCATGTATGAGGTCGCTGAGGCCTGAGTCATTACGGCTACAAGGCATGAATCAATACGCCCTTCAGCACTCGGGGTGCGCCGCAGTGCGCTGGCTGTGCACCGCCATACTTTTAGGCGGCATGGCATGTAGCAGCGCCCTGTCTTCAAACGCTGATACGGCGACGCCACCAGACAATGCTGGGGTCTCCATGCCCGTCTCTTTCGACGACCTACTGGCCTTACCCATTGGCAGCACAGCAACCCAATCCTTTACCTATGGCCAAGCCGCACAGCAAACTCTGCTCTACTTCCAATCACCGGTAAGTCCCCGTGCAACTCTACTCATCGTTCACGGTGGTTGCTGGTCCAGCGCTTATGATCGCCAGCACGCCATACCCATGGCCACCGCGTTGGCACTTGCTGGATACCACGTGTGGCTCACTGAATATCGTCGGGTTGGAGACCCGGGGGGTGGCTGGCCGGGGTCGGTCGACGATATTGTGCGAGCTACCCAGCAAGTTGCCGCCCTTAGTGGCGAAGAACCCTGGCTAATCGGCCACTCCGCAGGGGGCCACCTTGCCCTTTTGGTCGCCGCTGACCCTACCCTGCCCATCAAAGGTGCTATGGCCTTGGCGGCCATTACCGATTTAACGACCTATGGGCAACAAACCGGCTCCTGTCCAAGCATGGTTGCGGAATTTATGGGCGGACCACCAGAGTCACACCCGGATCGCTATGCCTTGGCAACGGTCCATGACAAAGTGTTTCCCAAACCCATACGTTTAATTGTCGGCGACGCCGACACCATTGTGGGCTTAGATCAACTGACGGGCTTTACCAAAGCCCACACTCAAATCATTGCCAAATCGGGACATTTCGATCTCATCCACCCGGGCACCGCAGCCTTCAGTCAGGTACTGGAAACCTTGCGAAATTTGACCCAAACAGGCCGTCAAAGCGATGACTAATACCGACGAGGCATTGGCGACGATTCGTGCTGGATTTCATTTATCTGCACAGCGTGTTTATCTCGACGGTAATTCCCTAGGCGCCCTCCACGATACCGTCAGACGTCACCTTGACACCGTCGTTAGCCGCCAATGGGGTGAAGACCTAATAGCGGGTTGGAACAAGCACGACTGGATTAACCTGCCCAGTACCGTAGGCGATCGTATCGCCCAACTGATTGGTGCTGGCCCCGGGGAAGTTTTATGTTGCGATAATCTTTCGATCAATCTTTTTAAAGGTCTGGCCGCGGCCCTAGAACTTAATGCGCCACGTATCCGAATTATAACCGAGGCGGGACACTTCCCCACCGACAATTACATTGCTGGAGGACTGGCAAACCTATTGGGCCCACAGCGTTGCCAAGTTGAGGCCGTCGAGATAAATACGCTAGAGACGCTGGACTTTAGCAATGTCGCCGTATTGTCCCTTTCTCATGTCAATTTTCGAACTGGCACGCTACGGAACTTGCCGGAGATTACTGCTAGGGCTCAGGCTCAGGGTGCTTTGGTACTTTGGGATCTCGCCCACAGCGCAGGGGTTATCGAAGCCGAATTAAATCGCCATCATGTGGATATGGCCGTGGGCTGCACCTATAAATTTCTCAACGCAGGCCCAGGCTCTCCGGGATTTCTGTACATTGCCAAGCGGCATCAAAGCGCGACCAATCCCCTACCTGGATGGATGGGGCATGCCGATCGCTTCGCCTTTGAACCCAATTACCGACCCGCGCCAGGCATCACCAGATTTCTAACCGGGACCCAAAGTGTCATTGCCATGGCGGCGGCTCAAGCTGCCTTATCGGTCTTTGAGACCGTCACTATAAAGACGCTGCGCCAACAGAGCCTGGCCCTAACGCAATACTTAATGGACCAATTGGCCAACAATCCGGTGACGTCGGGCATTGAGTGCTTAACACCGGGGGAAGCGCAAAGGCGGGGCTCGCAAGTCAGTTTGCGTCTCGAACACGGTTTCCCGATTAGTCAGGCGTTAATTGAGCGCGGGGTGATTGTCGACTTTCGCGAGCCTGACATTATTCGCTTTGGCATCGCACCGCTGTATAACCAGCGTGCTGACATCAACATTGCCGTCACAACTCTTGCCGATATATTAAAATCGGGCATATATCGTGAGCAACGGTTTTCACAACGAGCCACCGTGACTTAGTGAAGGCTTCACAGCGGCAACCAAGTAAACCGCCACAACTTTGAGCAGATCTATCAGTCTTACCTTCTCGAATCAGGGTCACCCACTGCCCAGGCTCGGTTTAGGCCCGGCGCTTCTATACGAACCCAAGTCTTGGCGTCGGGGTGTATGTCTTCCAGTAGGGTGCTTTTAATTTGCGGCATCTCGATGGGCTCTGCAATCGGCCACTCTTGAAATACATACAAAAAGTCTCCCTCCGCCTCAGCCCCAAGCAAATCAAGCGGGACAGTTTCGCCACCGTAAACCAGCGAAAAACGATCCTCAACGTACAGCGCCAGACGCGCCAAGCCCTCGGGACTATCGAGGCCTGTGTCGGCATCTAACCCCGCTAAAACTGAGTGGGCATCCTGCAGGTGCATATGATGCGTAATTTCAAACCGGTCCTCTGACCAGATCAGCTCTGTCCATACACCATGCTCACGGTGAGCCTCACCAGCTTGTGCCCACAGTAGTAGCAGCGCCGCCAACGCACAGCCGAAAAACTGGATAGAGCAATAGTCAAAGAGCGCTTCTATCTTCGAGGATGCTGCTGCCTTTAAGGGTACTTCTGCCTTTGAACGTATCCCTATGCTTGCGAGCGTCCCTAACGCTGGAAGTGGCCGATGCTCTGGTCGACCCCTACCTTGAACAGGCCTTCGTTGATCAGGCCTGACAAAAACACACCACCTATTGAGCATAACTTCTTGAGGGCTACGACCATTAAGCGCTGTCATTTTCAATAACTTCAGTCTTGAACCGCTTCAAGTTCGACATGGCTGCCCTGCTCGGTTCCTTCACCCGATTTTTTCTTGAGCTCCACCAAAAGGTCTGCCATCAAATTACGAGTTTCCCTATCGCGCTTATAGGTCTTCAGCCTCGATGCTCGGATTTCTGGAGGGAAACGGTTATTCGCGTAATTTGTGTCAGCAGTTTGATGGGCTCCATCAATCTGCACATACGCAATGGGCATGGCCTCCACCAATCGATGAGTTACCTTCTTCGCATTTTGACGCCAAATTTCCGCAGGGATCATTAACCTTCGACTTGAGCCATCTTCATAGTAAATCTCCAGAGGGATCGGCGACGGCACTCCCCCGACATTCTCAAAGTCTAAAAAATAAAACATGGGGTCTTCTTCGAGCGCTCTAGCGAGCACTGCCTGCTCCCAGGGCTCCAACTTTTTGTAGGCTTTTAGCGCCTCATTACGATCCTTGTTAGTCACAGTAAATCGATCGTTATTGCTATAAAGATCCTCTAACTCATCGAAGCGACTCTCGCGAGGGATACGCCCTTCTTCTCGATTGCGCAGCACAGTCACGGGTTCAGGTTTATCCCGGGACGCTTCCATACGGTCTAACGGTGCATCGATGTCTGGGTCGTCACTTTTCAATCGGTAAACGCGGATATCTTTAAGGGCCACGTCGACGTGATCAGTGCCGTAAAACCAAGCGCGCCAAAACCAATCGAGGTCAACTCCAGATGCATCCTCCATTGTGCGGAAAAAATCTGCAGGGGTTGGACGTTTGAATTTCCAGCGTTGGGCGTATTCGCGAAAGGCAAAGTCAAATAGCTCACGTCCCATGACGGTCTCACGCAGAACCGTGAGTGCCGCAGCTGGCTTCACATAGGCGTTGGGACCAAACTGCAGAATAGAATCAGATTGCGTCATCACGGGCACCTGATTTTCCGAGGTCATATAGCCCGGAATATAATCCAGAATATTCGTGTCATCTCGAAAGGCCGGATAGTCCTCCTCCCATTCCAACTCTGCCATGTATTCTAGGAATGTATTCAGTCCCTCGTCCATCCAGGTCCACTGACGTTCATCAGAGTTCACGATCATCGGAAAATAGATGTGCCCAATTTCATGAATGATCACACCAATCAAACCGTATTTAACTCGGCGAGAGTACGCCCGCGCCTCGTTAGCGCGAGTCTCCGCCGACTCGGGCTTCTCCGGCTTCGCCCGCGGTGGGTCGGGTCGATAACCATTAAAGGTAATCATAGGATATTCCATTCCACCCCCCTCCCAGGTATTCACCGACTGGGCTGTGGGATAGGGGTAATCGAATGAAAATCGACTGTAGACATCCAGCGTGTGGACCACTGCTTGGGTCGAGTACTGAGACCACACCGGCTCAGCTTCATTAGGGTAAAAAGACATCGCCAGCACGGAAGCGTATTGGGCTCCGGGCTGTTCGTGAATCATTGCGTCCCAAATAAATTTAGCGGAACTTGCCCAGGCAAAATCTCGGACGTTCTCCGCCTTGTAGATCCAGGTTTTTTCCCCCGAAGACTGAGTTTTTTCATTCGCCAAGGCCTCTTCTGGGGTCACGATAAATTGCGGCTTTTGACTATTTATAGCGTCGAGCCTGCTGCGCTGCTCGGAGGACAGCACGACCTCGGGATTGGCGAGAACACCGGTTGCCGACACAACATGATTGTCTGGAACGGTTAGGGCCACCTCGTAGTCGCCAAACTCCAGGGTAAATTCACCCCGACCTAAAAACGCTTTATTTTGCCAGCCAGCGTAGTCGGTATAAGCCGCAAGCCGCGGAAACCATTGCGCTAAAAAAAACAGCTGCGTGTTGGTTTCTTCGAAATATTCGTAGCCCCCACGGCTACCTACCGCCACCTCCTCAAGAACATTAAAGTGCCAATTCACGGAAAACTCGAGTCGCTCCCCGGGAGACAGCGGGCGACTGAGATCTAGGCGTGCCATGGTATCGACCAACGTCGCTGCCATGGGTTGACCCTGGTCATCCATAAATAGCAGCCCTTCATAGCCGTAGGTGGTATCGGCATAGGATTGTTGTTCTCGGAGCGTCCCGTAACTGACCTGATCTTTACTCACCGTTCGAGAGCGTTGGTCCAATGAGTCTTTACGAAAACGATTCTGATCCAACTGCAGCCAAATATAGGTCAGGGTGTCGGGACTGTTATTGGTATATCCAATATCGGCCGACGCAGAAATCCGACGTGCAGGCGCATCAAGTACGGCACTAATTTTGTAGTCTGCACGTTGTTGCCAGTAGGCGTGACCGGGAGCTCCCGATGCAGTGCGATAACTATTAGCATCAGGCAGCTCTTGGCCAAGCTGAGCAAAGGCAACCCGGCCACTACCCACCTCTTCCTTGCTTTCTTCAGCTACACCTATGGGAGCCCAAATCAGCGCGACTAGGAGCAAGCAATGACGTATCAGTATTCCTTTCATGAAACTCTGTACTCAATTTGTTAAATAGTGCGATATAAGAGACTAACCGCGGCGTTTATCCATTGCGCAGAACGCTTCTATGATCAAATCTTTGATGTCACAGACCAGCGCTACAACTCGTTCTCAAATGGGAAGAGCCCTATTATGCGCCAGAGAAATCGGTCCCACCAACTACTACCTGGATCGAGGTCCCATTCAACAACATCCCCCCCCGACTCTCCACTCCACAATAGCTCTCCCTTTTGATCGAGAGACAATAGCCAAGCCGCCTCAGGATCGAAATCTCGCGCCATTTCCTGAGCGACCTCAGAGGCAAACGTCATGTCATCGACCACCAAAGCGATTTCCGAATTCCATACCCGAGAACGCGGATCCATATTATAGGACCCGATAACACTGATCCGCTCATCGATGACCATGGCTTTGGTGTGCAGCCCCGCGTGGGCATCATCCCCAACTCGATCCAAATAGGCCGCTAGAGCACCCGTACCCTTAAGCTCATAGAGCGCTATATCTGCCCTCAGCAATGGTTTTCGATAGGGCGCGTAGTAGGCGTGAACAGACTTATGGTTTGTTGAAAGTGCCGAATTTGTCAGTATTTTTACCTTAACGCCGGTGCCACTCACATTGGCTAGGTCTTCCAATACCGGACCATTAGGGATTAAGTAAGCCGTTTGAATCACCAGAGATTCCGTCGGATAAAAACTAGGATCTTCAGTAAATTTCGTGAATGCCGTATCGGGATACTCCATACCGCGATCAGGCCGATCAACGACAACCTGAGCTTCGGTCCATAGCAAGTTATCCGACAGTGCGCTCAACCAAGTGTCAGCGGCGGATGAGACCTCATTACTGGTCTCCGTGACTGGGCGCACCCGCTGCCGCGCCGCCTCCAGCCTATCCAACTGGGCAGGATCGATCTTGTAAGGGTCTAAACCTCCAAATGCCTCCACAGGTATCGCGAGCTCCGCATTCCAAAATAGATCAAAAGCGGAACCGGCCTCTCGGGCCACGGCTCCCATCGCGATTGCATCCATATCTTGAAAATTAAAACTGGGGTTTCGGCCAAAATACTCATCGCCAATGTTGCGACCTCCGAGAATAACCGCAACGCCATCCACCAGAAAAATCTTATTGTGCATACGATAATTAAGCGTCTTTTTATTCAGGACATAATTAGAGCTTTTAGCAGCGCCGCGATTACCCATAGGATTAAAAATGCGCACCTCAATATTGGGGTGCGCATTTAATGTCCCATAGGCTGAATCCCGACCTGAATGATAAATATCATCGAGCAATATACGAACACGTACGCCTCGGTCAGCCGCAGCCAAAACCTCAGACGTCAACGCCATACCACTGTCATCGGCCTGCCAAAGGTAATACTGCAAATCAAGCGTGGTTTGCGCCAGTTCGGCCATATAAAGCCTAGCTTGCAGAGCTTCACCGGGGTCAGCCAGTAAAGCCACCCCAGAATTCGACTGCGACTGAGACAGCGCCGCTAAGGGTGACGCCGTGTAGCCTCGATCATCGAAATAAGCCTTAGGTTTGTCAGTCACCACCGGTGCAGTGGCGCAACTGGCTAGCATCAGCGCCAAAATTAATCCGGTAATCGGGCGACTATGCGTCGCTGTGATTAGATCAGTCGTTATCACAATCTAACGCTCTTTCAGCAATAGATGCTTCGGTGATGATAGAGCCCGTTAATGCACTCCCTCAAATGGCCGTAGAACGCACCCGTATATTTGCATGTTAAAACCACACCCATCTCATGGAGCTCCATCACCCCCGCTGGGTGTAAGTTAGCCTACCAAAATTTAGCGCAAAGTCACAAAGGGCCGAACCCGACGAAGGCCAGCAGGTAGTTTTCTGGAAATGCCGATCTTGTGAAAATCTAGGCGCCTGCAAGTGCCGCCAGGGCAGATCCCGACAAGCGATAGCCAACCCATTCCGATTGGGGCTTAGCTCCAAAAGCCTCGTAAAAATTTATTGCGGGTTCATTCCACTTCAAAACATTCCATTCAAAACGTCCACAGTCATTTGCCAGAGCAACCCGAGCGAGATGTTTAAATAACGCCTTTCCCGCGCCACTACCCCGGTGCTCCGGTGAGACATAGAGGTCTTCCAGAAATAAACCGTGACGTCCAACCCAGGTCGAGAAATTAAAAAAATACAGCGCAAAACCGATCGGCTCGCCATCGCAACGACAAATGTCGGCCCACACTTTTGGGGATTCACCGAATAGTGCTTTTTTAAGATCTTCCTCAGTAGCGTCTACCAGCTCTAATGCACGTTCATAGTCGGCCAATTCACGAATAAAGCGGATTATATGAATAATGTCCTGGGGAGCTGCTCGGGAAATTTCGAAGACTTGGTTCATTTAAACTCCATTAACTGACAACCGGTATTACCAAGACAGTATATCGGGACACCGAAATCTACACTGGTCAACCTGCCAACGGCCTCCAGGACTAAAACGGACTCACAACATTATCAATAGACATTGAAGACCGATGTATGGAACGCTGAGGTCAACAAAAACTGCAACCAAAGCGTCAGCGAGACATTATTTTTGACGCACCTACAGTACCTTGTTGAGAGACCTATGCCATGCCCAGCCAACAAACCTGCTCCGCACTGCTGACCCACTTACACCCCACGTTATCACCAGATCCGTGGATTTTCGAAAGTATTCCAAACGGCAGCCTACCCGCCCTCGATACCACAACGCTATTTGCACTCATTCAGGAGTCTGAGGGCATAACGCTCATTAAAAAGGAGACCTCAGCCCCTTCAGTCAGAACCGGTACTGCGCAAAGGTTTGCCAAAATAACCTTGCAAGTTTACTCAGATTTAGAAGCCGTTGGTCTTACCGCGGCGGTGAGCCAAGCGCTTACTGAACGTAATATGTGCGCCAACGTGGTCGCGGCACTTAACCATGATTACATTTT